>NKIT01000096.1 GCA_002256185.1 Rhodobacteraceae bacterium PARR1 | reverse complement strand
GGGGCGCGCCCGCACCGCCCCACCGGTGCGGGCGCACTTATACGTGCACCCACCCCGCGGTGCGTACGCGCCCCTTGGCTGATGGAGCAAAAGGGGGGGAAGGGTCTTAAAGCCCCTCAAACATCCAACTCTTCCACAAACCGCGCATTCTCTTGAATATACTGGAACCGCAACTCCGGTTTTTTGCCCATCAGGCGTTCCACCAGATCGCCGGTCATGCCGGGTTCGTCCTCGTCGATGCTGACGCGGATCAGTTTGCGGGTGGCGGGGTTCATCGTGGTGTCTTTCAGGTCTTTGGCGTCCATCTCGCCCAGCCCTTTGAAGCGCTGCACGTCGATCTTGCCCTTGCCGCCAAGCCCCTTTTCCATCCAAAGCGTTTTTTCCGCGTCATCCGCCACATAAAGCCGCTTTGCCCCTTGGGTCAGCCGATACAGCGGCGGGCAGGCCAAATAGAGGTGTCCCTTGTCGATCAGGGGCCGCATCTGGGTGAAAAAGAACGTCATCAAAAGCGAGGCGATATGCGCGCCGTCCACATCGGCGTCGGTCATTATGATGATCTTGTCATAGCGCAGATCATCGACCTTGAACTTGGTGCCCATCTGCACCCCCAGCGCCTCGCAGATATCGCGGATTTCGCTGTTGTCGTTCAGCTTATTCGAGGCCGCGCCCAGCACGTTCAGGATTTTACCCTTCAGCGGCAACAGCGCCTGCGTTTCGCGGTCGCGGGCACCCTTGGCCGATCCCCCCGCCGAGTCGCCTTCGACGATGAACAGTTCTGTCCCGTCGCGGGTCTTGCTGGAGCAATCCGTCAGCTTGCCGGGAAGGCGCAGTTTCTTGGTCGCGGTTTTGCGGGCGGTTTCCTTTTCCTGTTTGCGGCGCAGGCGTTCTTCGGCGCGCAGCACCAGAAAATCGAGGATCGCGCCCGCCGATTTGGTGTCATTGGCCAGCCAGTTGTCAAAATGGTCGCGCACAGCACCTTCGACCCATTTGGCGGCTTCCTCGGTGGACAGGCGGTCCTTGGTCTGGCCCACGAATTGCGGCTCACGGATGAAACACGACACCAACGCGCAGCCACCGGTCAACAGGTCTTCGCGGGTGATCAATTCGGATTTGCGGTTCTTGACCAGATCACCATAGGCGCGGATGCCCTTCAGGATCGCGGCCCAGAACCCGGCCTCATGCGTGCCGCCTTCGGGGGTAGGCACGGTGTTGCAATAGGACTGGATGAAGCCGTCCCGCGCGGGCGTCCAGTTGATCGCCCATTCGACCGATCCGGGGATGTTATATTTTTCCGTGAAGCTGACCTTTCCGGCAAAGGGACGGTCGGCGTAGGTGGTGGTTTTGTGCAGGTTGTCGGACAGGTAATCCGCCAGACCGCCGGGAAAGTGAAACACGGCTTCAAGCGGGGTTTCGCCATCATTGACGGCGGTTTTCCAGCGGATTTCGACGCCTGAGAACAGGTAAGCCTTTGAACGAACCATCTTGAGCAGTCGCGCAGGCTTGAAGGTCTGGCTGCCGAAGATTTCGGGGTCCGGGTGGAATAGCGTGGTTGTGCCGCGCCGATTGGGGGCGGCACCCACCTTTTCCACCGGGCCTTGCGGGATACCGCGCGAAAAGGATTGCTGGAACAGTTCCTTGTTCCGCGCGACCTCAACCCGCATCACATCCGACAGTGCGTTGACGACTGATGCCCCCACGCCATGCAACCCGCCCGAGGTTTCATAGGCCTTGCCGCCGAACTTGCCGCCAGCGTGCAGGGTGCACAGGATCACTTCCAGCGCGGATTTGCCGGGGAATTTCGGGTGCGGATCAATCGGGATGCCGCGCCCGTTGTCGCGCACGGTGACCGAGTTATCGGCGTGCAGTTCAACCTCGATCCGGTTGGCATGGCCTGCCACCGCCTCATCCATGGAGTTATCAAGAATTTCGGCCACGAGGTGATGCAGCGCCCGCTCGTCCGTGCCGCCAATATACATGCCAGGGCGTTTGCGGACGGGCTCCAACCCTTCGAGCACCTCGATCGAGGAGGCGTCATAGGTCTGATCGGTGCCGGTCAAAAGGTCGTCGGCCATGCGGGTGCTCGATTCTCGTTGCGCTGCGATAAGCAGCGATTAGACCACTTTGGGGGGGAGGGGCGCAAGATGTAGGGGGGTAGGACCTGAGTCGGGCGGAAAGGCGAAGTCTGACGCAGACTTCGGGGCGGAGTTTGACGCAAACTCCGAAGAGGCGGCTGCGATGTCTGCGTCAGACATCGCCCCGGCGTTTGCGTCAAACGCCGCTAGGGGAAACGGTGGACGCTTGCCGGGGCGGCAGATTTGCGCCAGCGTGGCGGCAAATCGGCGATGATCGCAGTCGTGTTCCTTGTCACCCTGTCGGCATGGCCCATCTTGCGGACCAGACATGGCGATGTTTGGCCGATGGTCGACAGCATCGAATTGAGGGAGGAGAGATCATGCGCGTTCTGTTCACGGGCGGGTCGGGGAAAGCCGGCAAGCATGTGGTGGCCTATCTGGCCGCACAGGGGCATCGGGTGTTGAATGTGGACCGCGTGGCCTTGGGTCATCCCGATGTGGCCGATCTGATCGCCGATATCACCGACAGCGGGCAGATGTTCAACGCCATGAGCGCCTATGCCAGCGGCGAAGAATTAGAAGATGGCAAGGGCCATCGCCTGTTCGATGCCGTCGTGCATTTCGCCGCCGTGCCGCGCCTGATGCTGGCCCCCGATAACGAGACTTACCGCGTCAATGTGATGGGCACCTATAACGTGCTGGAAGCCGCGCTGAAGATGGGCATCCGCAAGGTGATCATCGCCTCCTCCGAAACCACTTATGGCGTGTGTTTCAGCGATGGCGAGGTGGACCCCAAGGTGCTGCCTTTGGAGGAGGATTACGACATTGACCCGATGGACAGCTATGGCATGTCCAAGAAGGTGAACGAGGTCACGGCGCGGTCGTTCCAGCGCCGGACCGGGGCGGATGTCTATGCGCTGCGGATCGGCAATGTGATCGAGCCGCATGAATATGAAACCGTGTTCCCGCCGCTGAAGGATGATCCGGGTCGTCGGCGTCGGATCACCTTCAGCTACATCGACGCGCGGGATCTGGGGCAGATTGTGGACCTGTGCCTGAAAAAGGACGGTCTGGGTTTTCAGGTGTTCAACGCGGTAAACGACACCAATTCGACGCCGCAGCCGAATGCCGAGTTGTTGGCGCGGTTCTTCCCGAATGTGCCGTTGTCACGCCCGGTGGGGGAACATGAAAGCCTGCTCTCAAATCGGAAAATCCGCGAAGTGCTGGGTTTCAAGGAAGCACATGACTGGCGGAAGTATGTGAAGTGAGGGCGGCCTCAGTCGCCCGGGGCGCGTGACCCGCGCGTGACCCGACACCGGCCCCACGTCCGCCCGTGCGCCCGACGCACGGACCGCGACCGCCCTGCCGGGGGCGGGCGCGCAAAGGGTGCACCCGTCGGGCGGTCACGTCCCATGCCTGACACGTTAAGACTGCGGACACCCCCTTGCGTCTGCGTTGCCGCAGCCGCAATCGGACCGTCGAAACGCGCCACTGGCGCGTTGTCGTGTCGATCCTCTGGTCCCCTTCACGCCGGTTCGGCCATCCGGCCTGCCCACATCTTCTGAAAGGCAGGCCGCGCTTGGCAGCGCTCAAGCCATGCCTTGGCTTGCGGGAATTCGGACAGCAGCGTCGGGTGGCCTTGCGCATAGCGCAGACATTCGGCGACCACGATATCGGCGGCGGTAAAACCGCGCGGCAACATGTGATCCTGCCCGGTCAGATGCTTTTCCAACCGCGCCAGCGGGCGGCGCAGTTTCTCGGCCGAGACGGCGAGCGTCGCCTCGCCCATCTCGCCCTGCGGGGCCATCATCACTTCAAGCGCCGGGGTTTCCACCGCCGTGGCCGCCCAAAGCGCCCATTGTTCCATCAGCGCGGTTTCGGCGTCATTGGCCGGACCCAGCGCCCCGCCATATGCGCGGGCGAGGTAAAGCACGATGCCAAGGCTTTCGGTCAGCACGAGATCGCCATCGGTCAGCGCGGGAATCTGGCCTTGCGGGTTCACGGTCAGGAAGTCTGGCGAATTGGTGGCCAGCGTTACCCCCGGCATTGCGGCACCCGGCAGGCGATAGGCCTGAACCACCGGCACATGGTCAAAGTCCGCGCCGCATTCGAACAGCAGCCACAAAGGGCGCGAGGCGCGGGAACGGTAGACGCCGTAAAGCGTGGGCATGGAAGACACTCCTGTCGGGCCGCCGCTCGGCCCCATCTGAGCGCAGAGTAACCGCGCCACGGGCCAAGGCAAGCGGCGGCGAAGCGGATTGCCCCCGCCCGCGTCTGCGCGGGCGAAGCGGATTGCACCGCCCGCGCAGGCGCGGACGGTCAGGTCATGCGCCGCGCCGCCGCCTTCGGCTTTGGCACGGCAGATGGGGCTTGTGCAGCCCCCGCCGCCCGCGGGCGGGCGACTCCCCCCGCAGGGTATTTGGGCAAGGTGAAAGGGGAAAACGCCTGTGCCGGTGATGGCTTGCCCAAATTTTGATCAAAAGATAAAGAGGGATGATGTCACAGCCCCTTTCCCTCCTTTCCCATGCCCGCGCGACGCTGGCGCTGGGTCTGCCGTTGATCGGCAGCCATCTGGCGCAGATGGCGCTGCATGTCGCCGATACCGTCATGATGGGCTGGTATGGGGTGACCGAGCTTGCCGCCGTGGTCATCGCGGCTTCGTCCTTTTTCGTCGTGTTCATTCTGGGATCGGGCTTTGCGCAGGCGGTGATGCCGATGGTCGCAGCGGCTTTGGCCGAGGGCGATGAAGCGCAGGTTCGGCGCGACACGCGGATGGGGATGTGGCTGTCGCTGGGCTACGGTCTGGCGGTCTATCCCCTGTTCTGGTGGTCGGGGTCGGTGCTCTTGGCTTTGGGGCAAAGGCCCGAGGTGGCGGCGCTGGGGCAGGATTTCCTGCGCATTGCCGGGCTTGGGATGATCCCGGCGCTGCTTGTGATGGCGTTGAAAAGCTATCTGGCGGCGTTGAACCGCACGCAGGTTGTGCTGTGGGTGACCATCGCCGCGCTGGGTGTGAACATCGTGCTGAACTGGTTCCTGATCTTTGGCAATTGGGGCGCACCGGAACTGGGGGTGCAGGGGGCTGCGATCGCCTCGCTCGCCGTGCAGGTGGTGACCTTTGTCACGCTGGCCGTCTACGCCGGCTGGTTGCCGGCGTTGCGGCGGTTCCGGCTTTGGCAGCGCTTCTGGCGGCCTGATTGGCCAGCGCTGCGGGGTGTGTTTCGGTTGGGCTGGCCCATCGGGGTGACAGGGCTGGCCGAAAGCGGGCTGTTTCAGGCCACCGCCTTGATGATGGGCTGGATCGGCACGGTGGAACTTGCAGCGCATGGCATCGCGATGGAGGTGGCGGCGCTGGCCTTCATGGTGCATCTGGGTCTGGCCAACGCCATCACGGTGCGCAGCGCCCATTTCGCCGGGGCGGGCAATCCGCGTGATCTGCGGCGCGGCGCGCGTGTGGGCATCGCGCTGTCCTTTGGCTTTGGCGTCACGATGATCATGCTGTTCCTGACCTTGCCCGGCCCGCTGGTCGGATTGTTCCTTGATGAGGCCAAGCCCGGCACGGCCGAGATCACCGCCTTTGCCATCACGCTTCTGGCTTTGGCCGCGTTGTTCCAGATGGCGGATGCCATGCAGGTGATCGCACTGGGCTTGTTGCGTGGGATCAAGGATACCCGCGTGCCCATGGTGATCGCCGCCATCAGCTATTGGCTGATCGGCATCCCCTGCAGCTATGCGATGGCCTTTCCGCTGGGCCTTGGCGGGGTGGGATTGTGGCTGGGTCTGGTCATTGGCCTTGTCTGTGCCGCCAGCCTCTTGATGCTGCGGTTCTGGCAGCGCGCCCCACGCTGAGACGCTATTCGGCAGCCTTTTTCAGCAACCGTTCCGCCTTGCGCTTGACCAAGGCTGAGCGCAGGTCGTGCATGGTCAGAAGGAGGGTATCCGTCACCTCTTCCAACTGCGCATCCGTGGCGCGGGACTGCACCCATTGCGCGGTCAGGTTCAGGTGATCCACGGCGCGGTGGATGTCATCCATGTCGCGGCGGGCCAACACCTCAATCCGTTGGGCCATCCAGTCGCGGATCGCTGCGGTCTCAACCTCGGTCAGCTCGTGACTTCCATGGGGTTTGATCTGCCCGTTCTTGATGTTGACGACGGCGATTTCGTCCATCTCGATCCGGCGTTGCCGGTTTTCGGTATCGACGCGAAACACGGTCGCGCCATTCTCACGGATGCGAAAAAAAAACTCGGGAAGCTCATGCGACATTAAAAGGCCCTTACGGGAAGGGGTCGGGGCGACCAGCGGCGCAAAATAGGCGCCGTGACAGCCGCCCCGACCGGTTTCAAACAAGCGAGGCACAGAACCGCTGGATGCGGGAACAGGCCTCATGCAACTGGGCGTCAGAGGTAGCGTAGCTGACACGGAAGTTTGGCGAAAGCCCGAAGGCCGCGCCAAAGACCACGGCGACACCGGTTTCTTCCAAAAGCGCGGTGGCGAACACCTCATCATTGCTGATGACCGTGCCTGCGGGGGTGGCCTTGCCGATGCAGCCCGAAATGTCGGGGTACACGTAGAATGCCCCTTCAGGCACGGGGCAGGTCACACCTTGGGCCTGATTCAGCATCGACACCACCAGATCGCGGCGGCGCTGAAACAGGGTGCGGTTCTCGGCCAGAAAATCCTGCGGCCCGGTCAGGGCCTCAAGCGCCGCGAACTGGCTGACGGATGAGGGGTTGGAGGTGGACTGCGACTGGATCGTCCCCATCGCCTTGATCAGCGCCACCGGACCCGCGGCATAGCCTATGCGCCAGCCGGTCATGGCGTAGGATTTGGACACGCCATTGCAGGTCAGGGTGCGATCATAAAGGCCGGGCTCCACCTCTGCAGGCGTGCAGAATTTGAAATCGTCGAACACTAGGTGTTCGTACATGTCATCGGTCATGATCCACACCTGCGGATGGCGCATCAGCACATCGCAAATCGCGCGCAGCTCATCCCACGTATACCCCGCCCCCGTGGGGTTGGAGGGTGAGTTGAAGATGAACCATTTGGTGCGTGGGGTGATCGCGGCCTCGAGCTGTGCGGGGGTCAGTTTGAACCGGGTGTCGATTCCTGCCACCACCGGGACCGGGGTGCCGCCAGCGAGCAGCACCATATCGGGATAGCTGACCCAATAGGGCGCGGGGATGATCACCTCATCCCCCGGATTCAGCGTGGCCATCAGGGCGTTGTAAAGGATCTGCTTGCCGCCCGTGCCGACCGTCACCTGTGCCGGGGTATAGGTCAGGCCGTTTTCGCGCAGGAATTTGCTGCAAATCGCGGCTTTCAGTTCCGGGATGCCATCCACGGCGGTGTATTTGGTCTTGCCCGCATCAATGGCGCGCTTGGCCGCGTCCTTGATGTTCTGCGGCGTGTCGAAATCGGGTTCACCCGCCCCCAGCGCGATGATGTCGCGGCCTTCGGCTTTCAGTTGCGCGGCCTTGGTCGTGACTGCGATGGTGGGCGAGGGTTTCACGCGCGCCAGCGTGTCGGACAGGAAAGCCATCGGAAAATCTCCGTCAAGGGTGGAAACCGGGTCGCGGCAGCTTTAGGGTGCGCGGGCAGATGGATCAAGCTGGACGAAGGATGGCCATGACCGAAACGGCAGAGGCGCGCCTGAAGCGCATGCGGATGCGAAGCTGGCGGCGTGGCACCAAGGAAATGGACCTTGTGCTGGGCCCATGGGCCGATGCGCATCTGGCTGAGTTGGATGCGGCGGAACTGGCCCTTTATGACCTGTTGCTTGAAGAGAATGACCAAGACCTGATGGCCTGCATCTTTGGCACGCAGGAACCACCGGCACCGCTGGCCGGGCTTTTGGCCCGGATCACCGATTTCGCCCGCGCGCGGCTGATGCAGGGGTGACATCCAAGCCGTTTTCGGGCGGCCCGTTTTCGGACAGCCCCAGTGTGGGCAGCCCTTGTGCGGACAGCCCTTGTGCGGAAAATTCCGCAAACCTTTTGGCGTTTACCGATTCTTGGGAGATCACCCGCATCTTTCCGCCGTGACAGGCGGAAAGGAGCAGCCCATGACCGTTCAATCCCCGATCCTCGACGGCAGCCAAAGGGCAAGGCTGGCGGGGTATACCGATCTTTTGTCCCTTGTCGAACGGCTTCACCGTTTGATCCTTGATGTCATCAAGGATGAGTTTGAACGCTTGGGGGTGCAAGAGATCAACCCGGTGCAGGCCCTTTTGCTGTTCAACATCGGCGAGGCTGAGGTGACGGCGGGCGAATTGAAAAGCCGCGGCTATTATCAGGGCTCGAACGTCAGCTACAACCTCAAGAAGCTGGTCGATCTGGGCTACATGCACCACCAACGGTCCGAACTCGACCGCCGGTCGGTGCGGGTGCGGCTGACGGAAAAGGGGCGGCGCATGCGGGGCATGCTTGCCAGCCTGTTTGATCGTCATTGCGAAGTCATCGAACGCAAGACCCTTTTGGATGCGGCGGGCATGGAAGAGGTAAATTCCGCCCTGCGCCGGATGGAGCGGTTCTGGGGTGATCAGATTCGCTACATTTACTGACCGATGCACTTTGCCCCAAATGTCGCGGGGGGCCTCGGCCCCCTGTGTGTATTCAATTGGTTTGGGTACACCGGTTCAGAAGGTTTGACGCCGGACTATGGCGGGGGTTCGCGGGCTAGTCCGGACCGTTCGGCACCTTCCGCTTAGGGCGGCGGTTGCGCTTCCACCAGTCGTAGATTGCCGTCTTGCCGACGCGCCGTTCGGGCGGGAAGTTTTCGGCGACGGCGTCTGCGACTTGATGGAAGGTCAGACGGTCGATCCGGGCAATGATAAAGGTGCGAAGCTCTGGGTCTGTGTCGATCTTCGGCGGGCGGCTTGGACGGTGCGCTTCCCGGTGTTCTGACGGCGGCGCAGTGCATTCGGGGAAGGTCTTTAAGGCCCCATTTAAAAGCCCCTTTTGGGCGGCTTCAACTGCCAAAAGGGCACCGTGCGCCGCGTCTATGGATGCGCGCAAGAATGAAGCGCTGACAGAAAGCATGTCGCTTAAGGTGTGACCGTCAACGTGGGCAGTCGCCGGGAATGCCTCTTGTTCAGCCATTGATTGCGTCCTCAAAAGCACCCAAAACAAGGGCTTCGATCCGTTCCCGATCCTCTGGGGAAACGCCAAGGTAAGCCGAAACCACCACTTCGGCGGTGCCAGCCCATGGGTTCGATCCGCCCGCTTCGTTGGTCGCGGCGACGATCTTGCGCGCGGCCTCTTCGTGCGCGGGCGGCACCACCAGAAGGTTGGGCTTCACGCCAAGGATACGCCCACGGTCGCCCCGGAACCCCTGCATTGCGGTTCGCGCCGCTGCATAGTTTGCGGGCGTCAGTGCGGCCTTCGATCCGTAGGCCAGTTGCCAGACGCCGAAACCCGCGTTCACCCGTGCGCGGATGCCATAGACATATTCGTCATTCAGAAAAACATGGGTTTCTTCAGGCCGCGTCATCGACTGAAGGTCGTAATCTTCGCGGACTTGAAAGATCAGAGCTTTCAGAGGACGCGACCCGTCCAAAAGGAACCACGGCGCGCCAGTGCCTGCCTGCATGTTCGACACAGACGTTGCCGGTTGCGCAGGGTCGGGCTGGTAAGGGTGATCAGTGTCGAAAAAGAATTGCCCATCAAAGCAGAGTTCAGAGAAGCCGTTTTTCAGAAGGGCGAAAACCAGTTCATCCGGATGCTTCTTTGCGGCAAGGCCCATCTCCTCGAACATCTTACCGAACGCACCGTATTGGTCATCCGAGAAGTCGTCACGCGGGATTTTCACAGTGCTTTCGAACTTCACATTTTCGATGGTGAAGCCGTGCGCTGCAAGTTCCTTCAACTGCCGGGCGCCCGACACCCATTCGCGGAACTGGGGGAACTGGCCCAGCCACGCATAGGTTGTATCGCGCCCGCTGGACGGGACTTTCATCGCCACCTTGTCCCAGTCGGCAACAGCCGCCTCGAACTCGCTCGTGTAAAGTGCCTTGAAGCCTTTAAAGGCGATGCCAAGGTTTTGCTCATTGATGATCATGGAGTGCTGCCCTTTTTAGGAAGTGCGCCGACAAGGCGCAATTTGTTCTTGATGTTGCAGACGGTCCGCAGATCGACGGCGGTCCGTTCGGCCACTTGCGCGAGCGATGCCCCGGCGTTGAGCATGTGAAACGCCGTCCATGCCACACGCGCCGACCGACTGGCGGGGCCAAGCGGGATGACCAGATCACCCCGGCCTTTTGTCTGGAACAGCCAACCGCGCGCAGCGCTCAACGGGTCCAGATCAGGCGCGCGGAAATCAGGGATGGCGTAGGCATCGCCTACCTTGATGGCAGTCCCACCATACTGAAGCGCGAACGCCTTCATCACGTCCGCGCCGCAGTCGTCTTCCAAGTCCCACAACAGGGCGGGAACATACCTGTAGCCGATGCCAGCGCATTCGGCACAAGAGGGGAACATCAGGCTGGGGAATGGGTCTGGCTTCATGCCAAAACCCCATTGGCGATACTGAAAGCATTCGAGTTTGAAAGTTTTCGTAGGTAGCGCGGTTGGGGGGACGTCACATCCCCCACGGCTCAGGTCCGGTCTGACGGGATACTTGGCTCAACCGCCCCTCTTGTGTCGCCGATGGAAGCAACTCCGTCAAGCTTGACGCTTTGCACGTGAATGACCGTCCCGCAGCGGCCCGTTAAAGGGGGGTTAAAGGCCCATTCGACGGCGCGCCCTATTGGGACGCCCCAAAATGAAAAGCGGGCCTGTGCGGCCCGCTCCTGAAGGTTTCTCGCTTTCGCGTCATGCGGCCTTTCGGGCCTTCCAACTCTTGAGGGTCACGATCACCTTACGCGCGGCTTCCAAGGTCAGGAAGCGCAGGCTTTCCACCTTGTAATACTTCCGCAGCCAAGCTTGCAGGTGCGTGTCATCGCAGAGGCGATCCCCGTTCACTTCCCGCCAGAGTTCACGGATCAGGGACAGTTGGGCAAAGGTCGCAAAGCCGGGACGGTCGCCATAGTTCGGGGTGTTCCCCGCGCTTGGCTTGAAACCGGAGTATTCGGCAAAGCCCATGATGGCGTTGAACCCGTCCTGATCAAGCTCGGTCGAACTGGTGACGCCCGCGACCCTGACAAGAACTTCACGATAGATTTCGTCCGACCAATGAAGCTTGGTCTTTACCACGTGCAGCAAGGCTTTCTGCTTATTTGATATCGGCATCTGTCTTCCCCCTGTTGTCGGTCGTGTGGCGGGCGACTTTCAGGCAAGTTCCAAGGTCTGATACCTTTTCGCCTTCCGTAACAGCCAAGTGCGAAAACCATTCCCCGGCGACGTTGCACAAGGAACAGAGTTCACCCACTTCAAGGTCTTCGTTCAGTCGCCCGATAAGCTTGAAGATCGTGGCGGCGTGGTTCAGCCGATACTGAACCTCTTCCAAGGCCTTGATGGTCGCATCCACATTGCCGCGCTGCACGTAAACCGCCACCACGTCATGAGGCAGGGCCTGCCCGTCCAGTCCGCGAATTTGCTTGCTCATTGACCCATCCCCACAACAAGCCTCAGATCTTCGATAGCCGCCAAGACGTGCTCCAACGATATCGGATCATCGCCCGCCATCGCCCGTGCTTCGCGGCAGGTGTTGACCACATCGCCCAAAGCCCCGCCGCCCTTCCTCGCGACCGCGAACAAGGCATCCACCGCCTTCGGTTCACCTGCCCCTCGGGCCAGAGTACCCACACATCGACTGTGCGCCCGTCCAAAACGACCCATTCCATCGCTCGCAAGCCCGACGCATCCCGCATGTTGGGCTGATAGAAGCGCCGCTGCGCCTCTTCCCGCCCGAACCGGAGTGCCACCTGTTCCACCTTCGGTAGGGCTTTGTAGCGCCGCATTACGGTAGAATAGGACGGCCAGAGCCAACCTTCCCGCGCGGCCATTGCCTTCACCTCCCGATAAAGGGCGGTGAAACGGTGCGTTTGAAAGGCCGCTTTAACGCCACCTAAAAACAGCCGCCAAGCCTCTTCCGACATGTCCGCACGGGGCGCGCCGCCCTTGTAGCCGTCCAGAAGTGCTGGGGCGAAGTTCACCGGATCAACCCCTTGAACCTGTGCTTCCCAACGGTCCAGAGATTTCGCGCTATTGCCCTCTGTCCCGAACCGTTCCCACACCGCAAGGTGAATGGCCGAACGGCCAAGCCCCGCCTTCCGCCCTGCCAAGATGAAGCGCGCGACCTCTGCTTTCCGCTCTGCCTCTTGCCGCAAATGCGGCGTTGCTCCGTTCAGGACGGCATGGGCTGCTTCGTCATAAGTGCCGGGGGCTAGATCATGGCCCTCAGCCGCCCGCACCGTGTAGGCGCGCCGTACGTCTTCGGGCAGGGCTGAAAGGGGGAAGATGAAGGTTCTGTTGCTTGTGACTGTCAAAGGCACGCGGTGTGCCTTGAGCCAGTCCCGTAGCCCCCGTTTTGTAGACGGAAGCCCCGGCAAACCTAGAAGCTCGGCGGTGCGTAGCATCGTTCACAACCCACCTGCGCGGCGTCTTCAACGCGCTGGACAAGTGCCCGGCCAAGAGGTCCGCGCATACGGCCAAAGAAGGCTTCCCGCACATTCTGGATATGAACCCCGTTTGCCCGGCACCATTCGTTAAGGGTTGTGCCGCGCAAGATGAATGTCGCCCGCACCCTCTGGTATCGCGCTTTCCCGGCATCTTCTTGTGTGTTACTTTTTGACAAAGCGGCGCTCGCATGTGGAAATATCTTACAAAGCGAGGGCTAAGACTTACAAAGCGGTGTTGTCAATGGATGATGAAGCGGTACCGGCTGATCTCGTGCACAGGCTGCACGTCCTTCGCGCCCGAAATGCACTGACCATCCAAGAAATGGCCGATCAGTGCGGTCTGCCCAAAAGTTCGCTCGAAAGCTATATGCGGCTTGAGGGCGCGAGGCGTCCCGGTTTAGACGCACTGGTCGCCATTGGCTCAGGAATGGACGTTAGCCTTGACTGGCTAGTTGGGCGTGCTTCCGACAGCTTTGACGCAACCGCCACCAAGACAGATTACGCTATGGCGTGTTTTCGCGTGGTGTCATCCCTCATTGTGTGGATGAGACAAAAGCAAAGCACCTCGCCGGACTCGATTTTTGGGGATGAAACAGTCGCCGGGATTGAAGACGCAGAGGTAGCCGCCAAGGCAATGCTTGTCTTTGGTGAAACTGTGGAGCGTTTCCGCAACACGCATAGGTCAGCAGGCGAAGATAGGGCAGCTTTGCACCACGACTTGGTGGCCCTCTTGGAGAGGGAAGTGGGAACCAAGTAGTTCCCACCAGTGGAAAATAGCCGTTGATTTCATTGTACTTTTCCTCGCGTCACTCACGCGAATGATCCCCTTTCGGCCAACTTTCGGCTAAATGTGGTCAAACCAACTGAACCGATACATAGCGCAACGCATTGGAAATACGTCATTTTTGTTTTCGCGCGTGGTCAAACCATCTGGACGCCGTCACCCCCCCAAGGCGCGGAAGGCCGCGCCTCCCCCCGAGGGTTTTTTCGCCAATCTGATGAAGAGCGCGTGATCCTGTCTTCAGCTTGGGACAAATACCCTCCGTGAGGGTCTGGGAGGGTGGAAAACCCTCCCAGCGGTTCGACTAGCGCCGCCACAGCCAGCTTTGCCCTGCCAGTGCCCCCTGCGCCTTGGCCAGCAGTCGGTTCATCGGACCGGGGGCGGGGATGTCGCCGCTGGCAAGCCGGTCCAGCGCCACTTCGGGCGGGCAGGGGCGGCGGGTGACGGGGTCAAAGTAGCGCGGATAGGCGATCAGCGCGGCATGGGCGAGGGTGAGGATGTCGATCCCTTGCCGCAAGCCACCATCGGGCGTGCGGCGACGGCGGTCGGGGACTGTCCCCAGATCACGGGTCAGGCCCCAGCCCGCATAAAAGGGCGCGCCGGTGCAGGTGACGGGCTTGCCACGCAACAGGGCTTCAAACCCCAGAAGCGAGGTCATGGTCCACACCGCATCGCAGGTGGCGATCAGCGCGACGGGATCGGCGTTTCGCACCACTACATCCGCCAGCCCGGCCATGTCGACATCAGGAATGGCACCGGGGCGCAATCCTGCCTCGACGTCCGGGTGGGGTTTGTAGACGATCACGGCATCGGGATTCTCTGCGCGCACGGCGTACAGCAGCGCCAGATTGCTGCGGATTTCCCCAGCGCCAAGGCGGATGGACGCGTCATCCTCCACCTGTCCCGGTACGAGGATGCGATACCCCGGCGGCAGATCGGGCCTCTGTCCGGGCAGGTTGTACTTCGTCACCCCTGACGCGATCAGGCGCGCCATCAAACGCTCCGCCCGGATGCGCCCGCCGGGGGGGAGGGGGGCAGCAACCAACCGCTCCAACCGGCTGTCGCGGGTCGGGTCGTAGTAAATCCCCAGATCATCGGTCACAAGGCTGAGCGGTGGCACAAGGTCCGCCCCCAACCCGCGTGAGCGCACAAAGCCATCCTCGACCCGCCGGACTGTGACGTCAGCGGGCAGGTCCGGGGGTTCCCGCCCCGCCCAGACCAGCAGCGGCTTGCCCTGCCGCCGCGCCGCCGTCACCGCTTTCGCCGGATCATCGACAAAGCGCAGCGGCACGCGGGTGCCGAACACCTGTTGCAGCCGCCCGCGTTTCCACAGCCGCATGCCAAGCGCGACATGGCCCCGGCGATCCTCGCGGTGGGCGCGGGTTTCGGCCTCAAGCTGGTCCAGCGCCTCTTCAAAGCTGCACAGCCGGTCGCGGCAGGGGTCATACCATGTGGGGGCAAGGATCATCGCGGCGGCGAACAGTTGCGCACGGGTCAGCGGGCGCCGGCGGCGGGGTGTTGGCACCTCATCCACCGTCAGCCCCCATCCGCCATAGAAGGGCTGGCCAAAGACGCGCGGGCGGTGACCGGCCAGGATCGCCTCAAACCCCAGTTGCGAGGACACAGTATAGACCGACACCGCCCCTTGCAGCAGCGCCCAAGGCGAAACCGGGTCGGCAGACAGCACCGTCCGCGCGTCCAGATCGGCGGTGCCGTAATGGCCGGGGCGCAGGCCAAGCGCGGTTTCGGGATGGCTGCGGATCACGATCCGCGCGGCAGGGTGATCGTCCCGCGCCTGTGCCAGCATTGCGGCAAAGGTCGCCGTCGTGGCACCCGAGGCCGTCAGCGACGCATCGCCCCGCGTCTGGTCCACCACCAGCACATAGCCCGGCGCGGGCGGGGCAAGTGCGGGGTCGTGGATGTTGTATTTCGACAAGTCCGACGCGATCAGCCGCGCGATCCCATCCCGCGCCCGCGCCAAAAGGTTGGACCCGTCCAAGGGGTGGGTGGCCAAGAGCCGCTCAAGCAGCGACGGCGTGGCAGGATCGAAATGCACGCCCAAGGGGTCAATCAACAGCCCCAATGGCGCATCGCCCGCGCGCCCGGGCCGGACAGAGCGCAGGAAGGCATCCTCCACCCGCACCACAGGCAGACCGTGGCGGGCGGCAAGTCCCTCACCCCGCGCGGCAGTGGGCGACCGGCCCCAGACCACCACGCCATCCTCGGCCGTGGGGGTGCCTGTCAGGCACAGCTCATGCCCGGCCAGCGCCATGATCCGGCGCAGGCGCGGTTGCATCAAGAAGCCGCCGTTTCGATAAAAAAGGCGTCGCGGTATCGCGACGCCCGTTGCTGTTTGGTCCGTCATCGCGCGGATCAGTTCGTTGTGCCCACATTCGCCAATGAGTTGGCCGCGCTGCCAGCCCCAGTGATGGCGCTGATGGTCTTTTGCCACTGCACATAGGGCGCTTCGGTGACATAAAGCGTGTCGCCATCCCGCACGAGGAAATCGCGCGCCTCGAACATGCCATTCGGGCGGGTCAGGTCCAGCACATAAACCATGCGCTGCGCCCCCACGAGGTCATTGCGACCCAGCACGGCATTGGCAATCTCTGCCGGTTCGTTGCGGAAGATGAACACGCCCGTCGGATCGGCCAGACTGGTGTTCAGGCCACCGACCAGCGCCAGCGCCTCGATTCCCGAAAGGGTCTGGGTCTGGAAATCGACGCGGCTTTGGCTGCCGGTGGCACCCATGGTGACAAACGAACGGCGATCCTCTTCGACAACGATGATGTCACCCGGACGCAGCGCGATGTCGAGGCTGGGGTTTTCGTAAAGGTCCACCAACCAGACCGAGCCGGTCTGGCTGCCGCGCGTGACGCGGATGATGGCGGTTTCTGGATCGATGCTGACGCCGCCTGCCCGCGCGATCATGGACGACAGCGTCCGCGTCGGCCGCTCGATCGGCAGCACGCCTTGTTGCCCGATGGCCCCGGACAGGGTCACAGTCGCCCCATCCCCCGGCACGCGCGACACGATGACTTGCGGATCAGGCGTCTGGGTGTCCAGATTTGAGGCGATGATCCGGCGCAGT
>NKIT01000095.1 GCA_002256185.1 Rhodobacteraceae bacterium PARR1 | reverse complement strand
CGGCGCGCCGCTGAAGTGATAGGTGCCGCCGTGTGCCCCCTGCCCCATTGCGCGGGCGATGACGAGCAGCGCATCGGCAATGGCGGCGGCGGGCGGCGGTCCGCCGATCTGGTCGGCCACCACGTTCAGGCTTTCGCGTTCGGCCCCAAGCCGCCGCATGGTTTTCACGAAGTTGGCCCCATGCGCAGACACCACCCAACTGGTGCGCAGGATCACATGCCGCGCGCCGCTTTCTCGCACCGCGATTTCCCCGGCGAGTTTGGACCGGCCATAGGCGTTTTGCGGGGCGACAGGGTCTGCGGGGGTAAAGGGACGGGTGCCCTGACCGTCAAAGACGTAATCGGTCGAGATATGCAGGAACGGCACGCCCTTTGCCGCACAAAACTGCGCCATAGCGCCGGGGGCGTCGCCATTCACCACCGTCGCGGCGGCTTCTTCGGCTTCGGCCTTGTCCACCGCCGTCCATGCGGCGGCGTTGATCACCACATCCATGTCATGCGCGGCCACAGCAGTGGCACAGGCGGCAGGATCGGACAGGTCAGCCCGGTCCCGACCAAGGAACGTTGCCGTCATGTCGGCGGGCAGACGGCGGGAAAGTTCGCGTGCCACCTGACCGGATTGGCCGAACACCAGAACCTTCATGCCTTTGACCCCAGATTTTGACCAAGCCGTTGGCCCACACCTGCGCGGCCTTGCAGTGGTTTCCACCATGCCTCGTTGTCCAGATACCAGCGGACGGTGCGGCGCAGGCCCTCTTCCAAGGTGACCGAGGGCCGCCAGCCCAGTTCTTCGCGGATGCGCGCGGGTTCGATGGCATAGCGCAGGTCATGGCCGGGGCGGTCGGTGACGAAGGTGATCAGCCGGTCATGCGGCGCGCCTTGGGGGTGCATTTCATCCAGCAGCGCGCAGATGGTGCGGACGATGTCGATATTCTTCGCCTCATTCTCGCCGCCGATGTTGTAGCTGCGGCCAAGCGCGCCCTTTTCTACCACCAGAAGCAGCGCATCGGCATGGTCTTCGACGAACAGCCAATCGCGGACGTTTTCCCCTTTGCCGTAAACCGGAATCGGCTTTCCGGCGAGCGCGTTCAGGATCACCACGGGGATCAGCTTTTCGGGGAAGTGGTAGGGACCGTAATTGTTGGAACAATTGGTCATCACCACGGGCAGGCCGTAGGTTTCGTGCCACGCCCTGACCAGATGATCCGACGCCGCCTTGGACGCGGAATAGGGGCTGTTGGGCGCATAGGGCGTGTCTTCGGTAAACTTGCCGGTCTCTCCCAGCGTGCCGAACACCTCATCGGTGGAGATGTGGTGAAAGCGGAACCCTTCGGGCTTTCCGGCGCGGGTCCAATAGGTGCGCGCCGCCTCTAGCATGTTGAAGGTGCCGGTGATGTTGGTTTCAATGAAATCGCCCGGACCGTCGATGGACCGATCCACATGGGACTCTGCGGCAAGGTGCATCACCGCGTCGGGTTTGTGGGTGTCAAATATCCGATCCAATGCCGCGCGGTCGCGGATGTCGGCCAGCTCAAAGCTGTAAAGGTTCGAGCTGGAAACCGACGCCACATTGTCCAGACAGGCGGCATAGGTCAGTGCATCGACATTCACCACCTCATGACCGCGTGCCACGGCAAGGCGCACCACCGCCGAACCGATGAACCCAGCCCCACCCGTCACCAACAGTTTCATTACAAGCCGCTCCAATACCACACGCGCCCGTCACAAGGACGATGGTCCCTTTTGCCGTGACGCCGCGGCGAAGTCGATGCAGTCCGACATCAGATTGAGACCGCTGATGCAGAAAGGTCAGTCTTCCAAAGCGCCGTCCGCGTGCCGTCAAAGAACGCCCGCGCCTTGATCCGGCCCCGGGCCGAGATCATCTCGGGCGAGAGGAATTTCAACACCGCATGCAAGAGCGAGATCATCGCGGCGCGGCGGCCATGATGTTTGCGTATCACGTAGACGCGCGAAAACCCCAGGTGCCATGACCGAACGCGGGTCAATTCATCTGTGCGCGGGGTCGAGGTGCCGTAGCGGTGATCCACGACAATATCGGTCGCATAGGCCAAGCGCCCTTGCTGCGCCAAACGCAGGCACAGATCATCGTCTTCGTGAAACAGGAATATGCGTTCGTCAAAGCCGCCGATGCGCAGGAAAACATCCGTCCGCACCATCAGCGCCCCGCCCGAGATAAAACCGGTCTCCACCACCGCCCCACTGCAATCCCCGTCGCGCAAGGGCGCGCCAAAGGTTGGCCCCTGCCCCACGGACCGGCGCTTTCCGCGCACCCGACCGTCACGCCCGCTTTGCAGCGGGCCCAAAGCCACAATGTCGGGATGGGCATCGGCCGTTTCAACCAGTCGTCGCAGCGACTGGGGCGCGAAACGGACATCGGGGTTCAAAAACAGCGTGTAGCGGCTGTCCCTGATCTGCCGCGCGCCGATGTTGCACCCGCGACCGTAACCGACGTTTTCAGGGTTCTGGATCATTGTAACCCCGAAACGGTCACAGATCGCAGAAATTTCGGCGGCATCGTCCTGAGAGTTGTTCACAGCGACGACGCGAAAATCCTGCTCCGTTTCGTCTTTGAAAATCGTTTCCATGCAACCAAGAAATTCGCCGCCGGAATGATAGCAGACAACAACGATCGTCAACATTTGTTTAAACCTTTCGGCGTCTGCCACAGTCAATTCTCCGTGGTCCGCGTAAGGTCGGCTTTAACACAGCGCAAAAGCGGGCGGCAACATCGCTTGTTGGTTTGGGTGGGCCTGCGGCGCGTTTTCGCGGTCGGGCGGATCAGGAATTGCACGAAACCCGCCAGAATCCACAGAAACGTTCAAGGCCGCGCAAAGGTTTGCGGACTTAAAGATGGGGCCCACCCCTTGGCAGGGGCGGGCCATTTTGGGTCGATATGCCGATGGTCAGCTTTCGCGATTGCCGCCGCCGGAGTGCTGACCACCCTTGCGCCCGGCTTCCGAGGCGCGTTCGCGGTCATTCTTGAAGTTCCCGCCGGATTCTTCGCCGCCTTTGCGTCCGGCTTCAGCGGCCCGTTGGGGATCGTTCTTGAAATTGCCGCCAGAGACTTCGCCCCCCTTGCGGCCCGCTTCGGCGGCGCGTTCAGGGTCGTTCTTGAAATTGCCGGGGGATTCCGAACCGCCCTTTGACGCAATCTCGCGCTGCTTTTCAGGGTCCATCGCGGCAAATCCGCGTTCTTCCTTACCGCTGCCCTTATCGTTCTGTGCCATTTCTCGACCTCCTCAGAAGAGTTGCAGACGGCAGGGAAAGCCCGCAGGGACAGTGAATGTTCCGCTTCGGTGGCTGACCGGGTTTTACTTCGTACCAGTCTTGGAGCCTGCGGTGGGTCGTGGGCGGAATCCCCCGCCTTTTGAGACATCCCTGATGGGAAAATCGTTGCCCGCTGCGCTTGGGACTGGCAAAGGCATCACGGCTGGGCAATCATTGCGCGGCTTTGTTCATCGCGTGGGGCGGCGGGCGGGTTCTGTTCAGTGTGGTATTCATGATGTTGAAAGAAGTCTCCGTTCCCGAGGACGACGCCGTGGGCCTTGCCGAAGCGACCCTTCGAACCGATCTTTGGCAGCTCAAGCAGCTTTACGAAAAATACATCTGGGCCCCTGCCCCGGTGCGGGCAGAGATGGAGGCGGCGGGCATCAACCTGAGCCGACCTGATTTCTATTCGGAATCGCCGACTTTGGCCGATATAGAGACGTCTTACGAATATCCCGCTGCGGGCGGCGACAACGGCTTTCCCGCCTATGAAGACCCACAGGTCTTTGACGACGCAACCATCACCGCGACCGTGCGGCAGGTGATCGACCACAGCCGCACCTTCCGCGCCGAAACGACGGCTGAAACCGGTTTTTATTGGACCAACAGCCAGTTCACCAGCATCGACGCACTTGGGTATTACGGGCTGATCGCCAGCCATCGCCCGCGCCGCATCGTGGAAATCGGATCGGGCTTCAGCACCCATGTTGCCAGCGCCGCCATCCGTGATAACGAGATCGCGTGCAGCCTGACCTGCATCGACCCCGAACCTCGCACCGATATTGAGGTTTTGCCGAACGTCAATTTCCTGCGGCAATATATCCAGAACGTGCCACCATCGTCGGTTTTTGCCGATCTGGAACCGGGCGACATCGTGTTCTACGACGGGTCGCACACCGTCAAAACCGGCAGCGATACGGTCTATTTCTACCTGAAATTGCTGCCTTATCTGCCGCGCGGTGTGATTGTGCACGCACATGACGTGTTTTTGCCCTATCCCCGTCCGCGCAGCACCATCGCCGCCGCCCGCATCAGCTGGAGCGAGCAATATTTGCTGATGGCGCATCTGCACAACACGGCGCGCTACAAGGTGCTTTATCCCAGCAATTACATCGCGCAGCGTCACCCTGACCTGACGGCGGAATTGCTGGACGGGCGGGTCGGGCCGAATGGCGGCAGCCTGTGGTTCCGCATCAACGAAAGCTGAAGCGGTCAATCCAGCAGCACCAACAGCAGGGCCAGACCGAAGCTCAACGCCAAGATCACCGGCGCATAACGGTGGCGGATCAGTTTGGGGATCGCGCCCGTTTCTTCTGTAGCGGCGGGCCGGGGGCCCAACTCACTGGCCGCAGCCATGCGCACCTGTTCGCGCGTGGGGGGAAAACCTGCCGCCTCGTCATCGGTGCCAAGCGGGGCCGCGGCGGGGTCGGGGAAAGCCACCTTGTCTGCGGCACCACCCCGGTCAATGCCGTGCCGCAGGGCGTCAGCGGTGACCACGTCGGGCGGGTTCGGGCTGTCGGATGTGGGTTTGTCTGGCATGGTTGCCCCTGATCTGGCGATAGGGGTAAAACCGCCCGTTGCCGGGCTTGTTCCCCGGTCTGCAGGAACCGCGCCGCCTGCCCTCGGTTGATCCGCAGAACGTCGTATCAATCAGGGGACGCACAAAGATGACAGACTCCCGCACCACTTTTCTGGATTCGCTGCGCGATTCCCATGCCACGGAAGCGCCGGCCGTGCAGGTGCCGCGCCCGATTCTGGCCGAGGAACAGGCGATGGCAGCATGGCTGGCCGAAAGGCCGCCGGGCCTGAAGCACAGTTTCCTTGCCCGTCAGGATGCCGAATTTCTGGCCAAGCGGTAACACCATGCGGGCATTGGCATATCGCGGCAAAGGCCGCATCCAATACGACACCGTCCCCGACCCCAAGATCGAGCACACGCGCGACGCCATCATCAAGGTGACCTCCTGCGCCATCTGCGGGTCTGACCTGCATATCTATGACGGAATGATCCCGCACATGCATGACGGCGACGTGCTGGGCCATGAAACCATGGGTGAGGTGGTCGAACTCGGGTCCGACATCACCAACCTGCGGGTGGGCGACCGGGTGGTGGTGCCCTTCACGATCTCCTGCGGGGACTGTTTCTTCTGCAAGCGCGGGCTGTTTTCCGGCTGCGAGCGGTCAAACCCCAACCAGCATCTGGCGCGGGACATGTGGAAAAACTCCCCCGCCGGGCTGTTTGGCTATTCCCATGCACTGGGCGGCTATGCCGGGGGGCAGGCAGAGTATCTGCGCGTGCCCTTTGCCGATGTCGGGCCGATCAAGGTGCCCGACAACCTGAGCGACGATCAGGCGCTGTTCCTGTCGGACATCCTGCCCACGGGCTGGATGGGGGCTGAACACTGCGATATCCGCGATGGGGACACGATTGCCGTCTGGGGCTGTGGTCCGGTCGGGCAAATGGCGATCCGGTCGGCCTTTCTGATGGGTGCGGGCAGGGTCATCGCCATTGACAGCGTGCCCGAACGTCTGGCCATGGCCGCCGATGCCGGGGCAGAGTGCCTGAATTACAGCGATTTCGATGTGGTTGATGAGATCCTGAGCCGCACCGGTGGGCGCGGCGCGGATGGCTGCATTGATTGTGTGGGGTCCGAACCCGATCCTTTCGGCACGGTCGGTGCATTTATCGACCGGGTGAAGGTGGCGACCCTGCTGGCGACCGATGGGCCTTCGGTGCTGCGGCAGGTGATCGAATCCTGTCGCAACTGGGGCAACGTGTCGATTGTCGGGGTCTATGGCGGCTATCTGGACAAGGTGCCGATGGGAAGCGCGGTCAACCGTGGCCTGACCTTCAGGATGGGCCAAACCCCGGTGCAACGCTATCTGCCGCGCCTGCTTTCGGTGATTGAGGAGGGTCGCCTCGATCCGTCCTTCGTCATCACCCACAAGGGCAGGCTTGAGGACGGGCCGGACCTCTACCGCGCCTTCCGCGACAAGTTGGATGGCTGCGTGAAGGTGGTTCTGACGCCCTGAACGTCTCTGTTTCTGCGGAAATCGAAAGGAAATCCCGATGTCAAACCCCGATCCCACCAACCCGCCGAACCTGCGCCGCGATGGGGAACGCCATGCCGGGCCGTTGATCGGCATGGCGCTGGTCGTGCTGTTCGGTGTCGGTCTGATCCTTTACTGGCTGGCCGAAGAAAGCGCCTCTGGCCCTGACACGGGGCCTGCGGTGGATGTGACTGCCCCCGCAGGGACGGAAGGCAGCGGCGATGCGGACGGCAGCATCGTGGCCCCTGCCCCGGATGCGGGACCGGGCACCACGACCGCAGCGCCGACAGACCCCACCCAGACGACCGATGGCGACAATGAGACCGGCACACCATCGGGCAACACGGTGCCCGGTACGGGCGACTGATGTGGCCCACCCGGACCCGGAAATCGAAGGGCGTTTGCTGGCGCTGCGCAAGGCCGTGGCGCAGGTGATGACAACACTGTCCCCGGATGGGGCGGCAGAGATGATCTCTGCCGCCCTGTTGCACGTGGGCGAAGAAGACCCGGGCGTGATGACCGATGATCCAGACCCCGTCTCTGCCGCGATGGCGCAGGAACTGGCTGCCGTTCTGGCGCAGGCGGACCGACTTCGGCGTGGATATGACTGAACGGGGCGGAACGGACCCCGATGCAGGGACGTTGACGGCGGGCGAGATTGATCTTGCCCCCGATGTGCCCCCAGAAAGGACACCCCATGCCCGGACTGACGCCATTTTCGACCGTAAAATCCCTGTCTGCAAAACCCCTGTCTGCCTTGCTTGTGATGCTGGCAGTGGCTGTGCCAGTTTCACCCTCCATGGCCCAAGAGCCCACCGAAGTGCGCGAGGTGGCCATCAGCGCCGATCTGGACGCCATCGGAAACCCGCGCGCCGCCACCTATTGGGCCGGGCTGGAAGATGACCTGCAAGGCGCGATCCTGGCCCTGCTGACCGACCGCATCGCCGAGGACGGCGTGAAGATTGAGGTCAAGTTGTCCACCGTCGAACTGGCCAGTGCCTTTGAAAACATCGCCAATCTGGCCGATACCCGGATGACGGGGCAGGTGAACATCACCAGCCGGTCCGACAATTCCGACTTCAACGCCTATGAACTGACGGTGACCATCGAAGAAGCCCTGCCCTATCTGCCACCGGGCACGGTGATCAACGCCATCTCGTTGGAAAACCGGGACTACTACAGCGCAATGGTGACGGCCTTTGCCCGCGCCGTGGTAGATCGTCTCTGACCTCGGGCGTGGTGATGCTGCGCACGCGTTACCGTATTCTTGTGCTTGATCCGTCGCCGGGACTGGCGGCGGCTCTGGCGGCACTGCTGGGCGGAAATGACGGCTTCCTTGCCGAAGGGCGGGCCGTAGATGCCCGGATGGAGTCGCTGCCCAAACGGTTTTCGGCAGAAATAGACACGGAAAAGCCCGCACAGCCTGATGCCGTGATGCTGGACCCCAGCGCCTTTACTCTGGCCCCCGACGGTCTGATCCAGCGACTGCACGACTGTTATGGCCCGATACGGCTGCTGGGCTATGCCAGCGGTGACAGTCCCGGTTTGGTCCGGACCTGTCTTGGGTTGGGGTTTCGTGCCTTTCTGGCGAAATCCGCCACGTTAGAGACGATTCGCATGTGCCTTTCCGCAGTGAAAACCGGGGGGGTCTTCATCGACGCACCCCACAGCGGGGCGCTTCTGACAACGCCTGACAGCGCGCCCCCTGCCCCGACTCGCAGTTTGACCGAACGCGAGGCCTATGTGCTGAAATCCGTTGCGCGTGGCAAAAGCCTGAAGGAAATCGGCTATGAGTTGTCGCTGTCTTCCAAAACGGTCGAAACCTACAAGGCGCGGGGAACGTCAAAACTGAACATCTCGGGGCGGCGCGAAATCGTGGAATATGCCATCCGCGCCGGTTGGGTCTGACGGTCAGTCCCCTGTCAGCCTGACCGCACGGATCGTTCCATCTTCGGCCCGCAGCGCCGCCAGCACGCGGGCGGTCAGATGAGTGGTCACGTAGCTTGCGTGAAAGCGGCTTGGGGCCGCCAGTTCCAGCAAACCGCCCTCTGCCCCCAATTCGACCAACGGGCGGAACCATGCTGCAAACAGGGCCGGGTCTTCAGCGTGCAACCGGGCCTGCGCGCGCGCCCAGAGACCCGCATCCTTGGGCAGCGGCGGAGCACTGCCCGGAAAGCTGACCACATTTGGAGCGGGCGTTGCCGGGGCCTCTGGCCCTGCCATCCGGTCGACGAAATCCGGGCCGACAGCAGCCCAATCCCCCCTCGTCGCAGCGAGGATGGCCTTCAGGTCCAGACCGTGGCTGGCAACCCTGCCCCGCACCGCCGCGCGATGCTGCACCAGCCAGCCCAAGGCCCGCAGACGGGCAATGTCCCGCTTGACCGTGCGTTCATCGACGCCCCACAGCGCGGCAATCTCTCGTTGGCCGACGGTGATCTCATCGCTTTGCCAATTGTAGCGCGCGACGATCAGCGTCATCAGTCGCAGGACCAGACGTTGCAGATGCTTGTCCCCGTGGCAGGCATGAACCCCCAACGCGGTCAGCAGGTCATATTTGCGTGACGCGGCCTGTCGTCCGACGGGGCGGGCGATCTGCATTTCGTTGCTCCTGTTGCGGTCTGCACCGCGCCTCTGTCCCGCGGCTCTGACGGCCGTGTTGTCCGAATTGCCGGGCTGTGACGGTGAAGTCGACGCTCTTTCGGATCATGCAACAATTAGCGTCCAGTTTCGTTCCAGTGTCAAGAGCGGGTGGGTATGCGTTCAGCTTGCTGCCTAAAAACCATCGGAAAAAATGGTACTTTGGTATTGGGGGACGCCATGGTTGTCACCCAATCGGCGCAAGATGTCCCCCCAACGGGCGGTAGATCGGCCACTCTGTCCCCCCAATACCTGCCTTTATTGGGCCAGACAGCGGGCCATTGGGCGAATCGGTTTTGCTGGGACCGGGCCTTTGTCGCCAAGGGGTTGGACCCTGCACCGCCTTCCCCGCGGGGAAACTGTGCAAAGACTATATTTTGGTTTGCGGGAAATGCAAATCCAACGTAATTTCGCATCCAGCAAGAATTAACAACGAGGCAAATCGGCATGTTCACCCATAAAGACCTGCAGGACTTGCGTGACAACTCTCTCAAGATGCAGGGATGGATCCGCAGACAGACCTTTTCACCCCAGATGGAAAAGACCTTGCGCCGCTTTTCATCGTGGGAGGTGTCGGAACTGATCTTCAAGGTCAACCAGTCCACCTTTCGCGGTCGTCTGATGGCAGACCCCGGCCTGCCGGATGGCGAGGTCGAGGAAGATGGACGCCAGCGCTGGTTTAGTCTCGAAGAGATCAACGAGATGCGGCGCAAGATGAAGGTGAACCGCAAGAGCCTGTTGCCGCATCGTCCGGCGGGCAAGCGCGCGATCCGCGTGGCGGTGGCAAATTTCAAGGGTGGCGCGGGCAAATCCACCGTGGCGCTGCACTTTGCCCACGCCGCCGCACTTGATGGCTACCGGGTGCTTTGCGTTGACTTTGACCCGCAGGCGACGCTGTCGCATTCGATGGGGTTGTCGGATGTGAACGAAGAGCACACCGTCTGGGGCATCATGGCGCGCGACCTGATCCGCGAGACGGACCGGATGAACCGTGCGGCACAGGGGGCCGAAAGCGGTGCCGCCCTGCCCCGCCGCAAACTGCCCGCCAGCATCACGGACATGGGCCTTGGCGATCTGCGCGCGCCCGATTTCATCAAGCCGACATCCTGGCCCACGATTGATCTGGTGCCGTCCTGCGCCAACGCGGCCTTTGTCGAATTTGCCTCTGCGCAATACAGGCACATGAATCCGGATTGGTCGTTCTTTGCCGCTGTGTCGCGCTGGCTGGATGCGCTGCCGGATGATGCCTATGACATCATCCTGTTCGATTGCCCGCCCGCCATCGGCTATCAATCCATGAACGCGGTCTTTGCGGCGGATGTGCTCTATATCCCCTCTGGTCCCGGCTATTGGGAATATGACTCCACCACCTCTTTCATTGGCCAACTGTCCGAGGCGCTGGAAGATCTGAGTGCGGGGTTTGAGTCGCATTTCCCCGCGGGGAAAATGCCGCTGCCGAAAGCCTTCTTGGATGTGCGGTTTTTGCTGACACGATATGAGCCGGGCAATGACCTGCACCGCGCCATGTTCGAAGCCTTCCGCAAGGTGTTCGGCGACCGCGTGACGAAGAATCCGATTGAACACACCCGGGCGGTCGAACAGTCGGGGCGCTTCCTGAGTTCGATCTATGAAATCGATTACCGCGACATGACGCGCGAAACATGGCGACGGGCGCGCACCACATTCGACACGGCCTATGGAGAGTTCCGCGACAATGTCTGTGCGGCCTGGGACCGGCTGGAGGAACGCTCATGACCAAGAAACGGCGCATGTTTGACATCGACCTGCCCGAAGATGATTCCGCCCCGGCGGTGGTCTCTGACGCGGCGGGGGCTGGGTTGCGGCGGGGGCCGATGGCGACGGCCATCGGGGAAAACGCCGAATCCCTGCGCGAACGCCAAGTGGCCGAGGCCGCAATCCGATCCGAAAACGACTCTCTTGCGCATGAATTTGTGCGGCTCAAACGGCTGGGGTTGGTCACCGACATGGTCCCCATTGACGCGGTGGTTGCGACAAAGCTGGTGCGTGACCGCGCGCCGGGGGGGGATGCAGAGCTTGAGGAATTGAAAGCCTCCATCCTCGCGGTCGGATTGTCGAACCCCATTCGGGTCGAGCCTGCGGCGGATGGGAGTTACGAATTGGTGCAGGGCTGGCGTCGACTGTCGGCTTACCGCGCGCTCTATGCTGAAACCGGGGACGAGGCCTTTGCCCGCATCCCCGCCGGTCTGATGGCCAAGGGTGAATCGCTGGACGGTCTTTATCGCCGCATGGTCGATGAAAACATGGTCCGCAAGGACATCTCATTTGCCGAGATGGCGCAGCTTGCGCGGTCCTATGCGTCAGATGAAGCGACCGAGTGCCGCGATCTGGATGAGGCGGTGAACCGGCTGTTCGCCACGGCCAACCCGCAAAAGCGCAGCTACATCCGGCGCTTTGCCTTTCTGCTGTCCACGGTCGGCGAAAGCCTGCGCCATGCCGAAGCTGTGCCGCGTGCCTTGGGTCTGGCGGTGGCAAACCGGCTGGAGGGGGAGCCGGGATCAGCAGGCCGTCTGGTCGCTGCGCTGAAGAAGGCAGACGGGGTGGATGCCACTTTGGACGCGCTGCGCCGGTTTGCCGACAGCCCGTCGGAAAGCGTCAGCGCGGATCGTCCAAGCCGCGGTCGTCCTGCCAAGCGCGGCAAGACCACGCTGCGGCTGCCGTTGAACGGTGAAGAGGTGCGGTGCACGGCGATTCCGGGGAAGGTGGAACTGCGGGCAGAGCGGGACTTTTCGACTGTGGATCAGGCCCGGCTGGAAGCTGCGATAGAAGCGTTCTTCGCGGCGCTGGATTGACGGATGCGTCTTTCCCCGTGGGGAAAGACGCGGTGGCCCGTCGGCGGGCAGACGTCCAAAACGAAAAACACCTGATATGGTAGCGCATGGGGGAAGCGCTACTATATCAGGTGAGGAGCGGAGGCTTTCCCGCTTGGCAGCGCGGGTATGGGTGGGGCAGGGGGCTTAGGCCAAACGAAAGGCCACGATGTTGTCACCCTGCGCTTGTCCGATGATCGCCGTGGTTGCCTCGATCCGCTTGCGACGGCTGGTTTCGGCGTGATCCAGCAGCATCAGGCGGAAGGTTGCCGCCATCAGGCTGTGGTGGATCGGGGTCAGGTCGCCTGACACCTTGCGCGTCAAGGCCCACGCTCCATCGGCGCGGCTGACCTGTAGCAGCACAGACTCTGCATCGGCGGCGGCGTAGGTGTGGCAAAAGCCGTCAAGGAAGGCGCGTCCCGGCAGGTCGATCAATTCGGCTGGAAAGCGCGGCACATCGGGCAGATGCGCCAAGCCTTTGATCACTGGTCCCTGATAGCCTGCATAGATCACATCCTTGAACAGCGGCTCACCGTTTGACAAAAGGTGCCAGCTTTGCGCCAGAAACAGCAGGCGGGCCATGTCGTTGGGCGGGATTTCACCCCAGATGCGGCCCAGACGGGCGGCGATGAACAGGGCGGATTGGGCTGCGGACTGGGTCATCCAAAAACTCCGACTCGGCAATTTGGCACGGCAAAGGGGCGAAACAGCCCGACACATGCCCTTGGTCATACCCCATACCAAGGCATCCGTCCTATACGGCAATAAGGATAGGTTCTTGCATTTCAAGGTTTTAGCCGTGCAATCGCGCGTTGCACCACCGCCGCGCCGGGTGTCCCGTCCGGAAAAGGGCAGGGGGTGGCGTCAGCGTCGATGGAACCAAGCTGAAGCGGGGGCGTTGCACGACGGATCGGTTTACCGCCCTGACTTTGGGTGCGCGGGCCGGGACATGGGCCATCTGTGCGTCCCCCTGCCGGACGGTCCCGGTGCGCCGGAGGGGTTGCTTTCCCTTCCGGCGTCGCCTCATCCGCTGGCCAAGGCAATCAGGCCAGCGCCTCGGTCGATGAAAAGAACATCGCCTGACTGACGGCAGAGCGGACTTGTGATTCCGAGTAGGGTTTTGCGATCAGAAAGGCCGGTTCTGGTTTGGTCCCCGTCAACAGCCGTTCAGGGAAGGCGGTGATGAAGATCACCGGGATGTCGTCGAACTGCCGCAAGATATCATTGACCGCATCAATCCCCGAGGAATGGTCAGCCAGTTGGATGTCGGCAAGGATGAGATGAGGCCTGTCGCGGGCGGCAAGTTCCACCGCCGCGCGGCGGGTGCGGGCGATGCCGGTGACGCGGTGGCCGATTTCGGAGACGATCATCTGGATGTCCATGGCGATGATCGCCTCATCCTCGATGATCAGGACGGACCCTGCAACGGAATCGGCCATCTCTTGTTTGGCGATCTGGATCAGACCCTCGGCCTGTCGTGCAGTCAAATCCAGAATCGTGCCGATATCCTCGGCCGTGAACCCCTCGATCGCGTGCAGAAGCAATGCTTCACGCGTGTTCGGCGTCAGGGCGGCCATGTGATCCTGCGCGCGGCGGGACATGTCACTGTCTGGCGTGCCCAAGGGTGCCCCGGCGCTGCCCCAGACCAGATGGAACGCCCGAAACAGCGCCAGTCGTGGGGGCAGGGGGCCAGTCAGCACCGTGTCATCTTCAAGGATCGCCTCCAGCGTTGCCGCAGCAAAGCGGTCGCCGGTCTCCTGACTTCCGGTCAAGGCGCGCGCATAGCGGCGCAGGAAGGGAAGATTGGTCGTGACGACAGAGGCCGCATCGGCCGCATGTTCGTTCATGGTGTCCCCCGTTTTTCATTCGTCCACGGAACCAAACACCGTCTGGCACGTTTGGTTCCATGCTATGCAGTTGGGGGCGTCATGTGATGAGCAAGCTGGAACCGATGGGTGACAAACGCGACAGGCAGGCCCTGAAGCAGACAATTGAAGACAACCTTCGCAAAGTCTATCAGGATCTTCTGGCCGAAGCGGTGCCTGACCGCTTTACCGCGCTTTTGGATCAGCTGCGCGCGCAATCGACCCAACCCAGACCATCCCCCGATGATGCGGAGGATGGCCAATGACCGCACCCAAGGACGATGCACCGCAGGACGGTCGCCCCTCTGAATTGCCACAAGACGCCGCGCTGCCGCCAATTGCGCCCCCACAGACTGTGACCCCCGGCCGTGCTGCCGCTCGCGCCTTGCAGGCTGATGCTGTTGCACGCGGAGAGGCCCGTCCCGTCCCCATGGACCCGCGCGATGAGTTGCCGCTGCACCTGCCCGCCATGCGCGCCTTTGCCATCAGCCTGACCCGCAACATGGCGGCGGCGGATGATCTGGTTCAGGATGCCGTGGTCAAGGCTTGGTCTAGTTTTGACAAGTTCGAACCCGGCACCAACATGCGGGCTTGGCTTTTCACCATCCTGCGCAACACGTTCTATTCCGGTGTGCGAAAGCGCCGCCGTGACATCGCCGACCCCGATGGCGTGCATACCGCCAGCCTGTTCGAAAAACCCGCGCATGACGGGCGGCTGGCGATGACGGATTTCCTTGTTGCCTTCAATCGCCTGTCGCCCGTGCACCGCGAGGTGCTGATCCTCGTCGGGGCATCAGGCTTTTCCTATGAAGAGGCGGCAGAGATGACAGGGGTGGCCGTGGGCACCGTCAAAAGCCGCGCCAGCCGGGCAAGATTGCGATTGGCTGACCTGTTGGGCCTTGAAGAAGGTGAGGAACTGGTGGGATCGGATGCCACCACCATCGCCGTGATGAGCCGATCCGCCATCCGCGCTGCATGATGGCTGCGGGCAGGATGGGGTTCCGGGCGCTTGGCCTGCCTGCCGGGCTTGGGTGGCGCAGCATTGACAGCTTTGCCGTGCGGCTGGGGCTGGTGCTCACCTTGGCGCTGTTGCCGGTGGGTCTGATGGCGATGATCCAGTCCGCCAAGGTCGTCGCCGAGGCGCGGGCAAGGTCCGAAGCCGCCTTGGCAGGGGAAACCCTGCGGGCGGTGCGCCCGCATCTGGCGCTGATCCAACAGGCCCGCGGTGCTGTCGCCGTGCTTGCCGGTCTTGATCCTGCCACCTGTGGCGCGGTTCTGCCGCATGTGATGAAGATGCCGGGCGGCATCGTTTTTGCCGGGCTCTATGATCCGACCGGGCGGCGGCTGTGCGGGGCAGGGGCCAGCCCGGCGCTGCTGCCCCCGTCGCCTGAACCGGGGCCGACGGTTTCTGTGGCGCGGCTGGAACGCCATGGCAGCATCCTGCTGGCCTTGGCACCCATGGAGGACGGCACTGGCTTTGCCGCCTTTGCTCCCAGAAACCCGCCTCTGCCGGCGTCCACGACACAGGATTTCGTGCTGTTGCTGTTTGATGGGGCAGGGGGGGTGCTGACCAGTTTTCCCTCCGGCTTTGGACGCAGCAGTGTTCTGCCCTCTGGCCCGTCGCTGCTGGACCTTGCCGCCGGGTTGGCCTCCACCGGCAGCAATTCCTTTACCGCGCGCACCGCTGCGGGTCCGGAGCGGGCTTTTTCGGTGGTGGAACTGGTCGAAGGGCGGCTTTACGCCTTGGGCTCACGGCCGCTGCAAACCCCTTTTCTGGGCGATTATGGCACAGTCCCGGTCGCGCTGTTTCCCGCGCTGATGTGGGCCGTCAGCCTGATTGCCGCCTGGATTGCGGCGGAAACGCTGGTGACCGCGCATATCCGCCATTTGCGCAGGGCGCTGATCGCCTTTGCCGGGGGAAATCGCAAGGTCGAGGCAATGGACCTGCGCTATGCCCCGCCCGAACTGCGCGAAACCGCCGAGGCTTTTCTGCGGATGACCCAGACCATCCTGCAAGACGAGGCCCGGCAAGAGGATTCCTTGCGCCAGAAAGAAGCCCTCCTGCGCGAGCTGCATCACCGGGTGAAGAACAACCTGCAACTCATTGCCTCGATCGTGAACATCCAACTGCGGCGCATCCGCACCGACGAAGCCAGACATGCCCTCACCAGTCTGCAGGACCGGATGCTTGGCCTCGCCACGATCCATGATCGCATTTACCAGACCACGGACCTGTCCGAGGTGTCGGTTCATCGGCTGTTTCCCGGTATCGTTGACAAGATCCTGCGCCGCGCAGGGGCACGCGACCACGGCTTGCGCGTCGAAACCAGCTTTGACGCGTTGGACTTGCCGCTGGATAAAGCCGTGCCTCTCGCGCTTTTGCTGACGGAAGCTGTTTCTGACGCGGTGCGTCATGTCACTCCGATTGACGGGGTGGCCCCGGTGTTGCGCGTGTCCTTTCACCGCGGCACCGGGGATGAGGTCGTGCTTGAGGTGATCAACACGACCGACAGCGCCACGGCGTCTGCGGTCACAGGCGATTACACCAGCGGAATCGGGGCCCAGTTGCTGCGGGGATTCGTCGGACAATTGGGGGGAACCTTTGACCGCACCGTTGCCGATGGCTTTTGTCGGGTGACGATCTGGCTTTCTCTGGATGATCGCCCGCGCCAGCCCTGACGCGGGAAACCCTTGTTCCATTGGCACCGATGGCCGTTCGCCAAGGGGCCCGCTCTGCCGCCGCGACAGGTCGGCAAAGTTTTTTCGGACAAAACGGAAAAAAGCACTTGCGGCCATTTCGAACTGCCCCTAGATACCGCCTCCCGAGACGACGAAACGCGAAAGCGGAAACGGCGGAACGGGAAAAGCAGAACGAAAACAAACGCTTCGGCGGACGGGATCGGGAAGCACGCTCTTTGACAATTGAATGTGATGAAGGGATATGTGGGCGGTTTGGGCGCATCGGC
>NKIT01000094.1:4118-16734 GCA_002256185.1 Rhodobacteraceae bacterium PARR1 | reverse complement strand
GCGCAGTCGGGACGTCCCCACCCCGGTGGATGCGCCCGAGACAGAGCCGCCCACCCGCCCTGCCGCGACCTACACCCGTTTTGCACATCAGCGACACAGCCGGGCCGACCGCCCGGTTCCGCCGCCGCGCAGCCCCCGTTCAGGACCGACCCGATGTCGCAAACGCCCCCCTCCTCTGCCACGACACCGCGTCTGGGCGTCGTGATCGTGACTTATGGCGCGGCGGATGTGATCGCCGATTGTCTTGAGACGCTGTTTGCATCCGAGGATGTGACATTGTCGGTTGTGGTGGTCGACAACGCCTCACCCGACCGGACCGAAGATGTGGTGCGCGATTGGCAGGCAGGACGGATCGCCCCCGCCGCGATGCCCTTTGCCACCGGCCAGACCCGGCGGCCCGCGCAGGTTGCAGACGCGCCGCAGTCCACCGCCGACCATCATCTGGCGCTGATTCAGACCGGGGCAAATCTTGGCTTTGCCGCTGCCGTCAACATCGGCCTGTCGGCGCTGTCGGCCTTGCCTGCACTGGACCGGTTCTGGGTTCTGAACCCTGACAGCGCCGTGCCCCCTGCCACCGCCGCCGCCTTCGCCAGCCACCCCGCACCAGAGTTTGGCATGATCGGCGGGCGGGTGCTGTATTTCGACCGGCCAGAGGTGATCCAGATTGACGGCGGGGTGATCGACTGGCGCACCGGCGTGACGCGCAACGTCAACCAATTCGGCCCCGCCGACACGCCGCCGCCAGATGCTGCTGCCATGGATTTCATCACCGGGGCAAGCATGGTGGTCTCCCGCGACTTCCTGAACCGCGCCGGACTGATGCCCGAGGATTACTTCCTGTATTACGAAGAGGTGGATTGGGCCCTGCAACGCGGTGACCTGCCCTTGGTCTACTGTGCGACAGGCGTGGTCTATCACCGCGCAGGCAGTGCCATCGGCTCGCCCGCGCCGGGACGCAAAGCCTCGCCCTTCTCGACCTATTTCAAGCACCGCGGACGGATGCGGTTCTTGCGCCGCAACAGGCCTGCCGCGGTGCTGGGGGGATGGGCCTTTGGTCTGGCGAAAACCGGTCAGCTTTTGCTGCAAGGAGACAGGGCCGCCGCGATGGCCCTGTTGCGCGGAATGGCCGGGGCAAAACCGCCCGCCGCAGTGCAGGCCCGCCTGCCCAAAACCTTTGTCCGCTGACCCAGCCGATTCGGCGCAACGGGCCTTTGGACGGGAACACGCGCTGAGTTTGGTGTAAGAACGGGCTGCAAATACCCAAAACTGCACAGAATTCGGCCCAGATTGTGCCGCATTCGCCCTGTTAAAGTGTGTCTGAAGGTCTGGGACATGGACGAAGGGACATTAAGGTTAGACTCATGGGTGAAAACGTGCTTTTTGGAAACAGTGCGATTTTCCGTACCAGAGGAAGCAGTATGCGTAACCTTGTTCTGGCAGCCATTCTTGCCGTATCCGTCACCCCGGCCTCTGCCGCTGTGATCCGCAATGGCAGCTTTGAAACCCAAACCTCGACGCAAGTTGGCGGCTCTGCCACGCTGTCATCGGGGTCCAAGGCGATCAAGTTCTGGACCGTTGGCGCGGGCGATGTTGACCTGATCTCAAGCTACTGGAACGCTTCGGCGGGATCGAACAGCGTCGATCTGAACGGAAGCGCGGCAGGGTCAATCTCGACCAACATCTTTGGTCTGACACTGGGGCGCATCTACAACGTGATGTTCGATCTGGCGGGCAACCCTGATGGGGGCACCCGGACCAAGCAAATTCAGGCCAGCGTCACCGCCGCAGGCGCCGTGCGTCCGCCCAAGACCTTTTCGATCGTGCAGGCAAACAACCGCAGCGCGATGAACTGGTCGACCATGGTGTTCCGCTTTACGGCATCGGCACCGACCCAGCTTTTGACCTTCCGCTCGACCAGCAGCTCGGCCTTTGGCGCGGCGATTGACAATGTGCGGATCGCGGTCCAACCCGTGCCGCTGCCTGCCACCGCCCCTCTGGCACTGCTGGGGCTGGCAGGGCTGGCGCTGCTGCGCCGCCGCAAGTCGGCCTGACCAGCGCACCACCAATTTCATCGAAAGCCCGCATGCCGCCGCATGCGGGCTTTTTGCTGCACCCTGTCCCGTTTTCGCCGCGCAATGCCCCCAGTCCATCCATCAAGCCGCCACATTCCCGGCGCTAGATGACGTCATAGGAACTGTGCGTTTTCAGAACAGGGCCGCGACAGGTGATCCCTGGCAAAACCTTGCCGCACCTACCTGTCCGACGCCCAAGGGGTCACCATGCGGAGATATGTCTTTGCCGCCATTCTCGCCTCCAGCGTATCACCCGCGTCTTCGGCGCGGTTGGTGAATGGCAGTTTTGAACAGTCCACCCCGGCAACGGTGACCCAGACATTGACGCTGAGCGCAGGCAGCACGGCCCTGCCCGGCTGGATCATCACCTCCGGCAACATCGACCTTGTTTCGACGTATTGGAAAGCGTCCAGCGGCGGACGCAGCATTGACCTGAGCGGGACCGAACGCGGGACCATCTCGACCACGGTCTATGGCACCATTATCGGGCGCACCTATGATGTCCGCTTTGACATGGCGGCCAACCCGGAAGGCCAACCGAACGCCAAGGTGATCCGCGTCAGCGCAGGATTGGACAGCGCAAACTTCAATCGCAACCGGGCAGGTGGCAGCCTGTCAGCGATGAACTGGGCGACGATGCTGTTTTCCTTCACCTCATCCGCCGTGGATCAATTGCTGACCTTCCGCGCGGTGAATGGCACGGCATCGGGTGCCGCGATCGACAATGTCCGCGTGTCCCTGCAACCCATCCCGCTGCCTGCAACAGCCCCACTGGCGCTGTTGGGACTGGCGGGGCTGGCCCTTCTGCGCCGCCGCAAGGCCCCTCCGCTCGTCCGCATGCGCGATGGCGTGCTGTAACCTGCCACGGGGCTTGATCCGCCGGTGACGACGCACGCCACCCCCGGGGAATGATCCGCGCCAGCCTGTCCTTGACGGTCTCGCCCGTGCCAGACCGGGCAAAATCCCATGAAAACAATGCCCAGCAAGGCACCCGCCAGCACGGGTCTCGCCCTTGCTGGCCAAGGCGTTGGCTGCGCCGAAGGTTGGGCCACGACAGGGACTCCGGACTGCACCCAAAAGTGCACCGCCCCAGCATTCCACCCCGATGCCGCGCGGTGTGGCGGCCATACGGGCATCGGCGACAGAGGCCAAACCTTGGGTGGAAAGGGCGAGCCGTCGCCCCAAGGCGGGCAACGCAAGCACCGCGCCAAAGCCAACCATGACCAAAGCGGCGATGCGGGTGACATCCTCGGGGTAGAGGCCAAAGGCCGGACCGATGGCCGCAATCACAGTGCCGCATAGCACAAATGAAAGCGCCATACCGCCCGCAAGCACCACCGGTGCATGCGGATCGGTCCACACGGGACTGGCCTTAGCGATGGGCAGAACCAGCTAGCCGCAGGGGTAGATCAGCGTCAAAACCCCGGCAAAACAGGCAAAGTTCAGGTCCATCTAGGCTTGCGCCCTCCGGTCCCACCCCAGCGCGTGATCGACCGACCACCGCCCTGGCCCCCGCGCCATGACCGCCAAAAGCGGCGCAGCCCACAGACCATGTGTCATCCACGCATCCGGGTAGACAAAGATCTGGATCACTGCCGTCATCGCCACCAGCCCCAGCGCTGACAGCCGCGTGAACAGGCCTAGGATCAGCAAAACGGGCAGAAGATGTTCTGCCACCGTCGCCATCACCGCCGCAACTTGATACGGGATGATTGGCAAGGCGTATTCCTGTTCAAACAGGAACCACGTGGAGTCCTTGATCCAAAACCCCTCAACCTTGGTCTGACCCGATTGCCAGAATACCAAGGCCGGAAAGACCCTTAGCATAAGCGCCACCAGCGCATCAGGCATCGCCGACAGGGCCGAATTCAGCCGTGTGATCGTCATCATCTCTTATTCCCTTGCATCAACAATTGCACCCGCCCGCATCAGCAAGACCAGCAAATCTTGCGGGTCATGACCGGCCTCAACCCGTTGCGCGGCGGCAGCAGCGGTGGCCAGACGTTCCCCGGCCTGAACGGAACGCAACAGTGCCGCATCCCCCGGTCGCACCGCATGAACCGGTACGGCAAAGCCCACCTCGCGCAGGACCAGCGCAGTCTCGGGGCCAGTGGCCAAGGAGAGAACCTCTCCACCCGGTTGGTTGCGCGCCCAGATTGACACGGCAGAATGAACCAGCGCCAGCAACGTGACAGACGGGTGCAAGATCAGTCGCACCCGATCCGGGGCGGCGGCGGCCAGCCGTGCCGGATCAATTGGCGGCACATCGGCGGCATGAAACGCCCGCCCGCGCGCATATTCGATCCGCGCGACATCCCCCAGATAGGGATAGGCGGCCAAAGGCGGAAAGCCCCCCAGAAACCCGGCGAAACCTTCGCCCCATTCATGCAGAACCGGGGTTTTCGGACGGTCCACCTCTGCGTAAATCCGCGCCATGGCCGCGAAGAACGTCTCTCCCACCAGCCGCTGGATCACGGGAAAGCGCGTGGCCAAGGCCTGTGACAGACTGACGGCCACATTGTTGCGGTAGACGGCAAAGCGGCGCTCTACCTCCTCGGCCCGACGGGCGGTCAGGCCAAGGGGCAGCCCCCCCCCGCGCAAGGCGGCATCGAATTGCGCGACAAATTCAGGATGCGCGGGCAAGGCTCTGCCCCCCCCGCGCCAGAATTGCCCCGGCCCGCCGCGCCTCGTCGGCCAGAACGGACCAGTCGGGCAGGTCATTGTCCCATTCCACCAGCGTGGGACGGGGACCGGCGCGGGCGATCACCTCGGCGTATAGCGCCCAGACCGGGTCCGCGACGGGTGCAGCGTGGCTGTCAATCAGCAGGGGACCAGAGGGCAGCACCTCTGCGTCATGGCCGCCAAGATGAATTTCCCCGACCTGATGCAGGGGAAACGCTGCCAGCCATGCCCGTGGATCGGTGCCATGATTGGTGCAGGACACAAAGACATTGTTCACATCAAGCAAAAGCCCACATCCGGTGCGACGGGCAACCTCGGCCAGAAACGCGGTCTCAGGGATCGTGGACTGTTCAAAGCACAGATAGGTCGCAGGGTTTTCCAGCAGCATCCGTCGCCCCAGTGCGGACTGCACCTGATCGACATGGTCGCAGACCAGACGCAGCGTCTCTTCGGTATAGGGCAGCGGCAGCAGGTCGTTCAGATACTCCGCTCCCAGACCCTCCACCCCGTGACTGGACCACGCCAGATGTTCCGAAAAACTGTCAGGCTGATAGCGGTCACACAGGCGACGCAGGCGGTCCAGATGGTCGGCATCCACCCCCCGCGCGCCACCAATCGACAGGCCCACCCCATGGATCGACAAGGGATGATCCGCCCGGATCGCCGCAAGCTGGGCATGGGGCAATCCGCCCGCGCCCATATAATTCTCGGCATGCACCTCAAAGAACCCGACCCCTGCCGCATCGGCACGGATCGCGGCGAAATGCTGGGGCTTGAAGCCCACGCCGGCGAGGCTTGGCAAGGTTGACGACATGGCACATCCACCAGATGGGAAGACGGCGCGCGGACACCCCGCGCGCCACTTTGGGTCAGGCTTTGGGGACGTCGCGCATCAGCGCCTCAAGCGAACCGGACCGCGCCATGCCGTCCTCGCCCGCAGGCAGTTCCATCGTCACACAGGTTCCGGCGGGAACCAGCTTCCACGCATTGCCCTGATAATCGGCCTTCGAGGTGCCAGCGCAGGTCGTCCCCGGACCAGCGGCACAGTCATTCTGCCCCGCCAGCGCGACGCCAAAGCATTTCTCCATATCTTCAGCCATCACCGGGGTCGCAGCCATCGCGCCAAGCGCACAAGCCAGCGAAGCCCCAAGAACGAGGCGGGATGTCATCGCAGTCATGTCAATCTCCCTGTCAAAACGGAAAGGCCTGTTTGCCCTTCACCTTGCAGTTCGCAAGGACTGGTCCCCGCATTACAGACGTCGCGCTTTCGTGATCGACAGACTGACAGACCGACAGTGGCGCTGTCGGGGCGCGGCACCCACAAGGCGGTCTGATCGACCGCACCAAGGGTTGCATGCAGGACCGCCTTCACACCGTCACCGATACCGATGGCCGCCCGAACCGACCGTGCAGGACCGCCAGACACCTCAGCGATGGCACCGCAAGCAATACCGCAAGAGTTGTGTTGAACAGTCTGACTGGTTATCGCAAAATAAAAAGCCGCTGACAGCCCGCGCAAGAGCAGCCCAACCCCCTGTAAAGTATGCCTTTATCAACGACGCCACATCCTGCCCTGAAATAATCCACCGCTTCGCTTTGGACCCGCCGCAGCCGTAGTTTGTAGGATGATCAGTGCAGTCTCTGCTGCTGGCCACGGCGGCAGCGCCTTTGGGGGCGGTGGGCAGTTGCGCGGTCGTGCAAAGGCATGAGGATTATCGACATGAAGTTTGAAACAAGGATCGGCCCCAAGGCCGTTGGGCTGGGCACTGTCTCGGCGCTCGCTTTGATCGCCAGCATCGCTTGGGCTGCGGGCGGCGCGGGCGAGTTGGACGCATCGTTCGGCGCAGGCGAAGAAGATGGCACCCCGGCGGGCGTGGTCGCCACTTCGCTGGGCAATGGCGATGACGTCGCCGAAGACCTGATCGTTGGCGCGGATGCCTCTGTCGTCGTGGTGGGCAACCGTCACAACGGCGAAAGCAATGACATCGTCATCGTGCGCTACACGGCGGATGGATCGTTCGACGCAGGCTTTGGCGCGGGCGAAGACGACGGCACCCCGAATGGCGTCGTCAACATCTCGCTGGGCGATGGCAACGACTTCGGCACCGCCATCGCAACGCAGGCCGATGGCAAGATCGTCGTCGCCGGGTATCACGAAGACGGCGCATCGACCAACATGGTCGTGCTGCGCGTCAACACCGATGGTACGCTGGACGACAGTTTTGGCACCGCCGATGACGGCACGGCCAATGGGATTGTCAACATCTCGCTCGGCGATGGCAATGACACGGCCCGCGACGTGGCAGTGCAAGCCGATGGCAAGATCGTTGTGGTCGGCGACAGCGCGGTTGCGGACGGATCGACCAACATCATCGTGGCCCGCCTGAACGCCGATGGCAGCGTGGACGAAAGCTTTGGCCAGTCCGAAGACGGCACCCCGAACGGCTTTGTCGCCACCTCGCTGGGTGAAGGCAACGACTTTGCGACCGGCGTTGCGGTGCAAGGGAATGGCAGCATCGTCGTTGCAGGCTACCATCAGGAAGGCGACAGCACCAACATCGCTGTGGCCCGCTATGATGCAGCCGGTGCCTTGGACCAAGGCTTTGGCACCGCGGATGACGGCACCGAAAACGGCATCGTCAACATCTCGCTGGGGGACGGCGACGACATGGCGACCGGCGTTGCCGTGCAGGGCGACAAACTGATCCTCGTGGCGGGCACCACCACCGCGACGGACGGCAGCAAGAACATCGCCGTACTGCGACTGACGGCACAATAAGCCGACAGCATCGGGGGGGGCGTGCCTCTGCGCCCCCCCTTTCAGTCCCCACCCTTCCGGCAGCAGCGCCCTTGTCCAATTCTCCTCTCTCCGGCCAATGCTCGCGCGCCCTGAGTGGCAATTCATTTCGCAACCCTGTCGTTTGAGGTGACGCGAGCGGCAGAGCACGCCAGCGACACCGGCCAAGGGCGAAGCGGCCTTAGATGCGATGTCGCTGGGCCGCCCCATGACAAGGCAGCAGCAGTTCCGCTTGCCGGGGGCATCGCCATGCTTATTCGTGATCAGCTCCGCCCCATGCACCAAAGCCCGCCCTTGATAAGGATCGGGCTTGCTTTTGCACGGCTGACCCAGACTTTTGATCCGGCGACCCCCAGTCCCGCCCGTGCTATGTGCGGGAAAGTTGGGATGAAAGCGCCAAAATGTTTCAAGAAACCGACATCTGCCGCATGCTGCCCGCTTGGCGCAAAGCCTCCGGTATCAAGCAGGCCGTTCTTGCGGAAACCTTGGGCGTCACGCAGACCGTGATTTCCAACTGGGAGACCGGCAAAGACAAGCCGGGAAGACGACTGATGCTGCGGCTGATTGATGCCATGTCCTCGACCTCGTGTCAGCGGCTGAACATTGACCGGCTTGCAATCAAGACCTCCTCCAGCGTGCGGGCCGCTTTTGATCTGGATGGCGTCCGCCTTGTCACAACGTCAGAGGGACTGCGCAAAGCATGGCCCAGCTTTGCAAAACTGGGCACCGCGCGGCTGCATGATCATCTGGTTGATGAGGCGAGCCTGTTTTTGCATGACGTCGACTTTGTGAAATCGGCGCGGCGCGGTGAGGTCGCGGTGATCACGGCGGTCAGCAATCGCCACGTCGATCTTGAGATGGACACGCCGTTTCTGCATCGCTGGACCGCCGTGTTTCGCGCCTACGGAACCGCGATGCACATCGACATGACCTATGAACCCTGCGCCCCTGACGCGAAAAAAGGCGTAGAGCAGGCGGTGATGTTTGACGATCTTGCGTCTGTCTAACGGCACGAAACGTGACGACCAATCAAAGGCTTATGGATATGGTGGCGGCCCCGGAAGGATTCGAACCCTCGACCGGCCGCTTAGAAGGCGGCTGCTCTATCCAACTGAGCTACGGAACCGTGTCCCTCTTTTGCGGCAGAAGGGCGTTTGTTGCAAGGGGTGGGTGACAGGCTCAGGCCAGCGTCTTGGTCAGGAACACGCTGTTGGGATCGGCCCAGTATCCCTCAAACGGGGGGCAGTCGACAAAACCCGCCTTGGCGTAAAGTGCCCGCGCGGCGATGAAGGTGGGCTGCACGCCGGTTTCCAGTGACAGGCGAACAAAGCCTTCGGCCTGCGCCTGCGCGATCAGGTGATCCAGCATCCGGCGCGACAGGCCCCTGCCCCGCACCTCGGCCAGCACATGCATCGATTTGATCTCGGCATGCTGGGCATCAATCGCCTTGAATGCCCCCATCCCCACCGGAACGCCAGCGTCGCGCATCACGAAGAACCGCACCGCCGGAATAGCCAATTCGCCCGCATCCATCATGTGGATCGATTCGGGCGGCGTATCGGCGTGCATGTCCGCCGTGTGGCGCTGGAACAGCAGCGCCAGATCGGGGCCAAGCGGGCTTTCGGCGGCGATGGTCAGCGCCATCGGCGGTCAGTGCGTCCAGGCCCCACGGCGGTCCGTGGCGAAATTCTCGCCATAGCCACGCGGGCGGATGACCGGCTTGCGCGGCTTGGGTTCCTGAACCTCATAGGTCAGGCCTTTGGCTTTTGCATAGGCCTCAGCCGCCTCACGCGTGTCAAAGCGCAGCTTCACCTGCGTTTGTGTATCATCGGACGAGGTCCAGCCCATCAGCGGGTCAATCTCACGGCCCGAGGCCGGGGCGAATTCCAGAACCCAGTTCTTGGCTTTGCCCATGCCGGACTGCATGGCGTTCTTGGCCGGCTGATAAATCCGCGCGCGCATCGGTCACTCCTCAGGCAAGCGGTCCCAAAACACCGCCGTTGCGCCATCATATGCCGGAAAAAGGGGGGTGGGTGCAAGCGGCAGGTTGTCCCTGTGGGGGGTCTGTCGGCCAGCCGCGGGGAGTGTGGGTGGGGTGTGTGGTGCGACCGGCCGACAGACTTGCTGCTTGCCCAATGACCTTTGCGCAGGCCGGGACCGATTACAACTTCGCGCTGTGGCTTTCGCTGGAATGTTGGCTAAAATTGCAATGAGTCCATTCACGCTTCGTCAACGCATCCAAGTCCGCCGTGTTCGTGTTGGCGGAAATGGCGGTTGCGTGACCGTGTCGGGCGGCGCAAGGCTTGCCCGTGAACGAAAAGAGACCAAATCTGGCATAAGCCGGGGAATCATCATGCCGCACAACAACGCCAACGACCTGACCACACGCCCAGAAGTGCTGACCCGCCCCAAGCTGGAGGGCGGCCGTCGCTTCGTGATGCAGACTCCCTTCACCGCGGCAGGGGATCAACCCACGGCGATTGCGGAGCTGTCCGCCGGGGTTCTGGCAGGGGATCGGGATCAGGTGCTTCTGGGGGCAACGGGCACGGGCAAGACCTTCACCATGGCCAAGGTGATCGAACAGACCCAACGCCCCGCCATCATCCTTGCGCCCAACAAAACGCTGGCCGCGCAGCTTTACGGCGAGTTCAAGGGCTTCTTCCCCGAAAACGCGGTGGAATACTTCGTCAGCTACTATGACTACTACCAGCCGGAGGCTTATGTCCCGCGCTCGGACACTTACATCGAGAAAGAATCCCAGATCAACGAACAGATTGACCGCATGCGCCACTCGGCCACGCGGGCGCTTCTGGAACGGGATGACGTGATCATCGTCGCCTCGGTCTCTTGTATCTACGGCATCGGCTCGGTTGAGACCTATTCGGCCATGACGCAGGATCTGATCGTCGGGCAGATGTACGATCAGCGCAAGATGATGGCCGAACTTGTGGCGCAGCAATACCGCCGCAACGATCAGGCGTTCTCGCGTGGGTCGTTCCGGGTGCGGGGGGATAGTGTCGAGGTGTGGCCCGCCCACCTTGAGGATCGCGCTTGGCGGTTTTCCTTCTTTGGTGAGGAATTGGAGGCCATTGTCGAATTCGACCCGCTGACCGGGTCAAAGACCGATGTTTTCAAGCAAATCCGCATCTATGCCAACAGCCACTACGTCACGCCGCGCCCGACGATGCAGCAGGCGGTCAAGGGCATCAAGTCAGAGCTGACCCTGCGGCTGGATCAGATGATCAAGGAAGGCAAACTGCTTGAGGCGCAGCGTCTGGAACAGCGCACCCAGTTTGATCTTGAGATGCTGGAGGCGACCGGTGTCTGCAACGGCATCGAAAACTACTCGCGCTATCTGACGGGCCGCGCACCGGGGGAACCACCGCCCACCCTGTTTGAATTCATCCCCGACAATGCCATCGTCTTTGCCGATGAATCCCATGTGTCCGTCCCGCAGATCGGCGGGATGTACAAGGGCGACTTCCGGCGCAAGATGACGCTGGCGGAACATGGCTTCCGACTGCCGTCGTGCATGGACAACCGACCCCTGAAATTCGAAGAATGGGACGCAATGCGCCCGCAATCGGTGTTCGTTTCCGCCACCCCGGCGGCGTGGGAGTTGGAACAAACCGGCGGCGTCTTTACCGAACAGGTGATCCGCCCCACCGGCCTTGTGGACCCACAGGTGGAAATCCGGCCCGTTGAGATGCAGGTGGATGACCTGCTCGCGGAAATCCGCATCGTCGCGCAACGGGGTCTGCGCGCGCTGGTCACCACCCTGACCAAGCGCATGGCCGAAGACCTGACCGAGTATTTCCACGAACAGGGCATTCGCATCCGCTATATGCACTCTGACATCGACACCATCGAACGCATCGAAATCCTGCGTGACCTGCGGCTGGGGGCGTTTGACGTGCTGGTGGGCATCAACCTGCTGCGCGAAGGCCTCGATATCCCCGAATGCGGGCTGGTGGCGATCTTGGATGCCGACAAGGAAGGCTTCCTACGCTCAGAAACCTCGCTCATCCAGACCATCGGGCGGGCGGCGCGGAACTCTGAGGGCCGCGTGATCATGTATGCCGACCGCATTACTGGCAGCATGGAACGCGCCATGGGGGAAACCAACCGCCGCCGCGCCAAGCAGGTGGCCTATAACCTTGAACATGGCATCACCCCGCAGACGGTGAAAAAGAACGTCGACGATGTGCTGGCGGGTCTGTGGCAGGGCGACACCGACATGGCCCGCGTCACGGCACGGGTGGACAAGCCGATGGTCGGCCAGAACCTTGCCGCGCACTTGGACGCGCTGCGCCTGCAAATGCGCAAAGCCGCTGAAAATCTGGAATTCGAAGAGGCGGCACGGCTCAGGGATGAGGTGAAGCGGCTAGAGGCGGTCGAACTCGCCGTCGCCGATGACCCCCTCGCCCGGCAATCGGCGGTGGAAGAGGCGTCAGAGGCGGCGGTCAAATCCTCTGGCCGCAGCACGGCGGGGCGGGCGGGGCAGCGTGGCGGCAACAAGAAGCGGCGTTGACGGGGCCGCCCCCGCCCCCCATATCGGGCCAAACCGGATCGGAGCGCCCATGTCCAAAGATACCTCACGCAAGTTCCTTGACGCCAATCACCCGATGTTTCGCCGCCCTTGGGTGCGGTGGGCGACGGGGATCATTCCGCTGGCGTGGGGCGGGTTTGAGTTTTTCGGCATGAACGACCCGTTCTGGGGGATGCTGTTTGCTGGGGCCGGGGCCTTTGCGCTGTATGAACTGGTCTGGAAAGGACCGGATCAGGCCTGAAGACGGGCCAAAACCTCTGCCGCCAATGCCTCCACCTCGGCGCGGGCGGGGCCGCGCAGGTCGGTGACGGCCTGACCCTCTCCCAACGTTTCGGCATAGGTCACGCGCTGCGCCAGCGTGGTCTGCGCCACATCGGCCAGACGACCCGCCGCCGCGCCCACCTGTTCGGCCAGCCGGGTGCCCGCCTTGACGCGGTTCAGCACGATCAGCGCCGGGCGCTTTTCCCGTGCGATCAGGTCCAAGACCCCCTCAACCGCCCACAAATCCACGTGGCT
>NKIT01000094.1:0-4108 GCA_002256185.1 Rhodobacteraceae bacterium PARR1 | reverse complement strand
ACTCCCCCGACGGCCCCCCCCTCTTGGGTGCGTGGGGCGACGGGGATCAGCACCAACCCGGCCTCACGCAAGGCGGGGCGCAGGTCGGCATCCACCTTGGGCGGCGTGTCCACGATCACCACATCACATGTCTTTTTCAGCTTTTCGCATTCATAGCTGACCCCCCAAGCGCTGGCGGTGGAAAACTCCATCCCCGGATCGCCCATGCGGTCGCGCCGCGCCATGAACCAGCGGCCCAGACTGCCTTGGGGGTCGGTGTCCAACAGCGCCACCCGCAACCCCTGCGCCGCATAGGCGGCGGCAAGGTTGGCGGCCAGCGTCGTCTTGCCCGACCCGCCCTTTTGCTGTGCGATGGTGATGACCTGCCCCATGTGGACCCTCTGGATGACGCTGCAATGCAGCATAACGTGGGCGGGCGCAGAATGCACCCGCAGCATTGCCGCAGCCGGAACCCATCCGCAGCAGCGCGCGTTCCCCGCCCGATAACGCCAACCTGATGGAGACCCCGATGAAAGCCCTGCTCCCCGCGCTGCTGATGCTGATGACCCTGACCGCCTGCGAGACGATGGAGGGCCTTGGCCGCGACGTCGAAAACACCGGCGAGACGCTGACCCAAGAAAGCCAAGAGGCACAGGTGGGGATGTAACCCCTCCCCCCTTGGCCACGACCCGAACCCCGGTGGAAGCCGGGGTTTTCGTTTGTGGAACCGGGACCGAGAGGACCGACGCGAAAAGGTCCCGTGGACCTTTTCGGCGGTCCGATTGCGGCCGAGGCTTTGAGGCCGCAAGGGGCTGTCAGCCGTCCTGCCGGATCAGGCACGGGACGTGGCCGCCCGGCGGGTGCCGCTAATTGGCATCACTGCATCTCAGCCGATGCGAGAAATGGCTGCTTGGTTAGCAAAATCAGCAAGTCGCCTAGCGGCATCTCTTCTTTTTGCTTTATCCACTTTCTGTTTTGGAAAATCTATCAACGAGTGGGCAGGATTGCCGCTCTGTTGATCTGCTCGAACCTCAAGTTTCAGTTTGGACACGAAGTCTCTTGGAACAGTCCAAATTCCGGCGGATTGCTTTGATAAAGTCACGGTTCTAAACCTGTAACTCTCCTTACCCAACCATATCCGTTCACAATCTACACTCAAATTATAATTTTCTTCACTAGACGGAGAGAACGCCTCCATACCTACCATGCCTTGCTGAATAAAACGCGGGTGAACACTACGATGCAAGCCATACTCGTCCAACTTTTACCCCTCGCTTCTACCTGCGAATTTCTCAAGCCGCTCCAAAGCCTTCAGCAAGGCTGGAGAAAGTCCCTTAAAGCACTTCTCAGCATACTTATCCGAAAGCAAATCGCTAGCACCTAATAAGAACTCAGATGCAAGTATCTGCAGCGACGCTGCAACATTGTTAAACGTCCATTCAAACTGAATACCGCCTTCCACTGTCGGATATACTCTAACCAATCCAAACCAGCGCGACAAGAAAATGCCAAACTCCCTTGCACGCAAAACTGTCTCAGAAGATAGCGCACAGCCGACACCGTCCATCCAACCAGACTTCAAGGCGGCCAACTCGGTAATTACAACATCAAGCTTTCGCGACTCTGGCGACTGGACAGCAGGACTTAAAGAAACGGCCTTCTTAAAGTCCTTAATTGCCCCGTCCGTGTCCGTTTCGGCTTCAACTTGAAAATGCACCACCGAACCAATACGCAACCCTTCTTCACTGCGAAGCGAAGTCCAATCAAGGGGGTAATTAAAAACTCCGTTTGCTGCAGTGACCCGGACGCTCGAAGGATTTTCGATGATTCCAGAAATAAATCCAATACTGTCAATTAATTTGTTTAGCCTGATCCTCGAGGTATTCACAATTTTCTCAACGGTCGGGTCCGAAATCCTGAACACTCCAACACGTTGCTTTCCGTGCGCGACAGGGGTTATCTCAATGTATTCCGCCCGGTAAATCGATTTGGAAATACGTTCAAATGGCGCAATGACATTTTCGGGCAGCGGTGAAAACTGCCTATTCTCGTTCGCGGCAATCACAATATCCGCAAGACGCTCCTGCGCTGCGATAAAAATGTCATCAAATCCATCATTAAACAGCAATTCGCTCTGCGTCGGAAATCTGCGAGGCAGGTGAGCGACTTTACTACCTTCACCAATATCTCTAAGTCCTAGTTCAAAGGCCTTAGAGAAATTATTAGGAAGCCTTTCGCGATCTGGGTTAGCCTCTTTCCAGATTGCAATTGCCATCTGGGTCAATGCCTGCTGGTAACCTGCTATTGCTGGCAATGCGTCGACTGGAATGAACGCTCTGTTAAAGCGCTCACCCTTGAAGCTCATAATTGCAAACAACTCAGGATCGATTTCCATGATCGTCCTCAAACACACGGACACAATTTTAGCGTGCGCCGAACTATCTGTGGTGTCAACTATCCATCTTCAACGCCGAAATAAACGCCTCCTGCGGGATTTCGACCTTGCCGAACTGGCGCATGCGCTTCTTGCCGGCCTTTTGCTTGTCCAACAGCTTGCGCTTGCGCGTCGCGTCGCCGCCGTAGCACTTCGCCGTCACGTCTTTGCGCATCGCGCTCAGCGTTTCGCGGGCGATCACGCGGGCGCCGATGGCGGCTTGGATCGGGATTTTGAACATGTGGCGGGGGATCAGCTCTTTCAGCTTTTCCACCATGGCGCGGCCCCGCGCCTCGGCCCGGTCGCGGTGGACCATCATCGACAGCGCGTCAACGGGTTCTTCGTTCACAAGGATCGACATCTTGACCATGAAATCTTCGCGATATTCGCTGATCTGATAGTCGAACGAGGCATAGCCCTTGGTCACCGATTTCAGACGGTCGTAGAAGTCAAAGACCACCTCCGCCAGCGGCAAGTCATAGACCACCATCGCGCGGTTGCCCGCATAGCTCAGGTCCAACTGGATGCCGCGCCGATCCTGACACAGCTTCAGGATATCGCCGAGGTATTCGTCCGGCACCATGATCGTCGCCTTGATGCGCGGCTCTGTGATGTGGTCGATATAGGTCAGGTCGGGCATGTCGGCGGGGTTGTGCAGATCGCGCACCTCCCCATCTTTCATGTGCAGCTTGAACACCACAGACGGCGCAGTGGTGATCAGATCAAGGTCATATTCGCGTTCCAACCGGTCGCGGATCACCTCAAGGTGCAGCAGCCCAAGGAAGCCACAGCGGAAGCCAAACCCCAGCGCGGCCGAGGTTTCCATTTCCGAACTGAACGAGGCATCGTTCAGCGCCAGCTTTTCGATGGCATCGCGGAGCGCCTCGAAATCGGCCGCATCCACCGGGAAGAGACCGCAGAACACCACCGGCTGCGCGGGTTTGAAGCCCGGCAGCGGCGCGTCACAGCCCTTGCGTTCATGGGTCACGGTATCGCCAACGCGGGTGTCACGCACCTGCTTGATCGAGGCGGTGAATATCCCAATCTCACCCGGTCCAAGTTCAGCGATATCCACCATTTGCGGTTTCAGCACCGCAAGCTTGTCGATGCCGTAGACCGCGTTGGTCTGGATCATGCGGATGCGGTCGCCCTTTTTCATCACGCCGTCCATGATGCGGACCATGACGACCACGCCAAGGTAGGCGTCATACCAACTGTCGACCAGCATCGCCTTCAGCGGCGCATCGCGGTCGCCCTTGGGCGGGGGCAAACGGGTGACGATGGCCTCAAGCACCTCAGGGATGCCAAGGCCGGTCTTGGCGCTGATCTCCAGCGCGTTAGAGGCATCCAGACCGATCACCTCTTCGATATTCGCCTTCACCCGATCCGGTTCTGCGGCGGGCAGGTCGATCTTGTTCAGGACGGGCACAATCTCATGTCCCGCATCAAGGGCCTGATAGACGTTGGCCAGCGTCTGCGCCTCAACCCCTTGGGAGGCGTCCACGACCAGCAAAGACCCTTCGACCGCGCGCATGGAGCGCGAGACTTCATAAGCGAAGTCGACGTGGCCGGGGGTGTCGATCAGGTTCAGGATATAGGTCTTGCCATCCTTGGCCGGATATTCGATCCGCACCGTGTTGGCCTTGATGGTGATCCCGCGTTCCCGCTCGATATCCATGCTGTCCAGCATCTGGG
>NKIT01000093.1 GCA_002256185.1 Rhodobacteraceae bacterium PARR1 | reverse complement strand
GAGGTGATGGTCAGCCGCCCGACGGAGCCGAGCGAGGGCAACGCCTCCCCCCGAAACCCGAAACTGCGGATATCCAGCAGGTCCGACCCGTCAATCTTGGACGTCGCATGCCGCGACAGGGCCAGCGGCAAATCCGCCCCCGTCATCCCGCAACCGTCATCCGTCACCCGGATCAGCGTCTTGCCGCCATCGGCACAATCGACCGTGATCCGCGCAGCCCCCGCATCCAGCGCATTCTCAACCAATTCCTTCACGGCTGAGGCCGGACGCTCCACCACCTCCCCCGCCGCAATGCGGTTGACGGCAGCCTCATCCAACTGCCGGATGACAGGACGGCCAGACGCATCGGATATCTTGGGGGCATGCTGGTTCATGTCCCCATATGTAGCAGGGAATGGGGGCAAGGGGGAAGGGATTCGGCGGCGTCCGCACGAGCACAGGCACCCTCCCCACCCCCCGCTTCCCCGGCCAGTGGTTCCAATCCGAATCCGGCCTTCACCAGAACTGGATGCGGGACTATGATCCGACCACGGGTAGGTACATCCAAGCCGATCCACTCGGCCTGATCGATGGCGCGTCAGTCTATGGGTATGTCAGGCAAAACCCGGGAAGGTTCATCGATCCGAGGGGGAATATCTTGTCGGCGGCGCAGGGGGCGGTATACTAGCAGATATCCTGTTCCCAGACCCCACTGACTTAGGCTCTGGACTCATTGATCAAATCCAGAAGATGACGATGGCGGCTATGGCGATTGCGGACATGAAGGTGTGGGCGCAGCGGTCGTATCGTGTGTGAATGCGCCTCCAGTCCTTGAGTTTTCCAAACATGTTCTCGATCTTGTGCCGCTTTCGGTAGAGCACGCGGTCATGGGGTATCTGGATTTTCCTGTTTGATTTCGATGGGATGCAGGCTTCGATCTTGCGCTCGACAAGGGCGTCACGCATCCAGTCGGCATCATATCCCTTGTCGGCCAGAAGCGCCTTTGCCGGGGGAAACGTCGACAGAAGGGCCGCAGCACCGGTGTAATCGCTGACCTGGCCTGCCGTCAGAAACAGCGTGCGAGGCCGCCCCTCGCTGTCGCAGACTGCATGAAATTTTGAATTCAACCCGCCTTTTGTGCGTCCGATATACCGGGGAAGAGCCCCTTTTTGAGCAGGCTGGCCGCTGTCCGGTGCGCCTTGAGATGGGTGGCGTCGATCATGATTTCCTCGGTATCGCCGCCACCTTTGGCAAGTTCGACGAAGATGCGCCCGAACACGCCCAACTCGCTCCATCGGATGAAGCGGTTGTAGATTGTCTTGTGTGGTCCGTAGCTTGGCGGAACGTCACGCCACCTGAGCCCGTTGCGGATCACGAAGATGATCCCACTGATCACCCGGCGATCATCCACCCTGGGGATGCCATGCGAGAGCGGAAAAAACGGCGATATCCGCGCCATCTGGGCTTCGGAAAGCAGGATCATCTCGGTCATGGCAGCACCCCCTTTGGTGCCCCAAGTGAATCAGTGACGTGGCGGACCCGCAAGCAAATTAATGGGTCCAGTGCCTAGTTCCTCATAAGTGGATAGGTTATGCTGGCGCTCTTGCTCTCGCGTGGATTGTTGATAGCGTTATTGATGACAGCGCGGAACCAAATGATGCATCTGCGACGCCGCAGCAATGCACTACTGATGATGATGGCCGCTGTGAGGTCGTGAGAAATATATGTCACAGCAATTGTGTCCGATATTATGAAGATTATGGATTTCCAATCAGAGACCAATTCGCTGGATACAGAAAGTGCATGCGAGAGTGCATGGCTGCTCGAGATTGCCCTTACTAAGGAGTAAGAAATGGAAAGAAAACATGCGCAAGAGATACTAGATATCATAGGAACCTTTTCCGAGCCAATAACTCTACTAAGCGAAGCGCTCGAGAAAATTGATAATGACGAAGATCGACGGCGCTTTCGGAGAGTCCTAGGAGAAGTTATGGGCTTGCTTGACGGTGAAATCGATTATCCCATTAGAAAAAGGTTTGCGCTATTTGAAGCAGACTGAAATAATGCTGCAATGATCCATCGATCCGCACGCTGACCTCGCCCACGGCGGTTACGATCCATTCGGTGTTCGACAGCACGGGCCGCCGGATCGCGGAGTACAACCAAGCCACCGGCGCGCTGATCCGCGAATATGTCTGGAACGGGTGGGAGCCCGTCGCGGTGATCGAGGGCGGCACCGTATACTTGGTGCGCACCGACCACATCGGCCGCCCGGTCTTTGCAACCACCACCACCGGCACGCAGGTCTGGTCCGCCAGCTACCTCCCCTTCGGCGGCGTCCGCACCGCGACCGGAGCCCTCCCCACCGCCCGCTTCCCCGGACAGTGGTTCCAATCCGAATCCGGCCTTCACCAGAACTGGATGCGCGACTATGATCCTACAACGGGCAGGTACATCCAAGCCGATCCACTCGGCCTGATCGATGGCGCGTCAGTCTATGGGTATGTCAGGCAGAACCCGGGACGGTGGATCGATCCGAGGGGGGAGGACGCGGCAGCACTCGGCACAGCGATCGTCAGAGGCGTCACGATGTTCGGCGGAACGGCCGCTGCAACAATGGGCGCGGGCATTGCTGGGTTCCTTGGGATTCTGCTCTATCCATCCACCCTCGGCGATGGCACAATCCCAGAAACACAGGATGCTGCAGGAGATGAGCCGCAGCAGTGCGAAATTGGAGATGACGGAGTTGAACGTTGCAAGTTGATACTAGAAAAGTGTCGTAGGAATTGCACCGACAGTTTTGAAGAAGGTTCGTTTGCAGGACATAGCGGAGCAGATCAATTCTTTGGTATCCGCAAGTGTATTCGTGAATGTATGAATGCGCATGACTGTACGTATTGAAGGGATGCTTGATGAAAGAACTCGAGGCACGCGAACTGTTTGCCGCAACTGATGAACTCGGCCGTGATCTGGGCAAATTAATCGATGTAATTGATCGTATTGAAAACGATGATGATCGCAGAGTACTACGGCGATCTTTTGCGGAAATTTGCGGGCTTATTGAGGAGCACTTTGTATATAATGTTTGCAAAAAGTATCCTGAATTCAGCAATTTAAAATAAAGCGCTTAACAAGATAACAGATATGTCGTCGAAAATTTGAATCATTTATGTAATCGCATGGTTGTCTCAATTCTATCAAATGATTCCGGTACTAAGTGTTCGGTTTAAGAGAGGTGATTTAAGTTTGGCGCAAATCCACCTGCATTCTGACTCGCGTTCTGGACCGGATGGGAGCCCGTCGCGGTGATCGAGGGCGGCACCGTATACTTGGTGCGCACCGACCACATCGGCCGCCCCCCAAACTCGATGCCCCGCTCGCCTCACTTCAGCTTGATGCAGAAGTGCTTCCGGACCGGGGCTTCGATCTTCCATGTCCCCGAGAACCCTGCATCCACCACAAAGCCATCGCCGGGGTGCAGGGTGACGGGGGTGCCGCCGTCTGGAGTAATCGTGATCTGACCTTCGATCAGGTGGACGAATTCGTAGAACTTGTAGAGGGCGTGCCAGGTGCCGACCGTCGCCTCCCACGTGCCGCTGATCACCGACCCGTCGATGGACGTATGCTGCACCCATGTTTTCATCGTCGGATGGCCGTCAACCTTGGTCCAGCCGTCCAGATCGGTGGTCAAGGGTTCAGGTCCGGGCGCGGGAAAGCGGAACACCGTGTCGGTCATGTCAAAGCCCCTCTGTGCGGTTTGCCTCGGTGGTAAGGGGCGCATTGCGATGTGGCAAGGGTTGTGGCCGTGGAATTGAACCAAGGCGCGTTGTCGCCTATGCATCGGCGGACAAGACAGGGGGGCAGGGCGATGATCCGGCAGGCAACAGCGGCGGATGCCGCGCATCTGGTGCGCTTCATCAACATGGCGGCGGATGATCTGCCGCTGCATTTCTGGCGCAAATCGGTGGGGCCTGATGGCGACGCGCTGGCCTATGGCCTTGACCGTGCGGCGCGGGATACGGGCAGTTTTTCTTATCGCAACGCGTGGCTGTATCAGGTCGGGACAGACGTCGCCGCCGGATTGCTGGGCTATCCCGCCGAGGCCGATCCCGCCCCCATCGCCCCCGACACCCCCGCCATCTTTGTCCCGCTGCTGGAGCTAGAGGCGCTGGCTCCGGGCTCATGGTATCTGAACGTCCTTGCCACTTACGACGCCTTCCGCGGCCGTGGCATCGGCTCGGCGCTCTTGGCCGAGGCTGAACGGATCGCCCGCGCCGCAGGACACACCAACATCAGCCTGATCGCCGAGGATACACACCTGGACGCCCTGCGCCTGTATCGCGCCAAAGGCTACCGCGAGGTCGCCCGCCGCCCGGTGGTGAAGGGGGATTGGGCGGTAGAGGCTGCGGAGTGGATTTTGTTTGTGAAGGGGGTTTAACCACCTCACTCCACCTTCAGCACGATCTTCCCCACATGCCCGCTGCTTTCCATCCGGGCATGGGCCTTGGCGGCATCCTCCAGCGCGAATTCGCTGTCCATCACGGGGCGGAGTTTGCCGGCGGCGATCATCGGCCAGACGTTCGCCTCAACCTCTGCCGCGATGCGGGCTTTGGACAGGTCGCTTTGCGGGCGCAGGGTGGAACCCGTGATCGTCAACCGCCGCATCATGACTTCGGAAAAGTTCAACTCCACCTTCGCGCCTTGCAGGAAGGCGATCTGCACCAAGCGCCCTTCGGTCGCCAAAGCCTTGATGTTGCGCGGCAGGTAGGGGCCGCCGACCATGTCGAGGATCAGTTGCGCGCCGCCTTCGTCCAGCATCATCGCGACGTAATCCCCGGTGCGGTAGTTCAGCGCCTTGTCCGCGCCGAGTTCCTCACAGGCACGGCACTTGTCGTCCGACCCGGCGGTGGTGAACACACGCGCGCCAAGCGCCTTGGCGATTTGGATGGCCGTGGTGCCGATGCCCGATGATCCGCCGTGGACCAAGAAGCGTTCCCCGGCCTTCAGCCCCCCGCGCATCACCATGTTGGACCAGACGGTAAAGCAGGTTTCGGGCAGGCAGGCGGCTTCCCTTAGGCTCATCCCTTCGGGCACGGGCAGGGCGTGGTGCTCTTGCGTGGCCACATACTCGGCATAGCCCCCACCGGGCAGCAGCGCGGTCACGCGGTCCCCAATGGACCAGCGCGTGACGCCGGGACCAATCTCAACCACGGTTCCCGCCGCCTCCAGCCCCGGCAAGGGGGATGCGCTGGCGGGGGGCGCGTAAAGACCCGCGCGTTGCAGGGCGTCGGGGCGGTTCACCCCGGCATAGGCAACGCGGATGATGATCTGGCCATGTCCCGGCACCGGCACGGGTTTGGTCACCGGGCGCAACACCTCAGGTCCGCCGGGTTCCGAGATTTCGACGGCGCGCATGGTGTGGGACAGGGTCATCGGGTGGTCCTTCAGAAACGGGTGTTGCCCGGCAGGTCATCCGGCGCGGTCGGTGCACGCCATTTGTCCATCAGCTTGCCCGGACCTGCAAGCAGCGCCTTGCCCAGCGGATTGTCGCGGACGGATGCTTTCAGCTTTTCAATCTGCATTACATCGCCGATGCGGCGGTCAAGGAAGTCCCACGCGTCCTGATGGTCCAGACTGTCATCGCCCAGCCAATACAGCACGACCGACCCATACACCGCCGACAGCGTGGCGCGTTTGGAATACCAGTTGAAATCGCGTGAGGTATCGCCAAGCGCCGTCCAGATCGCATCCGCCGTGCCCCAGATCAGCTTGGCCCCTTCGCCCGCATGTTGCGGCAGGGCAAAGAGCGTGCTGCCCCGCCGCACCAGCTCGCGGTCCTCGACCAGTTCCAGACGGGTGCGGATCGCGGTCGCCACCCGGTCACGGTAGCGCAGCGCGGTGAGGTCGGTCGCGGCCAGCCGGTCCAGCATCAAGGCATCACCCGCCTTGTGATAGGCCACGGCCAGATCAATCCCCCCGCGCGGGAACAGCGCACGGGCCAGACCGGGGGCCACACCCGAATCGGCAATCGCCGCGCGCAGGGTGGTTTCAGACCAGCCGTCAAAGGGCACATGCATCAGCGCGGCTTCAAGAACCCGCGATTTGGCGGCATCCGGGGTGGTTTCGGGGTCCATGGTGGCCTCCATCTGTGACTGTCGGTGGACAGGGCGTGTTTCCCTTGTTATAGGGCGCGCGCCTGCACACTGTAGTGCAACTCTAACTTAGGAAGGTGGTGACAACCACATGCAGGTCAGCGTCCGCGACAATAACGTCGAACAGGCACTCCGTGCCCTGAAGAAAAAGCTCCAGCGCGAAGGCGTTTTCCGCGAAATGAAGCTCAAGCAACATTTCGAGAAACCGTCCGTCAAGAAAGCGCGAGAGCAAGCCGAAGCGGTCCGCCGTGCGCGCAAACTCGCGCGCAAGAAGGCGCAGCGTGAAGGCGCTATCTAAGGCGTTTTGCGACACTGGGGCGCAGTTCGCAAGGATTGAGCCCACCCGATCAACCCCCGTCCGCAAGGCCGGGGGTTTTTCTTTGGCTGGGGCGCAACAGTTGGTGTTGCCCCGATGCCCAAAGCATCGGGGCGCGCCCGCACCGCCCCCACGGGGCGGGCGCACGTATACGTGCACCCACCCCGCAGTGCGTGCGCGCCCCGACTGATACGGTGTGATTAAATCGCCTGCCCGGCCAGCAGCCTTGGCACCTCACCCGTCAGGCCCGCCGCCTGCCGGATGAACCCGCGCCGCAGGCCCGGCAGGCGATTGACCAGCCCCAACCCCAGATCACGCCCCAGCCGCAACACCGGATTATCGTTCGAGAACAAGCGGTTAACCGCATCCATCCCCAAGGCCAGCAGCGTCGAGTCAAACCGTCGCCACGTCTGATACCGCTCCAGCACATCAATCGCGCCAATATCCTCGCCGCGCCGCATAGCCTCGACCAGCACCTGCGCCAAGGCCCCCACATCGCGCAGCCCAAGGTTCAGCCCCTGACCCGCCACGGGATGCACCCCATGCGCCGCATCACCTACAAGCGCCAGACGGGGGCTGACAAAACGCTCTGCTAAGGACAACGAAAGAGGATAGGTGTAACGCGTCCCTGCCAGTTCAATCTGACCAAGGAAATCCCCGAACCGAGGCCGCAACGCCGCAAGGTAATCAGCATCATCCAGCCCTTGGATCGCCGCCGCGTTGGCGTCGGTTTCGGACCAGACGATCTGCGAATGATGCCCGCCCGCCAGCGGCAGGATCGCCAAGGGGCCTTCGGGCATAAAGAATTGATGCGCGATGCCGTTGTGGTCCCGCTCGTGCCGGATCGCGGTGACCAGCGCGGTCTGGCCATAGCCCCAGCCCTGCCGCCGGATGCCTGCCCGCGTGGCCGTGCCCGATCCGCGCCCATCGCACCCCGCCAGCACTTTACCTGTCAGCACCTGGCCAGAGGCGAGCGTGACTGACACCCCGCTTGCCGTCACCTCTTGCGCCACGACCGTTTCGCCGGACAGCAGGGTAATTCCCGGCGTTGCGGCCATGGCGTCCAGAAAGGCGCGATAGAGGTGCCGGTCCTCAAGCATAAAGCCCATCGGGCCTTCTTCGATCTCGGCCGAGTCAAAGGTCAGGAACAGCGGCGATGGCCCTTGGCCCACCCGCCCGTCCGTCGTCTTGATCTGCAACATCGGCTGGACCTTGTCGCCGATGGCGGGCCAGACCCCGATCCCCTCCAGCAGGCGCTTGGACGCGATGGCCAGCGCATAGGCACGCCCGTCAAAGCCCACTTCGCCGCGTACCGGGGCAGGGCGGGAGTCGATCACCGTGACGCTGAGGCCGTTCCGCGCCAGTGCCAAAGCCAAGGCCGGACCATTCAGCCCGCCGCCCGCAATCAGAATGTCGCTGTCGTATGTCATGGGCAGGAATATGGACGACCGCGCGGGATTGTCCATGCGCCGCTTGGCCGCTACCGTCAGCGCAACAGACGGAGGCACGGCAGAATGGCAGGCCATTGGGCGCTTAAATCGGCGGCGGAACTGGGGCGGGAAATCAACGCGGGCCGCATCAGCCCCGTCGATCTGGCCGAGGCGCATCTGGACGCCATCGGCGGTCACCCTCAGGCGGACCGCATCTTCGCCCGCACCACCCCCGCTCGCGCAAGGGCCGAGGCGATGGCCGCCCATGGCCGCGCCCGCACCGGCCAGCGCCGCAGCCTGATTGATGGCGTGCCGATCAGTTGGAAAGACAATTTCGACACAGCGGGCATCGCAACAGAGGCGGGGTCGGCCCTGCTGAAAAACCGGGTGCCGGTGAAGGATGCCGAGGTGCTGACGACCGCCACGCTGATGGGTCTGGTCTGTCTGGGCAAAACGCATATGAGCGAATTGGCCTTTTCCGGCCTTGGCCTGAACCCGATCACCGCCACCCCGCCCTGCATCAATGATGATCGCGCGGTGCCGGGGGGGTCATCTTCGGGGGCTGCGGCATCCGTGGCCTTTGGTCTGGCCCCGGCGGCGATTGGGTCGGATACCGGCGGATCAGTGCGGATACCGGCGGCGTGGAATGATCTGGTGGGGCTGAAAACCACCGCCGGACGGCTGTCCATCGGCGGGGTTGTACCCTTATGTGAAAGTTTCGACACCGTCGGCCCCATCGCGCGGAATGTCGAAGATTGCGCCCATCTTTTCGCCGCGTTGGAAGGGGTGCGCCCGATTGACCTGTCCGGTGGCAGTCTGTCCGGCATGCGGTTCCTTGTGCTGGACACTGTCGCGCTGGACGATCTGCGCGATGCGCCGGGCAAGGGGTTTCAGGATTCGCTCACCCGGCTTTCCGCTGCCGGGGCGCGGTTGGACCATGCCGAGGTTCCGGCGGTGGCCGAAGCGATGGGTCTGGCACCGATCCTGTTCACCTCTGAGGCCTACGCCATCTGGCGTGAGGTGATCGAGGCTGCGCCGTCAAAGATGTTCCCGCGTATCCTTGAACGATTCCGGTCCGGGGGCAATTTCGCCGCCGCCGATTACGTTGCGGCTTTGCGCCGGTTGCGCGATCTGCGGGCGGCTTGGGGGGCGGCGGTGGCGGCATATGATGCTTTGCTGGTGCCCACCGCGCCGATCCTGCCGCCTGATGCGGCGCGGTTGATGACGGATGACGGCTATTACGTTACCGAAAACCTGCTGGCGCTGCGCAACACCCGCATCGGCAACCTGATGGGGGGCTGTGCGCTGACCTTGCCAACCTCGCAGCCGTCTTGCGGGATCAGTTTCATGTGCGCGGCGGGGCGTGAGGAGAAACTTTTGCGCATCGGGGCGGCGGCGGAACTGGCGCTGCGCTGAGGATGCGGGAAGTTGACAGCTGTCAACTTACTTAACAAAGGGTTAGCGGCTGATTGGCACCGCCTGAGCGCCTCAGGCCAAGGCGCGTCACGGCACGAAACCCCACCCTACCCCTGCCGCACAAAGCCCGCTTCGGCCATCAGCCGATCTGAATTGCTTTCCACCACCCGTTCCAACTGCGCGGTGAATTCGGCCACACCCAGACCGGGGGCGATCACCGGCAGGAATTCCACCACCGCCAGCCCCGGCTTGCGCAGGATGCCGTGGCGCGGCCAGAACACGCCGATATTGGTGGCGGCGGGCACGCAGGGTTGGCCCAGTTGCTGATACAAAAGCCCGGCACCCACCTTGTAGGGCATAACCACCTCTGGCGCGACGCGGGTGCCTTGGGGGTAGATGATCAACTGCCCCGGCCCTGCGGGATTGTTGGCAACCCCCTGCTTCATTTCGGCAATCGCCCGCCCCCGCTTGCCGCGATCCACCGGCACACATCCGATGCGCAAGGCATACCAGCCCAGCATTGGCGCCCAGATCAACTCTTTCTTCATGATGAAGCGCGGGCGCGGGGTGACGGAACAGATCACGATGATGTCGAAGAAACTTTGGTGTTTGGCGGCGATCATCACCTCTCCGGTTGGCACCGGACCCCGGATTTCGGACTTCAGACCGCAGAGCACGCGGGCCGAGAACCGCACCCAGCGGCAATAGGCGTGGATGCCCGCCAAGGCCCCGTTCCGGCTGATCATCGCCGGGATGACATAGACCAGCGCCAGAACCACCATCATCAGATACATCTGGACGATGAAAATCAGCGACATCAGGTAGCGAAAAAGGATCATGTCAACTCGCGCAGTTTGCGGAAAGCGGCGGCGCGTGTGGCCAGCAGGGCGACAGCGGCGGCGATGGGGGGCAGGGCCAGCGGCAAGAACCAGCCAAGGCCGGTAAAGCCAAGGCCGGTCAGGAATCCCCCGGCCTCGTCCACCGGGGGCAAGAGGGCGATGCCGATGGTTCCGGCAACGGCCCCAATGGCCGATCCGGTCAGCGCGCGCAGGGTGAAGCGGCGCACGAAGGCGGCGGCGATGTAATCATCCTGCGCCCCCACCAGCCGCAACACCCGGATCACCTGCGCATTGGCGGCAAGCGAGGCATTGGCCGCCAGCGTGATCATCGCGGCCATCGTCGCGGCAATCAGCGCCATCGACAGCGTGCCAAGCAGGTTCAGCCGCGATGCCGCCACCGCCAAGGGGCGTTGCCAGCGGGTGTGGTCGTCCAGCACGGCACCCGGCGCCTCGGCCAGCAGGCGCTGGCGCAGGCCTTCGGCATCAAAGCCATCGGAGCTTTCGGTCAGTTCGACCAAGCGGGGGATCGGCAGCGCCTCGATCGGCAGGTCGGGACCGAACCATGGGGCCAAGAGCGCGCGCTGTTCGTCATCGGTCATGGCGCGGGCGCTGGCGATGCCGGGTGTGGTTTTCAGGATGTCCAGCACGGCGGCGGTTTGCACCGCCATCTGATCGGCGGGGGCTGCGATGCGGATCGTGGCTGTTCCGGCCAGCGCCCCTGCCCAACGTTCTGCCAAACGGCCCGAAGCCAAGGACAGCGCCAATGCGAACACTGCCAGAAAGGTCATCGCCCCTGCGGTGAATGTGGTCAGCCACGCGGTGGGGCCAGAGGGCGGCACCACGCGGTCGGCCTGCCGGTCTGGCAGGATCATCGCGGCAAGGCTGCGGCGCACGCTCACAGATCGGCCCCGGCAAGCTGGATGCGGCGGTTGCGGATGCGCAGCACCCGTGCCGCGACCAGCGATTTCGCCTGACGGATCAGGTTCAGGTCATGGGTTGCGATCAGGATGGTCTTGCCCATCTTGTTCAACTCCACCAGCAGGGTCAGCAGGCGCAGCGACATCTCCCAATCAAGGTTCCCGGTCGGTTCGTCGGCAAGGATCACATCCGGCCCCATGATGATGGCCCGCGCCAAAGCGCCGCGCTGACGCTCGCCCCCTGACAAGGACGCAGGCAGCGCATCGGCCAGTTTGCCAAGGCCGACCCAGCCCAGAAGGTCGGTCAGATCCTGCATGTGCCCGTCGCGGCCCGCCACGGTCAGGGGAAGCGCGACATTCGCGGCCAAGGGCAGGTGGTCAAGGAATTGCACATCCTGATGCACCACCCCCACGCGGCGGCGCACCATCGCCACATCGTCGCGGGTCAGGCTGCGCACATCGCGGTCAAAGACGGTGACGTGGCCTGCGGTCGGCAAAAGCTCGGCATAGGCCAGTTTCAGGAATGTCGTCTTGCCCGCGCCAGACGGCCCGGTCAGGAAATGAAATGACCCCGGCGCAAGCCGGATCGACACTTCGGACAAAAGCTCGCCGCCGCCATAATTGTAGGCGACGTTCTCGAAGGCGATCACTGGATGCTGTCTCCCCTTGCCTGCGCGCGCAGCATTGCCCAAGGTGGCAGAGGTTGCAATCGGTTGGCATCCTGTGCAACCACCTTGGAGAACCTAATTTCAGTAGGGGTGGTCGGTGACGCGGCCACTTCGTGGGTATGGTCAGATGGGGATGACGACCAGATGCGGCTGATCTGTCCGAATTGCGATGCTGAATATCTGGTGGACGATGCGGCGATCCCGGATACCGGGCGCGATGTGCAATGTTCCAACTGCGGCCATGCGTGGTTCCAACTGCGCCCTGAGGTCGAGGCGATGCTGGCGCAGGAAGAGGCTTTGTTTGGCACCGTGGACGCCGAACCCGCCCCGGCGGCGGTAGCGCCTGCCCCCGTGCCGCCTGCCCCGGTAGCGCCTGCGCCCCCGACGCCCGTACCGACGCCCGTACCGACGGTGGAGACGGTGTCAGAACCCGTCCGGCGCAATCTGGATGAAAGCATCCTTGCCGTGCTGCGCGAAGAGGCCGAGCGTGAGGCCGCCGCCCGCCGTGCCGAAGCCCCGCCGATGGAGGCGCAGGTGGACATGGGCTTGCCGGAACCCGAACCCGCGCCCGCCGCCGGATTGCTGGACGGCACGGCGCGGCGTCTGGCCCGGCTGAAAGGTCTGGACCCCGATGCCCGCCCGGTGCCGCCGCCGAAACCCGGATCGCGGCGCGAGCTTTTGCCGGATATCGAGGAAATCAATTCCTCGCTGAAGCCCGCACAGCGCCCGGCCCCCGATCCGGACGATGGCGATGATCTGCACGCCAACGGCAGCAGCGGGTTCCGCAGCGGGTTTCTGGTGATGCTGATCCTCGCCGCCGGGTTGGTCGCGGCCTATGTCATGGCCCCCAAGATCGCCCAGCAATTCCCCGCCGCAGAGGGTGCGATGACCGCCTATGTCGCGCAGGTGGATGCCGCGCGGCTGTGGCTGGATGGCGTGCTGCGCGGGCTGACCGAACAGTTGCAAAGCGTGACGGGGCAATCCCCCGCGCCCTGAGCGGATCAGAACAGGTCCAGCAAACGGCGCAGATAGTCCCGCTCCCCCTGCGGGCGCAGTTGTTCGCCCGAGCGTTTGCGGATTTCGTCCAGCAAATCCTGTGCGCGGCGATAGACATCGTCACCTTGCAGCATGTTGCGGTCAGATCCGATGCGCGCGCTTTCGCCCGGTTCGCGGCCCAAGGGGTCACGCTGGCCGCGCGGATCGGCCTGACCGAATTCCTGTCCCGGTTGGGCATCGCCGGGCTGGCGCTGCTGTTCGGCCAGCGCCTCTCCCAGTTGCTGCATGCCTTCGCGCATGGCTTCCATCGCTTCGGCCTGACGGTCGAGCGCTTGGGGCAGATCGCCGTCACGCAAGGCCTCTTCAGCCTGTTCCATGGCGCGTCCGGCGCGGTCAAGCTCTTGCCGCCCCGCCTCGCCCTGTTCGCTGCCATCACCGGGCAGGGGGCCGTCTTGCAACTGGCCCAGACGGTTGCGCAGGTCTTGCTGGCGTTCGGCAAGGGATCGGCCATCCTGACCTTCCTGATCGCCGCCTTGGCCCTGTTGGCCCTGCTGCTGCCCGTTCTGGCCCTGTTGGCCATCTTGGCCCTGCTGGCCGTCCTGTTGGCCTTCGTTCCCCTCTTGCCCGTCCTGCAAGTCGCGGAAGGCGTCGTCGGACAGGCCCTGCTGGTTGCGCAAGGTGTCTTGCAGGTCGCGCATCGCCTGCTGGCCGGGGCTGCCCTGACCTTGGCCCTGACCGCCTTCGCCCTGCACCACCTGCATGTTTTCCATCAACTGGCGCAGCATCTCCATCAATTCCTGCGCTTCGGCGGTGCGGCCCTCTTCCATCAGCTTTTTCAACTCGTCCAGCATCTGTTGAAGCTGGTCGCCCGACATCTGCATGCCGTCCATGTTCTGGGACATCTGGCTGTCGGGGTTGCGTTCGGCCTCTTCGGCAAGCTCCTGCATGTAATCGTTCAAGGCCTGCTGCATTTCCTGCATCAGCTTGTCGATTTCTTCGGGCGAGGCGCCGTTCTTGATCGCCTCATCCAGCCGGTCCTGCGCGCGGCGGAGTGCTTCGAGTTTGGAGGCAAGATCGCCCTCTTCGACCAGAAGCGCGATTTGCCACAATTCTTCGGCCATCGCGTCGCGTTTTTCAGGGGTCAGGCTGGCGGCGCTGTCTTCCAGATCGCGCATCACCACCCGCAGGCGCAGATAGGCGCGTTCGTTGCGGATGAAGCCTTCGGGCTTCCACGTCACGGCTTTCAGGATTTGCGACACCAGCGGCGCATTGGCGCGGTTCCACAAAAGCGCCTGACGCTGTTCGATCAGCGCGGCGGCCAGCGGGTCAAAGAAGCCGCGACCGGGCAGGATCACCTGCAAGGGTTCGGCGCCGCCGGTTTGGCCCGCCGCATCGCTGACCTGAAAGGTCATCGTGACCGGCAGATTGGCAAAGGGATGCTGCGACAGGTCATCTACAAGCGTCTCGGTAAAGGCGCTGCGGTTGCCCTTGTTCGGCATCGGCAGGTCCAGCACCACGGGTTCACGCGCCTCAGGCTCGATCGTGCGGCCAAAGATGCGTTCCACCTGCGGCAGGTCCAGTGCGATGGTCACCTGACCCGCGACCACGCCGAAATCGTCGCTGGCGGTGAAATCCTGCTTCAGCTTGCCATCCGATTCGCGGGCCAGCTTGTCCGATGGGGTCACAGTCGGCGGCAGATCGGCAATCAGCCCAATCTCCCATGTGCGCCCACCGGGGCCGTCGATGGTCACCTGACCCGCCTGTTCCACGATGAAGTCATGCGCAGGGTCTGATGCGGGGGGAACCTCTGTCCGGTTTGACACGGTTTCGGCCAAGGTCATCTCACCCACCTCACCGTACAGACGGAATTGCAGGCGGGTGCCGCGCGGCAGGTCCAGCCGCGTGTCGGCGAGTTCGTTGAGGTAAAGTGTGGGCTTGCCGGTGTAGGCGGGCGGCTGTGCCCAGCCTTCCCACGTCGGCCCAGTGGCCACAGGCACGCCTGCACCGGGGGCAAGGGTCTGGACCGAAGTGATCCGCCAGAGCGAGCCGAAGATCAGCGCCATCACCAGCGCGGTTGCGGCAACATAGCGCAGGGCAAAGGGGTCACGGCTGGACAGGTTCAGGTCAGGCTGCACCGCCCGCGCCTTGGCCGCGCGCGCCGCCATGCGTGCCCGATGCGCCTGCCAGATGGCAAGGCTGGCCGGATCATCGGTGCCAAGCGCCTGCGTGTCGGTCATCGCGGCGATGGGTTGGCCGGGCAGGCGGGCATCCATCCGGATCAGCGCATCTGCCCGCGTGGGGCGGCGGAACCCGCGCAGACCGTTCAGCGCCGTGCCCAGAACGGCCAGACCTGCAAGGATCAGTCCTGACCAAGCCACCTCAAGCGGCAGGATATCCTGCAAGCCAAAGGCGAGCGCGGCAAGGGTGCCAGCCAGCACTGACCACAGCGGCCAGAAGGCACGCCACAGCCGTTCCGCCCACAGGCCCGTCAGCGTCAGGCGCAGCGGGCGTGTCAGGAAGCCAAGGGGGGCGGTGCTGTTGTCGGGTCTGTCCATGCGCCTCCGCCGGGGGTGGCGGCAGGGGGCCGCATCACATCCACGTGGGAATGGTATCGCGGTTCAGGATTTCGTCAAAGGATGGTCTTGCCCGAATGACGGCGAATTGATCCCCTTTGACAAGCACTTCGGGGATCAGGGGCCGGGTGTTGTATTCCGACGCCATCACCGCGCCATAAGCGCCTGCCGACCGGAAGGCGACCAAGTCCCCTTCGCTCAGCGGCGTCAGCGGGCGGTGGCGGGCAAAGGTATCGCCGGTTTCGCAGACGGGACCGACCACGTCGAATTCCTGCGCTGCTGTTGCGGGCGCGGGTTCCACCACCGGGACGATGTCATGATGTGCGCCATACATGGACGGGCGGGCCAGATCGTTCATCGCGGCATCGACGATCAGGAAGTCGCGGCCTTCGCCCTGTTTGACGTAAATCACCGATGACACCAGCAATCCGGCATTGCCGGAAATCAGGCGGCCGGGTTCAATCTCGATCTCACATCCCAGATGGCCGACGGTGCGCTTGATCATTGCGCCGTAATCCAGCGGCAGGGGCGGGGCTTCGTTGGAACGGGTGTAGGGAATCCCCAAGCCCCCGCCCAGATCGAGTCGGCGGATGTTGTGCCCATCCCCGCGCAGGGTTTCGGTCAGTTCGGCCACCTTGGTGAAGGCGAGTTCGAACGGTTCCAGCGCGGTCAACTGGCTGCCGATGTGGACGTCGATGCCCACGACGTCGATCCCCGGCAGGCGGGCGGCTTCGGCATAGACCGCACGGGCGCGGTCGATGGGGATGCCGAACTTGTTGTCTTTCTTGCCGGTGGCGATTTTCTCGTGGGTCTTGGCGTCCACATCCGGGTTGATGCGCAAGGCGATGGGTGCGGTGGCGCCCATGCTGGCGGCGACTTCGGACAGGGCGCGGAGTTCGGGTTCGGATTCGACGTTGAACTGCCGCACGCCGCCTTCGAGGGCCAGACGCATTTCCTCGCGCGTTTTGCCGACGCCGGAAAAGACGATGCGGCTGCCGGGAACGCCCGCCGCCTTGGCGCGGCGGTATTCGCCGCCCGAGACGACATCCATCCCCGCGCCCAGATCGCCCAGCACCTTCAGCACGGCGATGTTGGACAGGGATTTGATGGCAAAGCACACAAGGTGGGGCAGGGGCGAAAGCGCCTCGGTGAACAGTTGGTAATGCCGTTCAAGGGTGGCTGTGGAATAGACGTAAAACGGGGTGCCGACCTGCGCCGCGATGTCGGGCAGGGGGACATCCTCGGCGTGCAGGGTGCCGTTCTTGTACAGGAAGTGATCCATCGGTGCCGTCCCCGCGCGGTGATTACGCGCGGTGCTATAGCGGGTTGGGCGGGGGCTGTCACGTTGTGGAAAAGCAATAGGGCGCAACGGCTAGGCTGGACCGGGCCCCAAAGGCCCGGTCCGCGCGCAGCCCGCCCCACCGGTCTGCGCGCCCGAGGGCGCATATCCCGGCGGTCTACGCGCGGACCTATAACGGCATGTCCAAACAGTCCTGTCTACGCTGAGGGATGCTATGTTTGGTGTGCGGGCGGCATCCCGGAACTGTCCTGGTGGCTTTTGACCCCGCCCAGGGGCTTGGGAGCCGCCCGCATCGTCAAGTTAT
>NKIT01000092.1:8120-17016 GCA_002256185.1 Rhodobacteraceae bacterium PARR1 | reverse complement strand
AGTCGATCGACTTGCGCCGATTGAAGGAATTCATCAGCACGAAGTCGCAGTCACCGGCGAGCGCCGTCAGACGGTCATAGCCGCTGTCATCGTTGAAACCTTCATAGCGTACATCGGCATCCAGACCCGGCACCTCGGCAAAGATGTCGCCACGGCGGCGCTTGGAGCGGTTGGACAGCATCACCACCGGCCGATACCCCGCCCGATTGGCCGCATCCACCATCGAGGGCAGCGTTTCCTCATGCCTTGGTTCCAACTGAACGATCAGGCAACGGCGGCGGGGTTTGGGCATTGGTCACACACTCGGCAAATGGTTTGGGCGACTGTCAGGGTTTGTCCGCCCAAAGGCAAGCCCGGCCCTGAGGGTGGAAAGGGGGGCTGCCGCCCCCCTCGCCCGTGCCGGGCTCACCCCCTGCGGATATTTGGGCAGAGAATACGAGGGAGAACGATCAGTCGCCGTCGCGGCTTTGCGGATAGACCAGACCGCCTGAGACGATCAGCTTGGCCGCCTCATCGGGGCGCATTTCAAGGAAGATCACATCCTTGGCCGGCACATAGATCAGCATGCCCGAGGTGAGCGGGGTCAGGCCCACGAAGACCGCGATCATCTCTTCCTGAGTGGGCAGTTTGGTTGCAATCTCGCCCTTGGCCTTGCTGGCCACAAGACCCACGGCCCAAGTGCCCGCGCGGGGGAATTCCACCAGACAGGTGCGGTCAAAGCTGCGCTCTTTCTGGCCAAAGACGGTTTCGGTGATCTGCTTCAACCCGCCATAGACCGACCGCACGACCGGCACGCGTTCGACCAAGAGTTCCGCCTGCCGCATCAGGGATCGTCCGATCAGCCCGCGCGCCAGCCAGCCGATCAAGGTGGTGAAGACCAAAAACACCGCCACCCCGACCCCACGCAAGGGAAAGGTTGTGTCCGGCCCAAAGAACCGATGCACCAGTTCTTCGGGTTGATAGGCGGCGGGGATCAGGGGCAAGATCCAGGCATCCAGCCAGCCGATGGCCGACCATGTCAGCCACAGCGTCAGGCCAACGGGCAGAACAACGACCAGACCGGTCAGGAAACTGCCCCGCAAGGCCCCCAGAAGGGTTCGGCGCGTTTTGATCGGTTGGTCGTTCATCGTCATCCCCAAAGCTTGGCGCACCCTAAGCACGACGCGGCGCAGAGGAAAGGGGGAAGCCGGTTCCGCGCCCCCTCGTGCCGCGCTTTGCCCGTTTGGCAGGCAGCGCGCCCCGCGTTACGCCGTCATCGCCCGCGCGATGGCGGCCCCAAGGCGGGCGTTGTTCAACACCAGTTCGATATTGGACCGCAAAGAGCGCCCCCCGGTCAGTTCAAAAATCCGTTGCAGCAGGAAGGGCGTCACCGCCTTTGCGGCGATGCCTTGCGCCGCAGCCTCGGCCAGTGCCTGTTCGATCACCGGGGTGATCTCGGCGCGGGGGATTTCAGCCTCCGCAGGGATGGGATTGGCGACGAGTTGCCCGCCCGGCAAACCCAGCACCCCGCGCAGGCGGTGGGCCTTGGCGATGGCCTCGGCGCTGTCCATGCGCAGCGGCGCGCGCAGGCCCGACGACCGCGACCAGAAGGCCGGGAAATCATCCTGACCATAGGCGATGACCGGAACGCCATGGGTTTCCAGCACCTCAAGCGTTTTGGGCAGATCGAGGATGGCCTTGGCCCCCGCTGCGATGACGGTCACGGGCGTGGCGGCGAGTTCGAGAAGATCGGCTGAAATGTCAAAGCTGGCTTCCGCCCCGCGATGCACCCCGCCGATGCCGCCCGTGGCAAAGACCGCGATCCCCGCCAGATGGGCGCAGATCATGGTGGCGGCGACGGTCGTGGCCCCAGTGGCCCCGCTGGCCAGACAGGCCGCCAGATCGGCGCGTGAGAGTTTCATCACGCCCTGCGCTTGTCCAAGGCTGTCCAGCTCTTCCGCCGTCAGCCCGATGTGGATGCGGCCCCCCATCACGGCGATGGTGGCGGGAACGGCGCCAGCCGCGCGCACCGTCGCCTCGACCTGCCGGGCGGTGTCCACGTTTTGCGGAAAGGGCATGCCATGCGTGATGATGGTGGATTCCAACGCGACGATGGCGCGGCCTTCGGCACGGGCGGCGGCGACTTCGGGGGAAAAGACCATAAGGTCAGACAAGGTCATGATCCGATATCTCCTGATACATAGGTCGCGGCGGCGTGCAGGGCGGCGTGCAACGCAGCCTCGCGTCCTTGGCCCGCGCGTTCGGCAACGATATGAGCGGCCATGAAGGTATCCCCTGCCCCCGTCACCCGTGTCACCAGCACCTGCGGCGGCTGTCCGGTGATGACGCCCGCGCCCTGCGTCGCCTCGGCAGCCATGCGCCCGCCATCGGTGACGAGCACGCGGCCCGCACCACGGGCCAAAAGCGCCTCGGCCGCCTCAGGGGCCGAGGTGGCTTGCGCGCGGGAAAGCAGGTTCGCCTCTTCAAGGTTCACGTAAAGCGTGGCGCGGGGATGGGTCAGCAAGGGGGCCAGACGCTCGGCCTTGCCGGGGCTGGCCGGGGCCACGCGCAGGTCGGCCGCGGCAAAAAGCGGGGATTGGGCAATCTCTGACAAAAGCTGCGCCGTCAGGTTGCCGTCCAGTGCGATCAGGCCGGACCAGGGTGAAGCATCGCTGCCCAGCGTGCCATCGGCCAACGGGCGCAGGATCTTGTCCCCTGCCGCCTCAAGCGAATGGGCATCGGCGATGGCGGCGATCAGGCCATTTGCACCCTCGATCGCCATGTAACGATCCGTCGGCAGATCGTCGGACCGATAGGCGTGATCCGTGACCAGCCCAAGGCGGTGGCAGGCGGCGATCAACTCATCGCCTTCAGAGTCGCGACCGATGGCGGTCAGGATGGCCGGGCGCAGGCCAAAGCGGGCCAGCGTCATGGCGATGTTCATGGCAACCCCACCCGGCAGGCGGGTGATGCGCCCCGGCACGTCCGAACCCAGCCGCATGGCGCTGGACGAACGGCCGATGATGTCCCACAAGATGGACCCGATACAGAGGATGTCTGGCGATTGGCTCATGCCCGCTACATCGCCCGCATTTGCGCCTGAGGCAAGGGAGAGAGCATGATCCATCTGCGCCCCGCCACGCCCGAGGATGCCCCCCTTATGGTCGATCTGGTGGATATGGCGGGGGACGGCCTGCCGATGGCAGCGTGGCGGGGTGTGCTGGCGGCGGATGGTGTGGGCGGTGACGCCCGCGCCTTTGGCATCCGCCATGCCTTGCGGGACCGGGGTGGGTTCACGTGGCGCAACGCGGTGATCGCGGAATGGGACGGGGTGGCGGCGGGGATGCTGATGTGCTGGCCCCTGCCACTGGAACCGCGCCCGCTGGAGGATTTGCCGCCCTTGGTGCAGCCGATCCAAGGATTGGAGAATCTGGCGCGGGGGCGTTTGCTGGTCAATGCCGTGGCCGTGCTGCCGTCCCACCGGCGCAAGGGCATCGGCTGGATGCTGGTGCAGACCGTGACGGACCGCGCGGCGCTGATCGTGGGAGATGGCAACACCCCGGCGCGGGCGATGTATGAACGCTTGGGCTTTGTCGAAATCGCACGTGAGGCGGCAGTTGGCGACGACCTTTGGACACCGCCACACCGGCACTGGTGCCTGATGGTGCGGGGCTGAACCGTCGGGCAAGACCGGCGGCTGGCCGATGGTACATCACCCCCGCGCGGGCGCATGGGCCGACAGGGCAAAAGGGGGGCTGTCTGCCCCCCTCGCGCGTGCCGCGCTCACCCCCCGAGGATATTTTCGCAACGGGGAAACGGTCACTCCAACCGGGCAGGGAAGCCTTCGGCGCGCAGGTCGGTGCCGAGAGCGTCCTCCAGAAGTTTGACGATCTGCGTCGATTGCGCCTGCCCGCCATAGACCGCGCGGCCCTTGACGAAGGTCTGATTGGTCAGACCCGCAAGGTCCAACGGCACGCCGAATTCGCGCCCGAAGTTCATCGCAAAGCCAAGGTCTTTCAGCGCGAGGTCCATGCTGAAGGCGATGTCATAGCTGCCGTTCAGGACCAACTGGCCTTCGGTTTCATGCACGAAACTGCTGCCGGAGGAGGCGGCAATCGCCTCCCACGCGGTTTTCAGGTCCAGCCCGCCGCGCTTGGCCAGCATCAGCGCTTCGCCATCGGCGACCAGATGGATGAAGGCCAGCATATTGGTGATGACCTTGATGATCGCCGCCGATCCCAGTGGCCCCATGTGGAAGCTGCGGTTGCCGATGGCTTGCAGGGCGGGCTTGTGCAGGTCGTAAAGGTCTTGATCGCCGCCCACCAGCACGGTGATCTCGCCCCGCGCCGCCAGATGGACGCCCCCCGTCACTGGCGCTTCCAGCATCCGCACCCCGCCCGAGCGCGCAAGTCCCGCCAGCCGCAGCACATCATCGCGGCCAAGGGTGGAGTTTTCGATCCAAGTGGCCCCCGGACGGAAGGATTCCATCATGGTGGCGAGCACCACTTCTGACACCGCAGGCGATGGCAGGCAGGTGAAGACGTGATCCGAGGCTGCAGCCACCTCCGCCGCGCTGCCCACCACCTTGGCCCCCATCGCGGCATGGCGTTCGGCGAGGCTGGCGTCACGGTCATAGACCGTGACCTGATGGCCCGCGCGGATCAGGCTGGCGGCGAGATGCCCCCCCAGATTGCCAAGGCCCACATATCCGTAGTTCATATCCTGTCCCCCCTGTTCCGTTTAACGGAAATGGATGTTGTATTTCGCCCGGATCGCGGCGTCGATGTCCGCATCCACACGGCAACCCGCCTTGGACAGGATCGCATTCTTGCGCGCAATCGCGGTGTCCAGCAGCAAGGGTTTGCCGGCCTCATTCCATTCCTTGGGACTCATGCGGTTGCCGACATTGGGGTAGATGTATTCGGTCTGCATCAGGCTGAGCGTCTGATCCGAGCCCAAGTAATGCCCCGGCCCGCCCAGACAGACCTGCTTCATCGCCTCGATGGAGGTGCTGTCGGGTGTGACATCAATCCCGCGCACCAGACGCATCGCCTGACCCAAAAGATCATCGCCCAGCACCAAGGACTCCAGACAGAAACCCAGAAGCGAGGCATGCATCCCCACCGCCTCATAGCACATGTTCAGTCCCGACAGGCCCGCCAGCGCATTGGTGATGCCCTGCTCCCATCCGGCCTGCATGTCCGGCAGTTTGCTGTCGGAAATGCCCGAGGCAGCACCCCCCGGCAGGTTGTAGAACTGGTGCATCTGCGCGCAGCCTGCCGTCAGCAGTGCCTGCTCTGCCGATCCGCCGCTCATCGCGCCGGTGCGCAGGTCGGACACGAAAGGCCATGTGCCAAAGATGCAGGGCGCGCCCTTCTTGATCGCATTGGCATAGACCACACCGGCAAGACATTCTGCCATCGCCTGCACGATCGTCAGCGCAATCGGCGCCGGGCTGGTCGCCCCCGCCTGCCCTGCGGAGAGCAGCAGCATCGGCATGCCACGACGAATGCAAGCCTCCATCGTGATGCAGGATTCTTCGGCGAATTTCATCGGCGGCACGACGAAGCAGTTGGAGTTGCTGACAAAGGGGCGTTCCAGCCATTTCTCCTCGCCGCCCGCCACCATATGGATCATGTCAAAGATCGCATCGACATGGGACGGATCGCTGATGCTGGTGCCGACATGCTTGGTGGTGCCCGCAAGGCAGCCATACAGCGTGTTCAGGTCCATGTCGCGGTTGTCCACCACATCGCGGCAGACCATGGTGCGCTGATAGAAGTGGATGTTGTCGAGGTTATCGACCAGACGCGCGGCGTCATACAAATCCTGCGCCGTGCTTTCGCGATAATCGAGGGTGATCGGATCGACGATATGCACCGCCGCACCGGCCGTGCCGAAATGCACATTGGTGCCGGTCAGGTGCAGGTCATGCTTGGCCTCACGCCCATGCAGGGTGATGTCGCGTGCGGCGACGGCCAGCATATCCTCGACCAGCGCGCGAGGAAAGCGGAGGCGTCCGTCATCGCCCTGGATCGCGCCCGCCGCCGTCATGATCTCAACGCCGGATGGCGGGGCTTGGCTCAGACCGATCACCTCCAGCGCTTCCAAAGCACTTTCGTGGATTTTGGCCATCCCTGCATCGGTCAGCGGGCGATATTGCCCACCCGGCATGCCCGCCCGCACGGGGCGCAGGTTTTCGGCCAAGGGTGCCGCGCGCAGCGCCACCCGGCTCGCCCGCCCACCCGACCGCCGCGAACGCGATGGTTCACACGCTTCGCCCACATCGCCCTGATCTACCGCTTCGCTCATCCCATGCCCCATTCTCTGTCTCTAAATATCCTGCGGGGGCCTTGCCACCGCGTCTGCCACCGGTCTGAAGACCGGTGGCAAGGGGGGGTGCAAAGCCCCCCAGTCCTGCCCGTTCAGCCCCGCACCCGTTCCGATTTCGGATCATGCATCGGGGCAAGGCTTGCCACTGCGGCATGCCGCACCCCGGCAATCTCGATCTCATAGCGGCTGGCCAGCACCTCGGCCTCCGTCTCACCCGCGCAGGGCACATAGCCAAGGCCCACCGCGCCCCCAAGGAAATGCGCGTAGTTGCCGCTGGTCACCGGCCCCACGATGCGGCCATCGCGCACCACGGCCTCGTTGTGAAAGAGCAGCGGCTCCGGGCTTTCCAGCCGGAATTGCAGCATGCGCCGCGACAGCCCCGCCTCGCGTTTGCGCATCACCGCATCGCGGCCGATGAAATCGGGTTTCTTGCTAGAGACGGTAAAGCCCAGACCCGCCTCAAGCACATGATCTTCATCGGTGATGTCATGGCCCCAGTGGCGATAGGCCTTTTCAATCCGGCACGAATCCAGCGTGTGCAGACCGCACAGCTTCAGCCCCAGATCGGCCCCCGCCTCTTCCAGCGTCTCAAAGACATGGGCGGTCTGGTCGGCGCTGACGTACAACTCCCACCCCAGTTCGCCCACGTAAGTAACGCGGTGCGCGCGGGCCAGACCCATCCCCACCTCAATCTCGCGCGCCTGACCAAAGGGGTGTGCGGTGTTGGAAAAATCATTCGGGCTGACCCGCGCCATCAGATCGCGCGCTTTGGGGCCCATGACACAGAGCACCGACTCGGCGGCGGTGATGTCGGTGATGACGGCGAAATCCTCGCCCAGATGCGCGCGCATCCATGCCAGATTGCGCTGCAGGGTCGCCCCCGGCACCACCGCCAGATAGGCGGTCTCTGACAGGCGGGTGACGGTCAAATCCGCCTCAATTCCCGCACGGTCATTCAGGAACATGGTATAGACGATCCGCCCCGCCGCGACATCCATCTCGGCCGAGCAAATCCGGTTCAGGAACCGGCAGGCATCGCGGCCTTCGATCCGGATTTTGCCGAAAGAGGTCATATCGAACAGGCCAACACCGTTGCGGACCGCCAGATGTTCGGCACGCTGGTTGTCAAACCAGTTCTGCCGCTTCCATGAATAGCGATATTCACGTTCCTGCCCCGGATTGGCGAACCAGTTGGCACGCTCCCACCCCGCAACCTCGCCAAAGACCGCGCCGCGCGCTTTCAGATGTTCATGGATCGGTGACCGCCGCACCCCGCGCGCGGTTTCGACTTGGCGGTAGGGGAAGTGGTCGGCATACAAAAGCCCCAGCGTTTCCGTCACGCGCTCTTTCAGATAGCGGCGGTTCTTCTGGAACGGTTGGGCGCGGCGGATATCCACCTCCCACAGGTCAAACGGCGCTTCGCCTTCGGTGATCCAATGCGCCAAGGCCATCCCGGCCCCCCCCGAAGAGACGATCCCGATCGAGTTATAGCCCGCCGCGATCCAATAGCCCTGCACCTCGGGCGCTTCGCCAAGGTAGTAACGGTCATCGGGGGTAAAGCTTTCCGGCCCGTTGAAAAAGGTGTGAATTCCCGCTGTCTGAAACAGCGGCATGCGGTTCATCGCGTGTTCAAGGATCGGCTGGAAGTGGTCGAAATCCTCAGGCAGGGTGTCAAAGCAGAACTCCTCGCGGATGCCGCCCATGCCCCAAGGCTTGGCTTTGGGTTCAAAGGCCCCCAGCATCATCTTGCCCGCGTCCTGCTTGTAATAGGCGCATTCATCCGGCACGCGCAGCACGGGCAGGTTGGGGTCCAGCCCGGCGACAGGTTCGGTCACCAGATAGAAATGCTCGCAGGCATGCAGCGGCAGCGTGACGCCGTTTTGCGCCGCAAGGTCGCGGCCCCACATGCCGCCACAGTTGATGACGACATCGGCCTCGATATGCCCCGGCCCTGCGTCGGTGACATAATCCACCCCCGTCACGCGCCGCCCGCGCGCATCGGCGGCTTCGGTCACCCGCGTGACTTTCACCCCTTCCAGCACCTTGGCCCCGCGCATCCGCGCGCCCTTGGCCAGCGCCATCGCGATATTGGCGGGGTCACATTGCCCGTCCAAAGGCAGCGCCACCGCGCCCACCACATCCGAGACATTCAGATGCGGATACTTGGCCTTCACCTCGGCGGGGGAGATCTCATGCACATCGACATCGAAAATCCGCGCCACCGTGGCCTGACGCAGCAATTCTTCATGCCGCTCTGCCGTCAGCGCGACGGAGATGGAGCCGACTTGCTTCATCCCGGTGGCCACACCCGTCTCGGCCTCAAGCTTGACGTACAGGTCCGCCGAATACTTCGCCAGACGCGTCATATTCGCCGATCCGCGCAACTGCCCGATCAGCCCTGCTGCATGCCAAGTGGTGCCGCAGGTCAGTTGCTTGCGCTCCAAGAGCACAACATCCGTCCATCCGGCTTTCGCAAGGTGATAGGCCACCGAACAGCCCGACACGCCCCCGCCAATCACCACTGCCCGCGCCCGTGCCGGAACGTCTACCATCTTCTTCTTGCCCTTCATCTTGGCTCAAATAC
>NKIT01000092.1:6823-8110 GCA_002256185.1 Rhodobacteraceae bacterium PARR1 | reverse complement strand
CGGATGTGCTCGTTCTTTGCGTCCCACAGCGGCGCGTCTTCCTGCACCACGGCGGGGTAACGCACACCAAACACCTCAACCTCTACCGCCGTCCCCGGCGCGGTCAGATCGGCCCGCAGCATCCCCAGCGCGATGACCTTGCCGACCCGGTGGCCGAAGTAGCCAGAGGTGGTTTCCCCCACCACGCGGCCCTCATGCCAGATCGTCGACATATAGGGCGGATCGCATTCCCCCGCCTCAACCGTCAGCGTGACAAAGCGCTTGGTCACCCCGGCCTGCTTTTCCGCAGCCAAGGCCGCCTTGCCGCGGAAATCGGGTTTGGCCCAATCGACAAAGCGTTCCAACCCACCTTGCAGCACGGTGTAATCGGTCGAAAGATCGCCCTTCCATGCCCGATAGCCCTTTTCGACGCGCAAGGAGTTCAGCGCGAACATGCCAAACGGGCGCAGACCATGCGGCGCACCGGCGGCCATGACGGCATCCCAGATCGCCGGGGTGTCGGCGGTGCGAGAGTGGATTTCCCAGCCCAATTCCCCGGCGAAAGAGACGCGCATCAGCACAACCTCTGCCCCCGCAATCCGCGCCTTTTGCCATGTCAGCCACGGCTTTGTCAGATCAGCCTCTGCCCCCGCAGCCGCCAGTACCTCACGCGCTTTCGGTCCGGTCAGGATTTGCGTTGCGCATTCGGTGCTTTCATCGACCAGCGTCAGACCAGCGGGAAGCGTGGACAGCAGCCATTCCCGGTCATGCACCTGCGCCGTGGCGGCGGTGATCAGCCAAAGTTCATCCTCGGCCAGACGGGCCACCGACATTTCCGTGACGATCCGGCCCTTGGCGTCGGCGAAATAGGCCAGACCCAGCCGTCCGACCCCCGGCACCTTGCCGGTGATCTGCGCCGAAAGCCAGTCGACCACGCCCGGACCGCTCAGCTTGAACCGGCTGAAGCCCGGCAAGTCCAAAATCCCGCAGGCATCGCGCACGGCAAGGCATTCTTCGCGCACCGCCCCGAACCATGGCCCCTGACGGTCCCACGTCTGTTGCGCGGAGTCCGAGGTGTCATCCCCCGGACGCGCATACCACAGCGCACGTTCCCAGCCGTTATAGGGGCCGAACTGCGCGCCCAAGGCCGCTGTGCGGTCATGCACGGGCGACAGGCGCTTCATGCGGCCTTCGGGCCAGGTGTGATGCGGGAAGTGCATGGCGTATTCGTGGCCATAGACCTCCATCCCCTTTTTCACGCAATAGTCGGGGTCTTCCCAGCCGGTAAAGCGGCGCGGATCGCTGGAC
>NKIT01000092.1:0-6813 GCA_002256185.1 Rhodobacteraceae bacterium PARR1 | reverse complement strand
GCGCGGATCGCAGGACCACATGTCCCATTCCGTCGCCCCTTGGGTCACCCATTCGGCCAGCACCTTGCCTGCGCCCCCGGCCTGACAAATGCCGAAGGTAAAGACACAAGCCTCGAACGCATTCGAAACCCCCGGCATCGGGCCGATCAGCGGGTTGCCGTCTGGCGTATAGGGGATCGGGCCGTTGATGACCTTGGTCAGATTGGCCTGTGCCAAAAGCGGCACGCGGGCCATGGCGTCGTTGATGTGCCATTCCAACCGCTCCAGATCATCGGGGAAAAGCTGGAAGCTGAAATCCTGCGGGAAGGGATCATCCGGCGTCGCCCAATGCGCGCGGCAGGGGTTTTCATAGGGGCCAAGGTTGAAGCCGTTCTTTTCCTGCCGCAGGTAGTAGCTGCTGTCCACATCGCGCAGCAGCGGCAGCTTGTGGCCCACCTCTTTCGACCAGCTTTCCAATTCGGGGATGGTGTCGAACAGCATATATTGATGGCTCATCACCATCATCGGCAGATCGCGGCCGAACATCTTGGCCACTTCGCGGGCATAGTATCCGGCGGCGTTCACCACGATCTCGCAGCGGATGTCGCCCTTGGGGGTGCCGATCACCCATTCGTCGTTTTCGCGCTTGACCGATGTGGCGGGGCAGAAGCGTTCAATCCGCGCGCCCATCTGCCGCGCGCCTTTGGCAAGCGCTTGGGTCAGTTGTGCGGGATCAATGTCGCCGTCATAGGGATCATAAAGCGCGCCTGACAAATCATGCGTCTCAAGGAAGGGATAGCGCGAGCGGACATCGTCGGGCGACAGGATGTTCAAATCCATCCCCTGATAGCGCCCCATGCCGACCACGCGCTTGAATTCCTGCAAGCGTTCCTTGCTGTGGCCCAGACGCACCGACCCGGTGACGTGGTAGTTCATCGGGTAATCGACCGCCTCGCCCAGCGTGCGGTAAAGCTCTGCTGAATAGCGCTGCATGTTCATGATCGACCACGAGGACGAGAACGTCGGCACGTTCCCTGCCGCGTGCCATGTCGATCCGGCGGTGAGTTCGTTTTTCTCCAGCAGGACGCAATCCGTCCAGCCCGCCTTGCACAGGTGATAAAGCGCCGAGGCCCCGACCGCCCCGCCCCCGATGATGACCACGCGCGCCTGCGTCGGAAAATCGCTCATGCCGTCTGTCTCCCTGCGGGTCGGGCGCTGATGCTGCCCTCGTTTCTTGCCGCGCAGCATCGCATTGCGCACCCCCGCTTTCAATTCGGGCACGGCGCGGCTATTGATCGGAAAAGCCGATTAGAGGGCATCATGCAGATCGAACTTCTGGAGTGTTTTCTGGACCTGTGCGAAACCCGCAGCTTCAACCGCAGCGCCGAACGGCTGGGGGTGACGCAAAGCACCGTCTCGGCCCGCATCACGGCGCTAGAGGCCGCTTTGGGGGCGAAACTTTTCACCCGCTCGCGCGCAGGCACTGACCTTACGATGGAGGGCGCGCGGTTTGAAGGCCATGCCCGCAACCTGCGCCACGAATGGCACGAGGCCAAGCGCCGTGTGCAGGTGCCCGACCGCGCCGCGCATCTGGTGCGCTTGGGCATCCAGAACGACCTTGCCGCGCAGCATATCGGCGAATGGATGGCCGACTTCCGCCGCGCCTTGCCGGATACGGCGTTTTACATCGAGCCCGACTACTCCAACCAGATGTCCGCCGATCTTTTGACCGGGGCTTTGGATTTTGCGGTGATGTATTCGCCCAAACCCCACCCCGATCTGCATTTTTCCACCGTGGGAGAGGTGGCTTACCGCATGGTCAGCGCCGACACGGATCGTCGTGCCGGGGTAGTGGCAGAGACCTTTGTTTTCGCACATTTTTCCCCTGCGTTTGAGGCGATGCACCGCGCCCTGACCCCGGAACTGGCCGGATCGCCGATTTCAGTGGGACAAAGCGGCACTGTGGCCTCCTTGCTTGAGGCAATGGGGGGGGCGGGTTACGTTCTGGAACGCACCGCCGCGCGATTGGTCGCCTCGGGCCGGTTTTCTGAGGTGACAGATGCCCCGGTCCTGCGCCAGCCGGTCTTTGCCGCGATGCACCTGCGCCACCGTATCGCGCCGATGCACCGCCGTCTGTCGCGGATCGTTGAGCGGCGGTTGTCGGGCAAGGCCGCCGCATGATCCGCTCCTCTGGACGCGCACAAGAAGGGCGGCTAGGCGGGGGCGGCACAACAGGGGGCGGCGTGTGAGCTTTGATCTGACCACCATCTCGCGTGAGGCCCCGGTGTTGATCGCCGGGCCAACCGCCAGCGGCAAGTCGGCGCTGGCGATGGAATTGGCCGCGCGCGATGGGCGGGTGGTGGTCAATGCCGATGCGCTTCAGGTCTATGATTGCTGGCGGCTGTTGACCGCGCGCCCTTCGGTTCAGGATGAACGCGCCCTGCCCCATGCGCTTTATGGCCATATCGGCAGGGACACGCCCTATTCCGTCGGCCATTGGCTGCGCGAGGTGACGGCGCTTTTGGATCGCCCTGTGGTGATCGTCGGCGGCACCGGGCTTTACTTCACCGCCCTGACCGAAGGCTTGGCCGACATCCCGCCCACCCCGCCTGCGGTGCGCGCCTTGGCCGATCACCGCTTGGCGACCGAGGGGTTGGCCGTGCTGCTGGCCGAACTTGACCCTGCGACAGCGGCGCGGGTGGACCGGCTGAACCCCGCCCGCGTGCAGCGCGCTTGGGAGGTGCAGGCCGCAACCGGACGCGGGCTGGCCGCGTGGCAGGACGACACAGGGGAACCCGCCCTGCCCTTGTCGCAGGCACAGGCACAGGCACTGGTGATCCGGCCCGATGTGGATTGGCTGAACGCCCGCATCGACCGCCGCTTCGATGCGATGATGGCCCAAGGCGCGCTGGAGGAGGCGCGGGCGGAATTGCCATTCTGGAACCCGACCCGCCCCTCTGCCCGCGCCATCGGTGCGCCAGAACTGGTGGCGCATCTGCGCGGCGAGATGGATTTGCCCCAAGCGGTGGCGGCGGCCAAGATCGCCTCGCGCCAATATGCCAAACGCCAAAGGACATGGTTCCGCTCTCGGATGGCGGGATGGCGAGGCGTCGAGTTGGGGGGATGACTCCCTAAAGTTATCAACAAGACGAAAGACCCCTGTGGATAACCCGGCCCCTGCCATCATTCTGACTTGGGTTTACCCGGATGCGCTGGCTATGATTCGCAGCATGATCAAGATTGAACCCAAACCTGCGCCCACCCAGACCGCCCCGCGCCCGACCGTCCGTCAAAGCGAAGGGGATCTGCGGCTGATGGCGATTCCGCGCCTCGCCGCCGCCGGGAAATGGCGGGTCGAGGCGATGCGCAGCCTGTCGGAACCGCTGCTCTTGTGGTTCACAAAAGGCCAAGGCCGCATCACCATCGGCGGTGTGACGCGCGGCTACAGCACCCATACGGCAGTGTTCATCCCCGCAGGCGTGATGCACGGGTTTGAGGTGGGTCCGCAGGTGTTCGGCACGGCGGTCTACTTCGGGCGTGATCCCGGCCTGCCCTTGCCGAAAATCCCGCATCTGCTGCGCATCCGCGAAACGCAGGCCCAGCAAGAGGTCAACATCACGCTGGACATGATCCAGCGCGAACTCCACGCCGAAACCCCCGCGCATGAACGCGCCGCGCGGGCGCATCTGGGGCTTTTGGGCGTCTGGCTGGAACGCCAGATCGTCAAGGCCGCCCCCGAACAGATCAAACCCGATGCCGCCAAACGGTTGGTCACGCGCTATACCGCCTTGATGGAGCGGGAAGTTCGCAGCGGTGCCGGGGTCGCCGACCTTGCCGCAGCCCTTGGCGTGACGACGACTCACCTCACGCGTTGCTGCAAACAGGGCTGCGGGAAATCCGCCCTTGCCCTGCTGCAAGATCGCCGGATATTCGAGGCCCGCAAGATGTTGGCCGAAACCGACATGCCGGTGTCAAAGGTCGGGGCAGAGCTTGGTTTCGCCTCTGCTGCCTATTTCACCCGCGCCTTCCAGAACCTGACCGGAACCTCTCCAACAGCATTCCGCCGCCTGCAATAGCAGAAATCGTCGCAAATCTGTCGCTAACGCGACAGGTAGCGGCGAAAGCAAGCGTTGACGGGCACGGGCAAAGGATGCTGCTATGGCGTCTGTGATGGGGAAACGTCCCGCAAGCGCAGGTTGCGAATGCCACTGCGCGGGCCGCCCCGACACCAAGGGATAACAAGGGCCACACGCCTTCAGGGAGACCGAGATGACTTATATGAAAATGGCCGCCGTCCACCCGGCCGCCGAAATGTACGCCGCAGAGGTCCGTTCGGGCCATCTGTCGCGCCGCGAATTCCTCGCCCGTTCCACCGCGCTTGGCGTGTCGGCTGTCGCCGCCTATGGCCTTCTGGGCATGGACGCCCCCGCAATGGCCCAAGATGCGCCGGTTGCTGGCGGCACGCTGCGGATGTCGATGGAAATCAAGGGCCTGAAAGATCCGCGCACCGCAGACTGGTCGCAGATCGCGAACGTGACGCGCGGCTGGCTGGAATATCTGGTCGAATACAACAACGACGGCTCGATCCGCGGCATGCTGGTCGAATCGTGGGAAGCCAATGCCGACGCCACCGAATACACCCTGAAAATCCGTCCGGGCGTGAAGTGGAACAATGGCGACGACTTCACCGCCGATGACGTTCTGTTCAATTTCCAGCGCTTTGGCGATGGCAATGTCGAAGGCAACTCGATGCCGGGCCGCATCTCGATGCTGGTCGATGCCGACAAGAAAGCCCTGCGTGACGGCGCTGGCACCGTCGTTGACCCGCTGACCGTGAAGCTGACCCTGTCGGCCCCGGACGTGTCGCTGATCGCGGGTCTGGCCGACTACCCCGCCGCCATCGTGCACAAATCCTATGACAATGGCGACCCGACCAAAGCTGTCGGCACCGGCCCCTATCTGCCGGAAGTCGTGGAAGTCGGCGTGAAGGCCCATCTGGCCAAGAACGCCAACCACATGTGGTGGGGCACCGCCGTTTATGGCGGCCCGTGGCTGGACCGCATCGAATACACCGACCTCGGCACCGATCCGTCAGCCGAGGTGAACGCCGCTGCGGCAGGTGAAATCGACGCGACCTATCAGTCGACCGGCGAATTCATCGACCAGTTCGACGCGCTTGGCTGGACCAAATCCGAAGCGGTCACCGCCTCGACCCTCGCCGTGCGCTTCAACCAGAACGCCGAGGAATACAAGGACGTCAATGTCCGCACCGGCCTGATCAAATGCGTGGACAACGCGGTTGTGCTGGAACTTGGCTACAACAACAACGGCACCGTGGCTGAAAACCACCACGTCTGCCCGATCCACCCGGAATACTTTGCCCTGCCGCCGCTGGTCGTTGATCCGGCTGCCGGTGCCCAAGCCGTCAAGGACGCGGGCAAGGGTGATTTCGAGTTTGAACTGATCTCGCTGGACGACTCGTGGCAGGCTTCGACCTGCGCTGCGGTTGCCGCGCAGATCAAGGATGCCGGGGTCAACATCAAGCACACGGTTCTGCCGGGCGCGACCTTCTGGGAAAACTGGCTGACCTACCCGTTCTCGGCCACCGAATGGAACATGCGCCCGCTGGGTGTGCAGATTCTGGCGCTGGCCTATCGCTCGGGTGAGGCGTGGAACGAATCGGCCTTCTCGAACAAGGAGTTCGACGAAACGCTGGCCAAGGCGCTGTCCATCGCCGATGCCAAGGCCCGGTCCGAACAGATGAAGCGTCTGGAAGAGATCATGCAAGAGCAGGGCGTGATGGTTCAGCCCTACTGGCGTTCGATCTACCGCCACTTCGATGCCAAGGTGAAGGGTGCCGACATGCACGCCACCTTTGAACATCATCACTACAAGTGGTGGATCGCCGCCGCCTGATCACAGGTTGCGTCACGACACAAAGGGCGCGCGGGATCATCCCGCGCGCCCCCGCGTCTGCCCTGACCGTTCGGTCCGGGGCAGGATCATTCCCCCTCGCCTCCGGGTCCGACCGGGAAAGAGTTTCCGATGGTGGTATTCGTTTTGCGTCGTGTCGGGATCATCCTCCTGACGGCGCTGACCCTCAGCTATATCGTCTTTGCCCTGACGAACCTGCCCTCGAACCTTGGCAAACTGGCCAAGTCCGAAGGGTCTGTCCGCATGTCCGACGAAGAGGTCCAGCGCTGGCTGGATGAGAACGGCTTTGGCGGTTCAACGGTCTGGCGCTATGGCGAATGGCTGGGCGTCGCCCCGGGCTGGACCCACACCGATGAGGCGGGCGTCACCCGTGGCCGCTGCATCGAGGCGGCAAAGATTGCAGGCACCGAAGAGGCCGCAACTTATTGCGGCATCCTTCAGGGGTATTGGGGCTTTTCCACCGTCTTCAAACAACCTGTGTCCGAGGTGATGGCGCGCTCCTTGGGTGCCACCGGCTGGCTGATGTTCTGGGTGATGGCGGTCATGGTGCCGACATCGCTGGTGCTGGGCGTGCTTGCGGGCATGCGCGAAGGCAGCCGCACCGACCGCGTTCTGTCGGGCGTGGCCATCGTGACCACCGCCACACCGGAATATGTCTCGGGCGTGGTGTTGATCGCGGTGCTGGCGTCGGCCACTGCCGGGGTGTCGCCGGTGCTGGCCGAATGGGGCTGGATTTCCGGCAAGACGCTGTTCCCCGGCACAGCCACCAGCGCGATGGAGGATATCACCTTCATGAACTTCTTCCTGCCCGTGATGACCATCGCGCTTTACGGCATCGGCTACATCGCCCGCATGACGCGTGCGAGCATGACCGAGGTGATGACCCAGCAATACATCCGC
>NKIT01000275.1 GCA_002256185.1 Rhodobacteraceae bacterium PARR1 | reverse complement strand
CCGCGCCGCCGCCAATGCCCAAGTCGTCTGGGATTTCTGCGCCGCCAATCCGTGGCTGCAAAATCTGGCCGTGGATGCGGCGACGGCCTCAACCACCTCGGTTTGCCTGAAATTCGCCGATGCGCGGATCACCGATGGCGAGGCTTTTGCCAAGGCCGTGGCCAAGCGGCTGGAAAAGGCGGGCGTGGCCTATGACGTGGGTGCCTACCGCGATGCGCCTCCCGGCCTGCGGATCTGGTGCGGATCGACGGTGGAAACCGCCGATGTCGTCGCCCTTATGCCGTGGATCAAGCACGCGTTTGAGGCTGAAATCGCCCTGCTGGCGCAAGCCGCCTGATCCCCATTCCCCACCCCCGCCATTCGCGCGGGGGCACCCCAATCCCATTTGCATAGGAGCCCGCCATGGCCCCCCGCGTTCTCGTTTCCGACGAACTTTCCGAAACCGCCGTCCAGATCTTCCGCGACCGTGGGGTCGAGGTGGACTACATGCCGAAACTCGGCAAGGACAAGGAAAAGCTGGCCGAAATCATCGGCCAATACGATGGCCTTGCCATCCGCTCGGCCTCCAAAGTCACCGCTGCATTGCTCGAGAAGGCCACGAAGCTGAAGGTCGTCGGCCGCGCGGGCATTGGTGTGGACAATGTCGACATCCCCGCTGCGTCCAAGCAAGGCGTGATCGTGATGAACACGCCCTTCGGAAATTCGATCACCACCGCTGAACATGCCATCGCGATGATGTTCGCAGTGGCGCGGCAAATCCCCGAAGCCAATGCCTCGACCCATGCCGGAAAGTGGGAAAAGTCGAAGTTCATGGGGGTGGAGTTGTTCAACAAAACCCTCGGCGTGATTGGTGCGGGCAACATTGGCGGCATCGTATGTGACCGCGCCGTGGGTCTGAAGATGAAGGTCGTGGCCTATGACCCCTTCCTGTCGGATGAACGCGCAAAACAGTTGGGCGTGACCAAGGTGGAACTCGATGACCTGCTCGCCCGCGCCGATTTTATCACCCTGCATGTGCCGCTGACCGACAAGACCCGCAACATCCTGAGCCGCGAGAACATCGCCA
>NKIT01000091.1:4033-17110 GCA_002256185.1 Rhodobacteraceae bacterium PARR1 | reverse complement strand
AGCACCGGCTCGAACTTGTCCTGCATCCGCGCAGCTTCAAGGATGCGCACAGCCTCGTCCGAGCCTTCGTGGAAGACGGTGTAGCGGAGCACGACGCGGACCTGGGTCGGAAACTGTCGGCGGATTTCTTGCACCACAGGGTGGTAAGCGCGACAGGCTTCGCAGGAGGGGTCAAAGAATTCAACCAGTGTGACCGGCGCATCGGCGGGGCCAAAGCTGGGGGAATAGTCACGGACCAGAAGCGCCTGATCCTCGGTTGGTGTTGCCGCGGCGGCCGCCTCTGCCTCTGCCTCGGCGGCGCGGCGCTGAGTCAGCACGTAGGCGCCACCTGCGAAGGCAGCAAGGCCAAGCGTGGAGGCCCCGAGGAGAAGGGTGCGGCGGTTCATGGGCGGTGTCCTTTCGGGAAGAGGAGACAGGCAAGGATCGCTGCAAAGGCGACCGCTGAGAGATAGGGGATCGGCAGGCCAAGGATCATCTGCGCCTCGCCAGTGCAGGAGGGGCCATTTTCCGTGCAGGGCACGATCGGCGCGGGCAGGATCCCTACGTAAAGGCCTGAATGCCAGGCCGCCAGCGCCAGCCCGGCGATTGCCAACGGCAAGCTATAGGCGCGCGCCATCCCATCGCCCCGCCAGAGCGACAGGCCAAGGATCGGCACCAAGGGGAACATGGCGATGCGCTGATACCAGCAGAGCATGCAGGGCATCTGACCCAGCACCTCTCCGATGAAGAGCGCACCAAGCGTGGCCGCCAGAGCGATCAGGAAGGCCGCAGTCAAGGTAAGGTCGTCGCGCGACATGGATTGCGGATCAGCTTTGGTCAAGAACCGGCTCCTTGCGGCGGCGAAGGGGAAGCGAGGCGGCAAAGATCAGGACCGCGCCTAAGGTGATGCAGATATCCGCAACGTTGAACGTGGGCCAGTGCCAGTCACGCCAATAGAAATCGAGAAAATCAGTTACGGCACCCTGCCGCAGCCGGTCGATGATGTTGCCAAGCGCCCCGCCCACCACCAATGCAAAGCCTGCCCGCTCCAAAGCGTGTTGCGCCCGGAATGCCATGACGGCGAAGGCGATGGTCAGTGCGCCCGTCAGCGCCGCCATCAGAAGGGGCTTACCCGCCATGAACCCGCCCATCATGCCAAAGCTCGCGCCGGTATTGAACCCGAGGGAAAGGTTGAAGCCCGGCAGGACCGGGACCGCAGTCCCCTGCGACAGCAGCGACAGCGCTGCGGTCTTGGTCAACTGGTCTGCCACCACTGCGGCAGCAATCAGCGAAATCAGCATCACCCTGGTCATTCTACGGCCTTGCTCTTGATGCCGATCCAGCGTGGGACCGACGCGGCGTAACGATCATAGTCCGGCCCGATTGCCATGCGCAGGGCGGCCTCTTCGGACCGCACTTGCGTGCTGGCCGACCAGAGAAACATGACTGGGGCGAGGACGGTAGGGAGAGAGGGAACCGACATCGCAACACCTGCCAGCAGTGCCGCTTGCCCCACAAACGTCGGGTTGCGGCTGAACCGGTAGAGCCCGCCGCAGACCAGATCGCCGGTTTCGCCGCCGACCACGCCGACGCGCCAGGATGATCCCATCGACATCTGCGCGGCAAAAGCCACCATCGCGCCAAGCCCTGCGACAAAGACCCCGACCAAGCCAAGAAGCACAGCGCGACCCTCGGTCCAGAGCAAGTCGACCTTGTGGAACCCGGGCACGGCGAGCCAGAGGAGCGGCCCGAAAAACGCCAGCGCAAAGGCCATACGGAACCCCATCGCTGCCAAGCGGTCCCTCCCTGTGGCGCGCGCGAACAGCCAGACCGGGCGCCCCGCCGCTTGTGCGGCCAAGGCGCTGCCCCAGAAGAACAGTGCCAGATAGCCGAAAAGAAGGGCCAGCGCGGCCCAGCCAAAACCGGAGATCATCTGCTCAGCCCTCGTGTTCCGGGTTGAATCGCAGCAGACGCAGGGCGTTCAGCGTCACAAGCACGGTTGCACCAGTGTCGGCGAGAATTGCGATCCAGAGGCCGGTCAGTCCGAATACCGAGGTCACAAGGAACACTGCCTTCAGTCCAAGCGCGATGGTCACGTTCTGGCGGATATTGGCCATTGCCGCGCGCGAAAGGCGGATCGTGGCCGGAATGTCGGTCACCCGGTCGCGCAGAATCGCCGCATCGGCGGTTTCCAGCGCCACATCGGTGCCCGATCCCATCGCCACGCCCACACTCGCCTGCTTCAGCGCCGGTGCGTCGTTGATGCCGTCGCCGATCATCATCACGCCGCCTTTGGTGCCGATCTCGCGGATGTAGGCGAGCTTGTCCTCGGGCATCATATCAGCCTCGAACCTAAGCCCGAGGCTTCCGGCAATCGCAGCGGCCGTGCGCGGGTTGTCGCCGGTCAAGATGACCGAGGTCACCCCCATGGCCGTCAACTGGCGCACTGCGTCCTTCGCATCCGCCCGCGGCTCGTCCCGCATGGCGATCAGGCCAAGCGGTGTCTTCGCGCGGAACACGGCGACCGCGGTCTTACCATCCTCTTCGAAAATCGTGGTCTGCCGCAGACCAAGGCCATCGAGTCCGCCATTTTCCATCGCGTATCGTGGAGAGGCGACCCATGCGGGCGCGCCGCCCACGGTTGCGACAACCCCTTTGCCCATCAGCGCCTTGGCATCTTGCGACGGCAGCGCGGTCACGCCGGCCTCCTTGGCCTTGTTCAGGATGGCGATGGCGAGCGGGTGGCTCGACCCCATTTCGACCCCTGCCGCAACGGCCAGAAGTTCAGCTTCTGTGGTGGCCCCGAACAGCACCAGATCTGTCACTTGCGGGCGGCCATGCGTCAGCGTCCCAGTCTTGTCGAAGGTCACGACATCGACCTTCGCCGCAGCCTCGATCACGGCACCACCCTTCATCAAGAGCCCGCGCCGCGCCCCGGTGGACATGGCCGAAGCGATGGAGGCGGGGACCGAGATGACCAGCGCACAAGGGCAGCCGATCAGGAGCAAGGCAAGGCCGCGGTAAACCCAGGTGTCCCAGGGCTGACCAAAGGCCAGCGGCGGCACCAGCACCACCAGCGCCGCCACGGCAACGATGGCGGGCATATACCAGCGGCTGAAGCGGTCGATGAAGCGTTCGGTTGGCGCGCGCGCCTCTTCGGCCTCTTCGACAAGGCGGATGATGCGGGCGATGGTGTTGTCTTCGGGACCTTTGGTAACCTTGACCCGCAAGGCGGCCTCGGTGTTGATCGAGCCTGCAAACACGGATTCCCCCGGCCCGCGCGTCTTGGGCACGCTTTCGCCGGTGACCGGGCTCTCATCAACGCCCGAGGTGCCATCGGTGATCTCGCCATCGGCCGGAATGCGGTCGCCGGGACGCACCAGCACAGTCTGGCCCACGGACAGGCTCGCTGCTGGCACCTCGCGCGTGGTGTCACCTGTGATCAGTTGCGCCGTCTTCGGCACCAGATTTGCCAGCGCCCGGATGCCGTCCCGTGCCTTGCCTGCGGCCACGCCCTCCAGCACCTCTCCCACAGCGAAAAGGAAGACAACCAGCGCGGCCTCCTCAGCCGCATTGATGAACAACGCACCGATGGCGGCGATGGTCATCAGGCTTTCGATGGTGAAAGGCTGGCCCATCCGCAGCGCGGCAAAGGCGCGCTGCGCCACCGGGGCAACCCCAATCAGACAGGCGGCAACGAAGGCCCACTTCCCAATGTCGGGCGCCAGATACTCGATGATCCAGGCCGCACCCAACAAGAGGGCGGTGAAGATGACGAGCTTGCCCTTGCCTGTCTGATACCAGCGCTTGCCCCGGTCAGCTGGGTCGTCATGCACATGGCCGGGGCTGCCGTGACCGCTGTCGTCGCGCGCAGATGCCTTTGTGGCCTTTGGGACAGCGTCACTGCCTGCATGATCCTGCTTAGCGCGATCTTGCCCGGCATCATCATGGTCGTGATCATGGCCATCGTCGTGGCTGTGGCCCTCGGCTTCGTCGTGGTCATCCTCGGGCACCGCACCCGGAAGCACGAAGTCTTTCTTCGCCCCCGCCTTGCGCGGCTCGATCTGATAGCCAAGCGACCGCACGGCCCCTTCGATCTTTTCGCTCGGTGTGGTGCCATCGGCCAGCGTCAGCTTCAACCGTTCGGACATGATTGCCACATTCACATCGCTGACACCCGGCAGACGCCCGACCGCATTCTTGATCTTGGTCGCGCACGCGGCGCAATCCATGCCTGTCACGGTCCATTCGACAGTTGCTGTCGTGTTGGTCGTATCGGAATTCTTGTCAGCCATGATCGCTCCCCCGCCCGAGCTGGGGCAGTTGCCATTATTGATTCGTAGACTTAATGTCTCTAGCAACTATAGCTTCAAGGGAAATCTGATGCTGACCATCGGAAAACTGGGCGAGGCCGCCGGGGTGAAGGTTCCGACGATCCGCTATTACGAGCAGATCGGCCTCCTTCCCGAAGCTGAACGCAGCGCGGGCAATCAGCGGCTCTATGGCCGCAAGGCGATGGAACGGCTCGCCTTCATCCGGCATGCGCGCGATCTGGGCTTCACGCTGGAAGCGATCCGCGACCTTCTCAGCCTCTCGGACAGACCCGACCAGTCGTGTGCCGCCGCCGATGCCATCGCAAGAGCGCAACTGGCCGAAGTTGAAAGCCGCCTTGCCCGCCTGACCGCGCTGAAAGCCGAACTCGAACGCATGGTCGTGCAATGCGCAGGCGGGAAGATAGCCGACTGCCGGGTGATCGAAGTGCTGGGAGACCATTCCCTCTGCGCGACCGATCACCGCCATCCGGAGACCGAGTTGGCGCAGTAATCAAGCTGGACACCGCGCGGCTCAGTCGGCCAGCGTCCCGCGACTTGCCGGTCCGCAGGCATTAAGATCGCATTGCGCGCCTTCGGCAAAGTCCGAAGCCCGCACCTGCGTGCGTTTGCGTCGTTGCCTTAGCCAGACGGCAACCCCGGCCAGCGCGGCCAAGGCAATGCCTCCACACAAGATGACATCGAGGCTGAGTCCGGCCAGCCAGCCGCCGCCAATCCCTCCGGCACCCACCAGACCGGCAGCGGCCAGGATTGGCCAGAAAAGGGGTACGATAAGTGGCGCACAACAGGCGGCGCAGGCGGCAACCGTTCCGGTGATGGCAAGTTTTCGCGAGACCATGGAATCCTCCAGTTTGATGGCTTGCTTCCGCGTAGCACTTAAAGTTACTTTAATAGCAAGATGAATCTACAAGGTGGCTGTGATGTCTCTCTCGATCGGTCAGGCGGCGGACAGGTCCGGCTGCACACCGCCCACCATTCGCTACTACGAAAGCATCGGCCTCTTGCCGCCGCCCCCACGCAGCGACGCAGGGCGCAGGACCTACGGGCCAAATGACGTGGCGCGGCTTGCCTTCATCCGGCGCGCACGCGATTTCGGCTTGGGCATTCCGCAGGTCCGGGATCTGCTGGCCGCAGCCGAAGCTCCTGCAACCGCCTGCGTCACGGCGCGCCCGGTCGTCGAGGAACACATTCGGGCGCTGCGGGCGAAGCGCTCGGAATTGAAGGCGCTGGAGTCCGCGCTTGCCGCGATCCTTGTCCGTTGCGACGAAGGCTGCAGGAGCGGAAGCCCGGGAGTTTGCGCCATTTTCGATGATTTCCATCTGCCGGGAGCTGCTTCAACATGACGACCATCCTGATCTACGCAGGGGCGGCCATGGCCGAAATCATGGGCTGCTTTGCGGTCTGGGCCTGGATGCGACAGGGAGCGAGCGCGCTATGGCTGGCCCCTGGTTTGGTCAGCCTTGCCGTGTTCGCCTGGCTCCTGACTCTCGCGCCGTCGGATTTCGCAGGGCGCGCTTTTGCCGCCTACGGTGGCGTCTATATTGCTGCGTCGCTCGTCTGGCTCTGGGCAGTGGAGAAACAACGCCCGGATACTTGGGACTTGAGCGGGGCTGTGCTCTGTCTTCTCGGTGCAGCGCTCATCTTGTTTGCGCCCAGAGGTGCGTGATCGTCGTACTCAGAATAAGCGATCGGTCAAACAGCACAAACCGATGTCTGATGTCGCGATCAGGTTGATACCGATGGGTTGAGCGAATCGTCGCCCGATCTGACGAAGCTAGTGCAACCATCAATCCCATTACCGGAGAATTTCGCCTGCCAGTACCGCCCTTCCATGCACCGCGAGGATTGCAGCGAACTTAGGACATCCGAACTGATGGACGATAGCGCGGACACGGGCTTCGTAGGCAGCCTGACCGATTAGCCTACACAGATCCGACGCATGAAACTGCCGGTTGGCGCTTGGTGCGGCCTGTATCTGCTCGTGAAGCTCCTTCTGTTTCGGGTCAGCACTTTGCTGCGACACAGGCCCAAGTGGTGGCGCTGGAACCGGACGTGACGAACTGGTCCGCCAACGGCGCATGAAGCCGAGCAAGTATCCAGCCGGAACGCAGGCATTTCCACGTGCCCGGTTGAAGGCAAGGAACCTCTCCCAGATTGCCTGTGTGTCAACGTTCCAGCAGGGCAACATCGCTTTCGTCGCCTTGATCAGTTCTGCCCAGCATGTTCCGAACACATTGCGCGCTTCATCGATGTTGATATGCCCTGAGAATATAGTTTTGTTTTTAGAATCTCTAGATAGTGATGTGTCGCTTGTGGCTGACACGACATCTGGCAGGGTCGCGGTGTTACTTTCATCCCCGAAACGGAACAGCCAAGGCGCAAACTTTCCATTCGGCTTCCACCGCTCAAGTGCCAAACCGGACGCCGCAAGTTCGACCAGGAGCGCCGTCAGATGCTGTCTCGAAACCCCCATCTTGTCGGCGAGATGCGCCAACGTGAAGGCAGCTGTCCCGCGTTCGAGCCCATTGTAGCCGTCCTTCCAGGCGATCCCATCGAGGATGATCGTCGCGAGCTTGTGTGCCGCCGTGGAGAGCGGGGTTTCGGTGATGCGGCGCAGGATGGCACCGGTCGTGAGTTGCATGATGTGTCGTTCCGTCTTGGGACAACACCAGACCGCAGCGTATAGAATTTCGTTCCGGCAAAATCATTAGCCGGTTGGACGGACCAAAAGCTCGCGCTAAGTTCCCACTACCACGAGGAAATCAGTGCGGCGTCGGGCCTATGGTCTGGCGTCGTTTCTGTTTCTGGGGCGGGTTCAAACTCTCTGAGTGGTGCGGCTAGTAGTGCACCTCTTCGTGGCCGTAGGTGCCCTCATAGTCCCGCCATTCGACGAAGACCGACCGGTGCCAGTAACTGCCGCAGCTGGTCGGAATGCCAAAATCTGAGGCTTCCGGTACGGCGGAAATGCTGCTGCGCCTGCGGATATAGTCACCCTGTTCGCCGTAACTGCCCAGGTAAACCGTCCCCCAACTATTGCAGTCGCCGTCGGAGCTACGGTTCTGGCGATAGGTAATCTCGAACACCCGGATCGAGCGGACGAAGTCGAAAGCCGGATCAGAAATGTCGACATCGGCCTGAGCATCGACAAGGATCGGCGCGGCTGAGACTTCTGGGAGCGACGAAGCTGCCGGAGGTAGATCGGTTCTGAATGCGATATCGTAGAGGCGCTCAATAGGCCGCCGCTCGCCCCGGAAACTCGCCCGCATTGGGCAGTTCCAGATCTGCAGCGGCGGTTCAATCGGCCAAGGCGTTATACGGCGGATGAAAATTGCGCGGGCATGAGCGCATTCGGCTGACGCGGGCCAGCCCCCCGCAAGACACAAGAGGATCGCACAGTCGACCGGGTAGGCGGCTGCCGGTGTGATGGTCGCGCTAGAGAGGCCAAGACCAAGGAGCAGGGCAGGGAGGAGAGGTTTCACGGGAGGTCCTTCTGGGCTGGGGGGATGTTGAGGAAGGCGGAATAGGCCTCGGTGGCCACGCGGGCTTCCGACAAAGCGCGACTGCGCTCTGTGTCGAGACAGGTGATGTGGGTGCTGACGGCCGCAAAGTAGGCCTCGAACTCGGCCGAGATTTCAGATCGGTACTCGGCGAGAACCGCCTCTGGAAGGTCGGTGACCGGCACTTCGGGCGGCAGGCAGCGAATCACCTTTGGTTGTGCGAAAGCTGCGGAGTTCACAAACATGACCACAATGATCGAGGCCAGATGCACCTCTCGTCTGCGCATCGGAAGTGCTAATCTTGCCGATGAATTCGCTGCGGGAATCCGCAAATATGCCAATATTTCTTGGGCTTTTCTCAAAGTCTGCGTCTCACAACTTGGCTCCATTTTCTCGAGGGCCGACCGGTGCAGCTGCCCGCACGGCACGCCCGCCGGAGCAAGCTCCGGATAGATCATGCACCCTTCTTTTATCGTGTTTGTCATTTTTATATTGAATACGCCATACTTTCTGTTAGGCATCGCTTCACAAAGAAATCTGCGATACAACGTTCCCAACAGATGATCCGAGGGGACCCCATGAATACCAAACGGCGCGCATTGCCTGTCTTGCTGGAGCGCGACTTCCGCAAGCTGGCCGCATCCGAAGGAGCGACTGTTGAGATCGAGTGTGTCAGTGCGCCCAACCCCGACGAGCGGTTCTCGGGGGAATGGCTGTTTTACGTTGTCAGCTCCACGGGCGAGCGTTTCCTGCTGGTCACGGCCCTTGCGCGGGAACGTATCGTCAACTCGCCAATCGGCATGTTTGGCCTCGCCTTCGGCAAGCTCAACCTCGACCATCTCGACGTACCTGCTGTCGCTGGCACTGTCTGCACTGGCATGCGGAGCCGCCCGGGCGGAAGTGATCCGCTGGAATGATCCGGAAGGGCAGGGCGGTGAAGTCCACCTTGCAGCACTTGATTCACCCGTCCTGCGCTATGATGCGCAGGGGCAGCTGATTGTACCGCTCCGCCCTGAACGAGTTGAAGAAGGGACCCGGGAAGTGGGGGGGGCTGAGGCCGCCGCTGATGTGACCTACAGCACCAAGGACGTTGCTGCCCCAAGGGATGTCCTGCCACAGGTCCGGCTGATTGCCACCCGCTATCAGGATCATCCGGCCTTGGCGCGGCTCGAGCTTTCGCCTGCCGAATGGTCCGCCTTCTTCCAAGCGATGATCAAGGTCGAGAGCAATTACACGCAAGGGGCTGTCAGCAATGCAGGTGCCCTTGGCCTCGCACAACTGATGCCTGGCACGGCTGATTACCTCAACGTCGATCCTGCCGACCCCATCGAAAACCTTGACGGCGGCGCGCGTTATCTTCTCGAACAAATGGCCGCCTTTGGCAGCCTGGAGCTTGCTCTTGCCGCTTACAACGCCGGCCCCGAGGCCGTGCGCAAATACGACGGCGTGCCACCCTACGCCGAGACCCAATCCCACATCGTCAAGGTGATGGCGGTCTATGACCGCATCCTCACCGAGCTCTGAACCTAGAAGGACAAACCCCTCATGCGTAACCAACACGTGGCTCTTCTGGGCCTGACCCTTTGCACCCTTTTTCTGTCGCAGTCTGAGCCTGCTCTGGCGCAGGTGGTCTTCACCAAAGCCGAGACGGTTGCAACCGGTGTGCTGGCATCGTTCCGGGGCACGCTTGCGACGGCCTTCTTCGGCATCGCCTTCGTGGTGACCGGGTTCCTTGCGGCCTTCAACCGCATCTCATGGGCTTGGGTGGCGCTCGTCGTGGTTGGCGCCTTCCTCGTCTTCGCCGGCCCCGCCATCGTCGCCAACCTGCGCTCGTCCTTCAGCTGAGGCGAGACCAGACCAATGGAGAAAAGCGCGGTCATCCTCGGGCTCTCGCGGCAAGCCAAGTTCCTTGGCCTGCCGATGCCCTATGCCATGGCAGTCGGGGCTGCGACCGTGCTGCCCTTCATTCTCTTCAAACCAGTCTGGTGGTTTCTGACGGCCCCGATCTGGTACGGGCTTGCCCGCGTGGCCACCAAGGTGAACCCAAACGGACACCACGTCTTTGCCGTCATGATGCAGGTCACGCCGATGGCAATCCTGCGGAAAGGGCGGCGTCATGTTTCTTGAACGGGAAGGGTTGAAGGGCAGGGCGCGGGCGTTGCTCCCTGCTGACCCAAAGATCTATGCGCATCTGCCTTATGTCATCGAGCTTGATGACGAGGTGGTGCGCACCCGCGACAATGGCTTGATGATCTCGCTCGAGGTGACGGGCATCGACGGGATTACATCCGGGTCATCCGCAATCACCGCCCTGAGGGCCGGCTTCGCTCATCTCCTCGACACTCTGGATGAACGTTTCAGCTTCTATCTGCACCGGATGATGCGCCCAGCCCAAGCGGCGCTGACACCCATCCTCGGCCAAAGCTTTGCCGCCGATATCGACCGGGCTTGGAGTTCCGAGCTGCAGCGCCGCAATCTGCAGGAATCCGTGCTGATCCTGACGGTCGTTCGGCGGCAGGTTGCCCCGCTGGCGGTGCCACTCTTTGGCAAGGCGGCGGCCAAGGTCTGGGGTGAGGATACAGGCCGGCGATTGGAAGAATTGCGCGAGGTGGTCTCGATCCTTGAGACCGGGCTTGGCGTGAAATCCCATCGCCTCAAGATCGGTGACGGCAGTCTGATTGGGTTCTATGCCTCGCTTTTGACGGGCGAACTCCGCAACAAACCCCGCAGCGCTTTCGGCATCATTGCTGAGGATGCCAGCGATGCCGCCATCCAGTTTGGCAAAGGCCAGTTTGCGGTAGAAGAGGGCGCAGACGCGCCTCGCGTCGGCGCTGTCCTTTATGTCAAATCCTATGCCACTTCGACCTGGCCCGGCATGCTGGATGCATTGGGCGCGTCCCGCGACACCATCATCACCCACAGCTACACGCCCATTGAGCGCGGCAGCATCACCGAGCGCGTGAAACGCCGGGTCGCCCAAATGCGGGCATCTGAGGACATCGCAGCCACGATCGAAGCGCAGCTCTTCGAGGCCGCCGATAAGTCGGAAAGCGGCGAGCTCGGGTTTGGCATCCACCAGATGACCATCACGGTCTTTGCAGGCGATCAGGCAGCTCTCGACACCGAAGTCGCACGCATTCGCGGTATTGCACATCAAAACGGCATGCGGTTGGTTCGCGAAGTCACAGCGCTCGAGGCCGCCTTCTTCGCCATGCACCCCGGCAATATGGATTACCGGGCACGCGACATGACGGTCTCGTCCCTGAACTTCGCCGATATGGCAGCTCTGCATGCGGCCGACACCGGGACGGAAGCTGCGCGGCTTCCATGGCAAACGCCGCTCACGCTGTTTCAGACGCTGCAAGGCTCGCTGCATCGGTTCAGCTTCCATGAACCCGGCGACCCAAAGGCGGAACCGACCAACGGTCACACCCTCGTTTTGGGCAAATCCGGTGGTGGCAAAACCACCACTGTCGCCTTCCTCGCAGCCCAAGCCCAAAGGGCAGGGGGCCGCACGATCATCTTCGACAAGGAAGCCGGCCTCAAAATGGCGGTCCGCGCCCTTGGCGGTCGCTATGCCGAAATACGAGCTGGGCGTCCAACCGGGTTGAACCCACTCGCCACGGAATCCGGTGAGCGTGGTGAGGCATGGTTTCTAGACTGGCTGGTGGCACTGCTCGAGTCCCGCAGCGGACCAATGACCCCACTGCAATCCGAGGCCCTCAAGTCAGCCATTTCCCAGAACGGCAAAGCCCGCGAAGGATTGCGCAACTTCCGCGCGTTTCAGGAACTGTTCGGGGATGTCGGCGACGGCCTCGATCTCGCGCAGAGGATCAGCGAATGGGGGCCGGAAGGCCGCTATGGCTGGGTCTTTGGGGAGGCTTATGAGCCAGTAGTGGATTTCACCAGCCATGATGTGACGGCCGTCGATCTGACAGAAATCCTCGACCTCGGCACCGAACGCACTGCGATCCTCGGCTATCTCTTCCGCTGCATCGAGATGCAGATCGAAGAAAAGCGGCCGACGCTGATCCTGATCGACGAGGCCTGGAAGGTGCTCGACGACGAGTATTTCGCCAAGAAGCTTGCCGAATGGCTGGTGACCGCGCGCAAGAAGAACGTCGTCGTGGTGATGATGACCCAGTTTCCAAGCCAGATCCGCGGATCGAAAGCCCGCTCGATCCTCGAGGCGCTGCCGAACCAACTTCTGTTCCCAAACGGCGAAGCGGCAAGTGCCGACTATGATGGGTTCCGGCTGACCGACGGTGAGTTGGACTTTGTCCTGAGCCCGATCCCGGGCCAGCGGATGGTGCTGTCGCGCACGCCGCGCAGCTCGACTGTGCTGAATGTCGATCTCAAAGCCCTGGGGCCGCTTCTGACGGCGCTTGGCGGTGGTCAGGCCGGGCTGAATGCCTTTGGTGCGGACTACGCAGCGCGGCCCAAATTCTGGAAGGAATGATTGTCCAATGAAATCAATATATTACATAACCTTGATTATCGGACTCGGATGTTCGGGGCTTGCGGGCTGCACTGGCGTGCCGATTTCCAAGACCAATTGCTGGGCCACCGCTGGATCTACTGTGACCACTTCCACCAAGGGCGCAAGCCCGGATGCGGCGCTTGTCTCACGCGGCAACACGTCGAGCCTTGATGTCATTCCCTGCGAATAAACCTCTTGGCATGATCGGGGCATTGGCCTTGGGCGCGGCGGTCCTGCCTTGGCCTGCGACGGCGCAAGGCGTGCCGATTGTCGACCCGAAATCTATCATCCAGCACGGCCTGGAGATCGCGCAAATGTCCTATCTGACCGGCGGGCGCGAGCTTGAGGCCGACAAGAAGCGTCGCATCGATGAGCTGCACCAGGACCAACTCGACGCGCTGGATGCCACGCTGGCGATGATGACGGGTCAGACACCGTGGATCGGCGATCTCGAAGTGATCCCCGGGGCCGAGGCGGAAGTCCTCTATGCGGTTGAGGACAACAACCTTTATGCCGCCCGGCTTTTCGGCGATGCCAAGACCAGCATCGAAGAGATGATCGTGGCCACAGCGCAGAAATACGCAGGGCACCCCGGTCTTGCCCGCGCGGGGTTGAACCCGGTCGAGTTCCGCATCTGGTTCCAGAGCCTCGTGAAGCAGGAATCCGGGTTTTCCATCGGGGCGCGCAGCCCGGTTGGCGCTTTTGGCCTGACGCAGGTGATGCCGGACACCGCCAAGGGTCTCGGGATCTACCCCGCCTATTATGATGCCCCGATGCTGCAGCTGGATGG
>NKIT01000091.1:0-4023 GCA_002256185.1 Rhodobacteraceae bacterium PARR1 | reverse complement strand
AACAAGTTCGGCTCCGTTCCGCTCGCCCTCGCTGCGTACAATGCTGGACCCGGCAATGTCACCAAGTATGGCGGCATCCCCCCTTTTGAAGAGACGCAAAATTACGTCGTCCGCATCACGGGGTTCTTCAATGCCTATGCTGGCAAGATCACCGGCGTGGATCAGGTTGGCACCTTCGATCCGCGCGACATGGCGATCGCCGAGGCCAGCAACACATCAGACGCAGGGCTGCATTACGGCATGCATGCCAGCGTCGAAATCGAGGCTTCGCTGAAACGGCTGCGCGCCATCATCGAGCGCATCCCCACGACCAAATCGACCAAAGAGGCTCTGGACCTCAACAGCTACGCCCGGGCGGAAGCCGTCCGGATCGGGCTCATGGTCGAGCGGGTCAAGGCGGCCCGCGTAAAGGTTGATCAGGCCCGATATGCCCTCTGGCTGCAGGCCTATGCCATCGACGCAACATTCATCAAAGTGAAGGGTGGTTCCGAATGATCCGCAATTTTGTCCGGGGTCTCGGCCCTCTTCTAATTTCAGCAGCCTTGCTTTCCTCGGCCCCTGCCCTCGCGCAGGGTGTGCCGACGGTTGACCTCACCAGCATCGCCAAAATCGGCGAAGTGCTGACCGAGGCCAAGTTACAGGTAAAGGAGATGATCGCCTCGAACCTTAAACTCGATGAGCAGATCCTGAAGCAGATCGAACAGATTGCCACCCTGAAGGCCCAGCTTGACGCCTTGCGCAACGGGCTGACCCTGGAAGCCTTAGGTATTCCAGACCCGGATACCTTCTTTGACGACATCCTGCCCGATGTAGCTGATCTGACCGGCGGCCTGATCTCGGCGAAAGATGGCAAGTACTCCCTGATGACCACATCCGGCAAGGTCGGCGACAAGCCTGCCGCCCAGTATGTCTCGGAGTTCTTCGCTTCTGCCGGGCTTGATGTGGCCACCGTCGATACTCTGGCGAACAGCGAAGACGAGGGTGCCGCACGGATCGGCACGCAGGCCAATACAGCGGCCTTCCTCTCAGCAGCGGCTGAAACCTCCTCGGTCAAGGCCTCCGAAAGCCTCGAGCGGGTCCACGATCTTGTTCAGGAAATCCCCGACACCGAAGGGCTGAAAGAGGCCATCGACCTCAACACCCGCGTGACGGCAGAATTGTCGATCGCACTCGCCAATATCTGGAACATGGAATCCGCGCAACTGATGGGCATGGGCGAGGCCGGCGTGATGGATGCCGCCGCCGCCGCCGAAGAGCAGAAGTTCATCAAAGTCCTTGGGGGAGAATGAGCATGGCCAATGCTTTCAAAGCGCGACTGATGGGCGGTGCCTTTGGGTTGATCGCAATCATCTCAACCGCGGCTTGGGCCGAAACCCCTGCCCCGACAGACCTTGCCCAAGAGGACGCCTATCTCGACGTCTTGCCGAAGGTCGAGATACCGGAAGATATCCAGCCGATCCCGGAAGCAGTGAACGAAGAATTCCGGAACTGCCGGGCAAATTGGCCGGCTGAGTATGAGCTGTCGCAGAAGGGCACCGAAGCCCGCGCCTATCGGGATATTTACGGGCTCATAAAGGTCAGGAATGTGGTTCAAACTCAGGACTGCTCTTGTGCCGGGAAGGTCGCGAGCTGGGACGATGTCGAGTCCCTGGCAGCCAGTTTGCGCAGGGCCAAGTCCGTCGAGCGCTTGACCTGGCAGCAAACGCTCGAGGTCTTTGAAGCATCGAATGCCCTATTCCCGATCGCGGAGACCATGTGCGGGGGCAGCTTCTGATGGACAGCGTCTCGACCATACTGGCGACGCTGGACTCGGCGATCACCTCCGCTGGTCGTCAGTACTTCGAGGCGACGGCGGGGGCGATCGGGCCACTCTATACCAGCCTGTTGACCCTGCTCCTCGTCATGGTCGGGATCAACGCGGCCTTAAATGTTTACCGAATTTCAATGCGCGACGCGGTTCAGCTGTCGTTCCGGATCGTTATGGTCCTGATGTTTGGGCTGACCTGGTCAAACTTCACCCAGATCTATGAGGCCGCCAGCAACGGCTTGAGCGCGCTTGCGCTGGAGTATTTCCGCTTGGGTGGCAGTGGCGTTGGGGCCTCTGCCACGGCGGCGATGGATGACATGGCCAATATGATGGCCGGAAACGTCGACTCTGTGTCTTCCGCGATGTCATCGATCATGCGCGGCTTTGTGGCTGCCGTTCTCTATGTTGTGCTGGGCGTCTTGATGGCGGTCTATGTCTTCATCGTCGGCTTCTCGAAGTTGATGATCGCTTTCCTCCTCGGGGTTGCTCCGATCGCCATCGGTGCCACGATCTTCGAGAAGACAAAGGGCATATTTGAGGCCTGGCTCTCAGCCATGATCGGCTATCTGATGTATCCGGTCGCCTCCGCCGGGGTCATCGTTGCTGTCGTCACTGTTGCCCACGACGTCTTCCAAAACGCGGATGCAGTCACTGACCTCGGCTCGATCCTCGGCTTCTTCGTCATCGTCTTCGTCGGGATCTTTGCCTTGATGGCGATCCCGAATGCCGTGACACACATTACTGGCCAGATCAGCCTCGCGAGCATCGCACCGCAGGCTCTGCGGGTTGCGGGCAAGCCCTTGGAAAAGGCCTCCGATTATTCGGCGCGCCGAATGAACGAGGTGCGATCGGGATTCATGCACGGCAAGACCGAACACCACCATTTGCGCGATCAGGCGCGGTCCGATGCCGAGCGCGGTCAGGCCGCAAGGGCGCGGCTTGGCCAATTCATCCGCGACAGTTGACGCTGACGAACTGGCCAAGCCGCACAACTGCCGATCGCGCAAATCCCCATTTCCGGAGCAAGACGATGACAGGTTCACCCCCTGAATTGAGAAGTTTTCTCGAAGCCGAGATGTTCTACGGCGTCAAAAAGCGCGAGCGCATCGCCTATGCCGTGGCGGGCGGCGGGCTGGCCATCGGTCTCATGGGCATGATTGCCGTCGTCACACTGCTCCCCTTGAAACAGACCGAGGCCTTCCTTGCCATCGTCGACAAAGACACAGGCGTCGCCGAACGCGTTGTCGCAGTCGAAAAGGCCGGGATCGAACAAGCTGAGGCCATCCGGCAAAGCCTGCTCTTCGCCTATGTCACCGACCGCGAAACTTATGACCAGCACGACAACGAGAGCCGCATCTTGCGCGCCTACACCTGGTCAGAGGGCAATGCCCGCCAAGGGCTGGTGAGCCTTTGGACGGAAGGCAACGCCAACTATCCGCCCAAGCTCTACGGCCAGAATTCCAAAGTGGTCATCGACGTCCTGTCGATCACCCCAGTGACGGACACCACCGCGCAGGTGCGCTTCACCAAGACCTGGGTGTCGGATGGCGAAGGCGTGCCCGACCGGATCGGCAAATTCACGGCGACCGTCACCTTTCGCTTCGAGCCGTCCAAACAGACCGCGCTCGATCTCGTCTGGCAGAACCCGACCGGGTTTCTGGTGACGGACTACCGCATCACCGCAGAAACCCTGGCCCCCACGGAGGAATAACATGACTCATCCCCTGACCCTTCCTGCATTCGGGCTTCTGATCTCGATGACCGCCCTGCCCGCCTTTTCCGAAACTGCACCCAAGCCCGGCAGCCATGATGCCCGCGTGACCTATGCCACCTATCAGGAAGGGCAGGTCTACCGGATCAACACGCGGCTCAGGAATGTGACCCTCGTCGAGCTTGGTGAGGGTGAAAAACTCCAGTCCATCGCCATCGGAGATCTCGAAAGCTTCAAGATCGACAAGTTGGAGCGCGCCAACCTTTTCATCATCAAGCCCGTCGTCGCCGGGGCCACGACCAACCTGACGGTCGAGACGCAGCGCAACATCTACTTTCTGCAAGTCACGGAAGGTGGCCGTGGAGAACCGAACTATTCGGTGAAGTTCACCGTGCCGGGCAGCACGCGCGCCGCCACCCCCGGCAGCGAGATCCCCGCCTCCTTGCCCATTTCCTACAAGATCATGAAAAAGGGCCGCGCCCTGCCCGGCTTTGCGCCGGTGTCG
>NKIT01000090.1:16732-17145 GCA_002256185.1 Rhodobacteraceae bacterium PARR1 | reverse complement strand
CCCTGCCCAGGAAGCGTTTCGGCTGCACGGACGTGATCGAACTCAGGGGGATCACATGTTCCAAATCGTAGAACGTGGCGAACAGGGAGATCGGGAACCAAGTGGTCACCCAAAGGAAGTCCCGTGTCACAACAAGCCGCAGGCAATTGCGGGCACCGCCAATCCGAGTGAGGAGGTTTTTCCGAGAGTTCCCCGAGGCAAACCATTCCTGGAACACTGTCTCATCCTTTGTGAAACGCGGCCTCGATCGAACCGCGCAGACATAGCGCCAGCCTTGATAAACGGTCGTCGCAACTGCAGCGGCGACCCACAGCCAGAAGAGAATGGGATGTTCTGGAAATGGCATGGGGGAAGTCGGGGTTGATGTTGCTGGCTCGCGCCCGGTAAGGCATCGAGCTCATTTCTCTCGTCTT
>NKIT01000090.1:8038-16615 GCA_002256185.1 Rhodobacteraceae bacterium PARR1 | reverse complement strand
CGCTGAATCCGCAACCCAGGTGGTCCGAAGCGACCATGGAGTCTCGAAGACGTAAGCGTATCGCGTCCTGGTTCGAACAGAGCCCGTCATAGAGTTCACTTCGATGTAATTATCAGTTGTCATCGCGAGATTGCCGCCGCCTCCGACGAGCAATAGGCCAACCACGATTGTTCGAAGGGGCTTCTTCATTTCACGGGCGAATCGATGACGCCATCTTTTGCCAACCTGCCCGACTGTTAGATCTCTGGCTGAGACGATTGGACAAATTCGGCGAGGAGTTTCGATGGCGGTAGGTTAAGCGGCGGCTTTCTCACTTTCGGGTGGCCAGGTATTCGAGGAGGTCGCGGAGCTCGGTGGGCTTCAGAATTTGACCCATCGGCGGCATGACTGAAAGGGCCGGAGTTTGGGAGGTGATGTCGGCCCGCGGGATCACGGCTTCCTTGCCATCGGGCAGGATGATGTGCTGGCCACCGAACAGCGGCAGGTCCGCGCGATAGCTGCCATCGGGTTCGACGTTATAGGTCATCGGCAGCCCGAATTTCAGACCCATCTGATAGTCGTCATCCCCGTGCGAGGGCGCGGTATGGACAAAGCCCGTGCCTGCGTCATCGGTCACATGGTCGCCGGGGAGCATGGGAACGTCAAAGTCCCACTCACCCGCGCCGCCTTCGACGCCGCGGTAGGGGTGGGCGAGGACCAAGGACGACAATTCGGAAACAGTCAGGTTACACAGCCGTTCTGCGTGGACGACCTTCGCAGTCGCAAATACCGCTTGCGCCAATTTGTCCGCGAGCATCACACGCTCACCCACCCGCACCGCGCTGTTTTCGGCAACTTCGGAGATTTGATACAGGCCATAAGCAATGTCGGGATTGAAGGACACGGCGCGGTTCTGCGGAATCGTCCATGGGGTGGTCGTCCAGATGAGCACCGACGCGTCGGTAAACCATTCGCGGACGTGCGACGCGAGCAATTCAATCTCGCGGCCCGACATGGGACTGTCCGGGCTGTCATGCAGGGTGACGACGACATCAGCCGGGTTCGAGATTTTAAACCGCACCCAAACCTGATGGCTCGTGTGGTCGTGATACTCCACCTCTGCCTCGGCCAGCGCGGTTTTCTCAACCGGGGACCACATCACGGGTTTGGACCCCTGATAGAGCGAGCCGTTCATGAGGAAGGTCATGAACTCATCGGCGATCACCGCCTCGGCGTGATAGTGCATCGTCAGGTAGGGGTCTTCCCACTTGCCGGTGATGCCCAGACGCTTGAATTCCTCGCGCTGGATATCGATCCAGCCTTCGGCGAATTTGCGGCATTCCTGACGGAAGGCCACCACATCGACATCATCCTTGTTCAGACCCTTGGCGCGGTACTGTTCCTCGATCTTCCACTCGATGGGCAGGCCGTGGCAATCCCAGCCCGGCACATAACGCGCATCGCGGCCCAGCATCTGCTGGCTGCGGACGATGAAGTCCTTGAGGATCTTGTTCAGCGCATGGCCGATGTGCAGATGGCCATTGGCATAGGGCGGGCCATCGTGCAGCACAAACGGTGTGCGGCCCTCTGCCGCCCCGCGTTCGCGCAGGCGGTCGTAGATGCCGATCTTTTCCCAGCGGGCCAGCCAGTCAGGCTCGCGCTGCGGCAGGCCCGCACGCATGGGAAACTCGGTTTCGGGCAGGAAAACGGTGGAACGGTAGTCAGGCGTATCGGCGCACATGGGCGGCGGTCCTTCGGGCTTTGGCAAAGGGGGGCGGCGCGCAACGCGCCAGTGAAACGCACTCTATCCCGGCGGCTGGGTCAGCGCGCCGGGCCAATAATTCGTGCCACATAAGCGGCGAGCGTTTCAGGGCGTAGGGTCATGCGCGCCTTATAGCGGCGGGGTCCGCTCAGGTCCAGACCGTGACGCGGCCCAACGGTTCAAAGCGGCAAGCCCCGCAAGCGACAGACCAAGCGCAAGGAAGGAAAACACCCGCGTCAGACCCGACAGGCCACTTGCGTCGATCAGGAACACCTTGGCCGCTGTCAGACCGATCACCGCCATCGCCGCGCGGCGGGTGGTTTGTGACCCGGTGGTGATCGCCCGCCACAGCAGCGCCGCGCCAAGGATCAGCATCGCAACGGTATAGGTGTAAAGCTCTGCCTGACTGGTGCCGGGGACGGAAAGATCATCGCCGCGCCAAAAGCGGCGGATTTCCAGCAGGATATAAAGCCCCGTCAACACCGCCCCTGCCCCGGTCATTGCCCTACGCCACAGCGGCGGCAGATGGCCCATGACGCGCAAGGCGGCCAGCAGGAACAGCCCCGGCAGGGCATAGGCGACAAACAGGGTGTCAAGGATCAGGGGGCCGCTGACAGGCTCTGCCCCCAAGACCGGGTTCAGCACGATTGCTGTCGCCATTGCCAGCGCCGCCGAGGCCCCGGCAATCCCGCCGATGACCAGCCGCACAAGGCGCAACGGCCCATCAAGCCGCAGGCGGTAGAGTTGGACCAAGGCCAGCACCAGCCACGGCAGGGCAAGGCTGGAGGCCAAGAGGAACGATGCCCCATCCGAGACCCAGCGCAAGAGAAGCACATTTGCCAGCAGAGCGAGCGTCGCCGCCAAGCCCGATTCGAGAAAGGCCCAAGCTGAATAGCGCCCCGTGCCCCGGATCGCCCAAAGCGCCACCGCAAAGCCTGCAACCGGACCCAGATAGGCCAGCAGCACCGACAGCAGTGGTGGAAATGGTGTTTCCTGCGTCCAAGCGATGCCGGGGTCGACCGTCAGCCGATAGCCGATCACCACCACACCGGCCATCAGCGCCCAAGACAGTTCTGGCAGGCGGAAACGGCGGTCCAGCAACGCCGCGGCGGCGACCAGCAGCGCCAGTGCCAGCGAGAGTGCCGCCTTGGTGGTCAGGATGAACAGCGCCAGACCGATCAGCACCAGTGCCGACAGGACGGCATGGGCGGTGCGGCGGCGGGGGTCTGCCGGTTCCAGCCGCGCCATCATTGCGGCCTGGCCAACCATCACCGCCGCCATCGCAATCACATGCAGCGCCCAAGGATAGGGACCAAGCACCAGCGTGGGTTGCCACAACACCTCGGCCATCAGGGCGGCCAGCGCGGGCAGTGCCGCCCCGGCTGCCGCCACGGTGGCCGGGTGATCCGTGCCGCGCCGCGACCGCAGCGCCAGCGCCAGACCAAAGCCCGCCGCCATCGCCATCAGGATCGTGACGGTCAGCGGGGCAGAAGGCAGCGCCACCCCCACCTCTGGCACCGATCCGTCCGGGGCGGATTTGAGGAAATCGATCCACAGCGTTCCGGCCTGCGTCGCCTCAAACCCCATGCGCAGGACAAAGCCCGCCGCCGCGATCAGCGACAGGTCATGCAGCGCCGGGGTGCGGTCGGCCCAAATCAGGAGTGCGACGCCAAGCCCTGCCAGCAGGACAAAGGCCAGCATCCCTGTCCCCGGATCAGCGGCGGGCAGGATCAAGCCTGCGGTCGTGGCCGCCATCGCGCCGATGGCCAGCCGCATCGGAAAGGTCAGGTCTGCAAGCCGCCCCGTCCGCAGCACCGCGACCAAGGACGGGCCGCCCTGATCCGGCCAAAGCCCACGCGCCGGAATGGCGATGGCCAGCACGACCAGCGCGACGCTGAACAGCAGATAGGCCGCAACCTCTGCCCCTGCCAGCACGGTGGCAGCCCCCCCAAGATAGGCCAGACCCAAGGCCAGCACCGACACCCAGCCCCAACGCCGCAGCGTGTCGATACCCAGCCCAAGTGCCGCGACGATCAGGTAATGCGCCACAAGCCAGGACGGCGCCTCGGTCCCGCCGCCGGTCAGGAAGGGCGCGACAGAGGCACCCACCAGCCCCAAAGCGGCGAGCAGCGGCCCATGCAGCCAGCCCAGCACGACAGCGGCAAGCGCGGTCAGCACCAACCCGGCAAAGGTCACCTCTGGCCCGATCAGGCCATACATCAACCGTCCCGCCAGCAGCGCGGCAAAGACCGAGATGATCCCCGCACCGGAAAAGACCGAGGGCAGATAGGCGCTGGCCCCATCCGGCCCGTCGCCATAGCGACGGCGGACGACCTCACCCACCCCGATCAGGGTCAGGCCAAAGGCGATACCTGCCAGCACGCGCAGGCCGGGGGGCAGAAGGCCCCGCTCCATCCCGTATTGCACAAGGAAAACGCCTGCCGCCGCAAGGGACACCGCCGCCACGGCATAAACCCAATTGTCGCGCAGCCAGCGGCCAAGCCGGTCAAAGGTATCGGGTTGGCGGGGGGGCAGCGCTTGTGTGGTGATAGGACGTGCCGGCATAACCTCTGCCGCGATGGGGGTTGGTTCGGCGATCGGGTCCAACACCTCTGCCTCTGTCACCAACGGCGCGGCGACAGGCGGGGGGGCGGTCGGTGAAGTTTGTGGGATTGCTGATTGTGGCGGGGCTGACTGTGGCGGGGCTGACTGTGGCGGGGCGGGTTCGGTCTGCGCAGGTTCGAGGGCAAGCGCCGCCCGTGCCACAGCAGACGCCCCCCGCAGTGCGGCAACTTCTGCCTCCAGCCTGCGGACGCGGGTGGACAGGCTGGAATGGCTGACGATCACCCAGACCAGCGCAATCGGGATGGCCAGCACGATTAGTGCCACCAAAACAAACATATCCATCGGCCTGAACCCCGCACCCGCAATCGCACGGGACAACCTTACCGCAGTTTTCCCGCAGGCAAAGCCCCGCTTTCTGGCTCAACTCCTCGCCGTGGGTGGACAGTCGGCACAGGCAGGATAAGTTCCGCTTCAGCACATCACAGGGGCCAAAGATGAAAGACGCATCCGTCAATGTTCTGGGCGGCCCGTTGGAGGAATGCTCCACCGCGCCGGTCACGGGCTTTTTCCGCAATGGATGCTGTGACACAGGCCCGATGGACCGGGGGCTGCACACCGTCTGCGCCACCATGACAGACGAATTCCTTGCCCTGTCAAAATACCTTGGCAATGACCTGTCCACCCCTCGGCCAGAGTTCGGCTTTGCCGGGCTGAAGGCCGGGGATCGCTGGTGCCTGTGCGCCGCGCGTTTCCTGCAAGCGCATGAGGAAGGGGCAGCCCCCTTGGTGCGCCTGCGTGCCACCCATATCCGCACGCTGGACATCGTGCCGCTGTCGGTGCTGAAACCCTATGCGGTCGATCTCTCTGACTGATCCCTGCGACATTCGCGGGGCTTGAGCGTTTGCCGCAAGCGGCGGATGCTGCGCGCATGACCCGCCCCATCCAACCGCCGCGCTTTGCCATCACCGACGACCAGATCGCCGCCGTGGTGCATGAATTTTATGCCGTGATGCGCGAACACCCCGGCCTTGGCCCGGTCTTTGCCGCCCATGTGACCGACTGGCCCGCGCATGAGGACAAGATCATCCGCTTCTGGCGCAATGCCATTTTGCATGAGCGCGATTACAACGGAAACCCGATGCTGGTGCATCAGGCGGCAGGCGATGTGCGGGCGGGGATGTTCGATGTCTGGCTGGGATTGTTCGACTCCGTCATGCGCCGCGCATTGCCGCCTGAAACCGCCGACGCATGGTCGGCGCTGGCGCATCGCATCGGGCGCGGCCTGCGGAAGGGGGTGATGGACCGCGCCGCCGGAGCGCCGCCGCGATTGGATTAGGCAGCGCTTTTCGGCCTCTCTGTCGCGGCGGGCGGGTCGATCAGGTCTTCGATGAACAGCGACAAAAGCTGTGGTCGCCCGGTCACCCCGGCCTTGCGATAGATCGCGTTGGTCTGCGCCTTGACCGTGCCCTCGGACGTGTTGCGCAGCGTGGCGATTTCCGCCGTGGACAGGCCCTTGATCGCAAACAGCGCCACATCGCGTTCCGCCGGGGTCAGGCCCCACAGGGTGAAGCGTTCCTCAAGCAAATCCATGAAGGCGCCCGAGGCGCGGCGCAGCCGTTCCTGCGCCACGTTGCGCGCGCGCAAAGAGGACAGGATCAGCACCCCGCCCAGCACAAGGCCCAGCACCAGACCGACCGCTGCGCCGATTTCCAGCATCTCGCGCAATTCCCACGCCAAGGGGCGGGTGTAGATGCCAAACAGCGAAGACAGGATATCCGACACGAAGAACAGCGCGCAAAGCGCCTGCACCAGAAACACAAGGACAATCACACTGGTCCTGAGCACGTGCGTCAATCCAAATGGGACGGATGATCAGTCATCATCGCCGTCATCGTCACCACCACCATCGTCACTGCCACCCTTGCCGCTGTCATCGGACCCGCCGCCGGATTTGCCGCTGCCAGAGTTGCCGCTGCCAGAGTTGCTGCCGGAATTGCTGCCGGAGTTACTACCCGAACTGCCCGAGTTGCTGCCAGAGTCACTGCCAGAGCTGCTACCCGAGTTGCTACCCGAACTTCCCGAATTGCTGCCCGAATCGTCGTCGTCATCGCTGCCGGATGATCCGCTGCTGCCGGATCGTCCTTCGTCGCGGTTGGAGCCGTCCAGAAGCGCCCGGTCCGATGCGCGACCGTCCTGCCGCAACCACAGGTCACGCAGGATTTCGCCGGTGTTCGGGTTCAGGATGATTTCGCGCGTGCCATCGGCCCCGGCGGCGGTGATCCGCACCCGTCCAAGCAGGGTGCGCGACACCTCAACCTTTGAAAATCCCATGTCCTGCAACTGGCGCACGATGTCTTGTTCGTAATCGGCCAAGGCGACAGAGGCGGACAGAACGCCCGCCAGCATCACAGCCAAGAAAAGTGGTCTTCGCGTCATTTGCCTTGCCCCTTTCGGGCATCCCTGCGCCGTTTATCGGCCAAGTCGCAGGCCCCGGCAAGCACCGGGGCCAATTTCATCAGGCGCGGTGATCAATCATCATCGCCATCGTCGTCCGACCCGCCGTTGCCCGATCCACCTTTGCCCGACCCGCCGTTGCCCGACCCGCCTTTGCCCGAACGGTCGCCGCCACGGTCATCATCAGACCCATCGTCATCAGACCCGCCGCTGCCGGACCGACCCCTGCCACGACCCTTGTCATCATTGGCATCATGCGCCGCCGCCGCGTTGGAGCGCGACCCCGCGCTGTCGTCGTCACTGTCATCGCCCCCTGTCGTGTCGTCGATGCCGTCATCATCGTCGCCCTTGGGGTTGTCGTCAAAGGCGCGGTCCAGCCCGTCATCGGCGTTGTCCGAAGCGCGGACGCGGACGAAATCCTCGGTGCGGCTTTTCACCTCGATCCCGGTGCCCACGCTGCCTGCGATGCTGCTGGTTTCTTCCTTGAGGATCGCGCCGGTGGCACGGTCATAGATGGCTTCGACCACTTGGCCGGTCTGGGCGTCGACCGCCTCGACCTTGACCTGCGTCGGGCCGAAGGCGATTTCGATCCGCTCGAATTCCGCATAGGCGGTTTCGATGGCGCTGCGGGTCAGGCCAGTGGATTGGGCCTGTGCCGTGCCTGCCACGCCAATCAGGGCGGTCAAAAGCAACGTGCTGTAGGGTGCTCTCATCTTTGTGCTCCTTTGGTGGTCGGGGGCGGATCATCGGTTGCCCCCCGATACGCCCTCTGTTGCGCCATCCGTTCGGCGTGACCCCTGCAAACCCGGTTCCACACCGCCCGGAAATTGACCGCAGGTTTAGGCCCGGCCCGGTAAACCACAGGTTTGCGCCCATAAACTTTCGGCCAAAGGCGGGTTTAAGGCGGGGCACTGCCCCCAGAGCGCATGAAAAAGCCCCGCAGGGCGGACCTGCGGGGCGGTTTTGCGTCATGTAAAGGGGGTCAGACCTTCATATCCTGACCAAGATGTTTGGCCACCGTAAAGATGTCCTTGTCACCCCGGCCACACATGTTCATGACGATGATGTGGTCGTGTGGCAGGGTCGGCGCGATCTTCATCACATGGGCCAGCGCATGCGAGGGTTCCAGCGCGGGAATGATTCCCTCGAGCTTGCAGCAAAGCTGGAACGCCTCCAGCGCCTCGGCGTCGGTGATGCTGACGTATTTCGCCCGCCCGATGTCATGCAGCCACGCATGTTCCGGGCCGATGCCGGGATAATCCAGACCCGCCGAAATCGAGAAGCCCTCAAGGATCTGCCCATCGGGGTCTTGCAACAGATAGGTGCGGTTGCCGTGCAGCACGCCGGGGCGGCCACCGGTCAGGCTGGCGCAATGCTGCATGCGGTCATCGACGCCTTTTCCCCCGGCCTCAACCCCGATGATGTTCACGCTTGGGTCGTCAAGGAAGGGGTAGAACAGGCCCATCGCGTTTGAGCCGCCCCCGATGGCCGCGATGATGGTGTCGGGCAGGCGGCCCGGACCTTCCTGCTCTTCCATCTGCCAGCGGACCTCTTTGCCGATGATCGACTGGAAGTCGCGCACCATCGCCGGATAGGGATGCGGACCGGCCACAGTGCCGATGCAATAGAAGGTGTCGCGCACATTGGTGACCCAATCGCGCAGCGCGTCATTCATCGCGTCTTTCAGCGTGCCGCGACCCGAGGTGACGGGAATCACCTCTGCGCCCAAGAGCTTCATGCGAAAGACGTTGGGGGCCTGACGTTCGACGTCATGCGCGCCCATGTAGACCACGCATTGCAGGCCGAACTTGGCGCAG
>NKIT01000090.1:0-8028 GCA_002256185.1 Rhodobacteraceae bacterium PARR1 | reverse complement strand
TCATGCGCGCCCATGTAGCCCACGCATTGCAGGCCGAACTTGGCGCAGACCGTGGCCGTCGCCACCCCGTGCTGGCCTGCCCCGGTTTCGGCGATGATCCGGGTCTTGCCCATGCGGCGGGCAAGGATGATCTGGCCCAGCACGTTGTTGATCTTGTGCGCGCCGGTGTGGTTCAACTCGTCGCGCTTCATGTAGACCTTGGCCCCGCCAAGGTGGTCCGTCAGGCGCTGCGCCAGATAGAGCGGCGAGGGGCGGCCGACGTAGTTTTTCCAAAGATCGTCCATCTCGGCCCAGAAGGTCGGATCGGTCTTGGCGAATTCATAGCGCGCCTCAAGATCGAGGATCAGCGGCATCAGGGTTTCCGACACGAAACGCCCGCCGAAGATGCCGAAACGTCCGGATTCGTCCGGCCCGGTCATGAAGCTGTTGATTCCGTCCTCGGCCATGGCAGTCCCTCACCCTGATATGCGACCGCTGATGTAGCGCCCTTGGGCGTGCGGGGAAAGGGGGGCCTTCAGCCCCCCTCGCGCGTGCCGCGCTCACCCCCCGAGGATATTTGAGCAACGGGGAAGCCGCAGGATCAGCGCGCAGGGGCGAAGGTGCGGGCGATGGTCAGGTAGCCCAAGACGCAGGCAAGGACACCGATGGAGAGCGGGATGGAATAGTCAAACCCGGCCCAGAGAAGCGCTGCGGCGGCAAGGCAGGACAGGCATGTGCCCATGTCCCAGCCGCCTTCGGCCACGATGTGAAAGCGCAAGGGGCAGGGCGATTGCCGCGCAAGGGTATAGACCCGCGAATTGAAGGCCGTGGCGTAAAGCGGCCAAGCCAGCGCCACGGCCACATTGGCCCCGATGGCCAGCGCGGGCACAGGCCAGCCGATCACCCGTGCCACCGCCGCCACCGTCAGCGCGGCAAAGCCGATGCGCACCGCGCCAAACCCGCTGCCCAGATCAATGGCGCGGCCCAGCACCAAGGCCCCCAAGGCCCCCGCAAGCCCGGTCAGCGCCATCGCCCCGCCATAGGCCGCAAAGCTGGAACCCAGCGTCAGGAACAGTGCGATCAGCCATGTGAAATGGAACGACCCGCTGCGCAGCCCGTCGGCGAACAGGATCACCCGCGCCGCGCGGCGGGTCGCCCGGGGCATCTCGGCGTGATCTTCGATCGTGGGGTCAGGACCGGCCAGCACCGGCAAGGTGGACATCGCCATGGCAATGGCGACGGTGCCGAAGGCGATGATGGGGCTGAAGGCGGTCAGGAGAAGTCCCGTCACGGCAGGGGCGGCGATTCCCATGACCATTCCGATCAGCTCTACCGCGCTGGTCTGGGCCCCGCGCGCGTGGTTGTCGCCCAAAAGGGCGACGTAGGAATGGTAGGTCGTCCAGTAAAAGCTGCTGCTGAAGGCCCAAAGCCCCAGATAGACCACCAAAAGCGGCCCTGTCCCGGTGATCTGCGACAGGATAGGATAGGTCGCCGCCTCGGCCAGAATCGCCAGCACCAAGGCGCGGCGCAGGCCGACACGGCGCACCAGCGGCAGAACGAGGGTGCGAAACAGCATCCGGCTGCCAAACATCGCGGCGATGGCGAGCAATACCACAGGTGCCGGGATGCCCGCCTTGAGCAGATAGACAAAAGCAAAGGATTCGCCGCCATAGGTGGCAAAGGCCTGCAATGCTGCGTGGATATAGATGCGGTTGACGTCGCGGTTGGCGAAATAGGCCATGCTCAGACGGCACCTGCCGCCGTGACAAAGGCGGCGATGCGGGCGGCATCCTTGACCCCCGGCGCGGATTCGACACCGGACGACACATCGACCTGCCGTGCATTGGTCAGGCGGATCGCTTCGGCCACATTGTCCGGCGTCAGGCCACCGGCCAGCATCCACGGGCGCAGCCAGCGGCGCTGCGCCACAAGCCGCCAATCAAAGGACAGGCCATTGCCCCCCGGCAGGTCGGCATTCTTCGGCGGCTTGGCGTCGATCAGGATTTGATCCGCCACAAGGCTGTAATCCATCAGCGCCGCAAGATCGCCTTCGTCCGCCACACCGACCGCCTTCATCACCGGCAGACCATAGCGCGCGCGAACCGCTGCCACCCGGTCAGGGGATTCGTGGCCATGCAGTTGCAACATGTCCAAGGGCACGGCACCCACGATGGCATCCAGCGCGGCATCATCGGCATCGACGGTCAGCGCCACCTTGGCCAGACCCGGCGGCGCGATCAGGGCCAGCCCGCGCGCCTGATCCACCGTCACATTGCGGGGCGATTTGGCGAAGAACACGAAACCGGCATAAGCGGCCCCTGCGGCGGCGACGGCCAACACATCAGCCTCGGTCCGCAGACCGCAAATCTTGACGCGGATGTCTGACATCACTTTGCCGCCGGTTTCGCCAACAGCGCCAGAACGTCATCCTTGGGCGTCGATGAGGAATCGCGCATCACGGCAAGTTCGCGTTCCAGACGCGCCACCTCGCGCGAGGATTTGGTTGCAGTGCTGCGGTGCTTGTGTTCGCGCGCCCATTCCCAGACGAAACCCACCAGCACGCCAAGGGCGATGCCGCCGAACAGGACCAGAAACAGCGGGATTTGCAGGGCAAAGGACAGGCCGGTCAGCGCGGCCAACCCTTCGGGCAGCAAGCGCACCTCAACCACGCCGCGATTGGCCAGCGCGACAGTCAGCAGCGCGACCGCGGCAAGGAACAACAGAACATAGCGGAAAATGCGGATCATGCCGGGCCCCATCTGATAAGACCCGACTATTGCGCCGCCACGCGCGGGGCGCAAGCCCGCGCGCGCATCCCGCCCCCGGTCGTTGGGGTCAGGCTTTGGCGTTCAGCCGGTCGCGCAGCAATTTGCCGGTCTTGAAGAAGGGAACCTTCTTGTCATCGACCGTCACAGCCTCACCGGTGCGGGGGTTGCGGCCGACGCGCGCATCACGAGCCTTGACCGAGAACGCACCGAAGCCGCGCAATTCGACGCGGTCGCCTTTGGCGAGGGCTTCGATGATTTCTTCGAAGACCGTGTTCACGATCCGCTCTACGTGTCGCTGTGTGAGATGCGGATTCTCGTCAGCGATCTTCTGGATCAGTTCAGACCGGATCATCCGTCGTCGTCCCCCCGTATGGCAGCCATTCATGGGCGCCTGTCGTTATTGTCCGGGAACTATATGCAAAAAAAGCCTTGGCACAAATGTTTTCACGGCGAGTCTCGGAGGGATAGGGTCGCGCATCGGGGCAAAGCCCCCGCCCCTGTGGCGCAAGGATCACCTCAGACCCGTTCACTCGCCCGGCGCGGGAAGGATTGCGCGCCGTTCCATCAGCCGGAACCGCCCGCGTGCGAATCGAAAGGAAAAGGCCCCGCGCGATGCACGGGGCCTTTCGATGGCGTCAGCGGGCAGGCCAGATGGCCCGCCCGTTCCGGGATCAGTTGCCGCCCTTGAGCGCGGCACCGAGGATGTCGCCCAGCGAGGCGCCCGAGTCGGACGAACCGTACTGTTCCACGGCTTCTTTCTCTTCGGCGATTTCGCGCGCCTTGATCGACAGGCCCAGACGACGGGTCTTGGGGTCGATGTTGGTCACGCGGACATCCACCTTGTCACCGACCGAGAAACGCTCAGGGCGTTGATCGGCGCGGTCACGCGACAGGTCAGAGCGGCGGATGAAGGACTTCGCGCCGTTGTATTCCACCTCGACGCCACCTTCTTCGATGGCGGTGACTTCGACGGTGACGATGGAGCCACGCTTCACGCCGTCAACGGCATCGGTGAAGGTGTCGTCGCCCAGAGCCTTGATCGAGAGCGAGATACGCTCTTTCTCGATGTCGACTTCGGTGACGGAGGCCTTGACCACGTCGCCCTTGCGATAGTTGGCGATGGCGTCTTCGCCGCGCTGGTCCCACGACAGGTCGGACAGGTGAACCATGCCGTCGATGTCGTTTTCCAGACCGATGAACAGACCGAATTCGGTGATGTTCTTGACTTCGCCTTCGATGGTCGCACCAACCGGGTTACGCTCGGCGAAGACTTCCCACGGGTTGCGCATGGTCTGCTTGAGACCCAGCGACACGCGGCGCTTGGCGCTGTCGATTTCCAGCACCATGACGTCCACTTCCTGCGAGGTGGAGACGATCTTGCCGGGGTGCACGTTCTTTTTGGTCCAGCTCATTTCCGAGACGTGGACCAGACCTTCGACACCGGCCTCAAGCTCCACGAAGGCGCCGTAATCGGTGATGTTGGTCACGCGGCCCTTGTGGACCGAGCTGATCGGATAGGCTTTTTCCACGGCATCCCACGGATCGGCCTGAAGCTGCTTCATGCCGAGGCTGATGCGGTGGGTTTCCTTGTTGATCTTGATGACCTGCACTTTGACAGTTTCACCAATGGCAAGGATTTCCGACGGGTGGTTGACGCGGCGCCATGCCATGTCGGTCACGTGCAGCAGGCCGTCAACGCCGCCGAGGTCAACGAAGGCACCGTATTCGGTGATGTTCTTCACGACGCCGTCGATGGACTGGCCTTCGGTCAGGTTGCCGATGACTTCGGCACGCTGTTCGGCACGCGATTCTTCAAGGATCGCACGACGCGAGACAACGATGTTGCCACGGCGACGGTCCATTTTCAGAATCTGGAACGGCTGCTTCATGCCCATCAGCGGGCCAGCGTCACGGACCGGACGAACGTCAACCTGCGAACCCGGCAAGAAGGCCACGGCACCGCCCAGATCGACGGTGAAGCCACCCTTGACGCGGCCGAAGATCGCGCCGTCGACGCGGGTTTCCGACGCATAGGCTTTTTCGAGACGGTCCCAGGCTTCTTCGCGGCGGGCCTTCTCGCGGCTGATCACGGCTTCGCCGCGCGCATTCTCGACGCGGTCGAGATACACTTCGACTTCATCGCCGACGTTGATCGTCGGGTTCTCGCCGGGGTTCGCGAATTCTTTCAGGTCGACGCGGCCTTCCATCTTGTAGCCGACGTCGATGATGGCCTGTCCTGCCTCGATGGCGATGACGCGGCCTTTGACAACAGTTCCCTCTTCGGGAGTGTCAATCTCGAAGCTTTCCTTGAGCAGGGCTTCGAAGTCTTCCATGGTAGCTTTGGCGCACATGTGCGAGTTTTTCCTTTACCGATGATTTCTGGCCATGCGGTTGGCTCCGCCGGTCTTTGGCTGGCCCTTTGTGGCAACGGCAACAGGGGCCGGAAAACCGAACCCACGCGCCCTGCCCTTCAGGATGCGGGGCCTATAGCGGCTTATCGTGCGGGACGCAAGGAAACTTGGGCCAAAGCGGGGTGCGCCGCCTAGAACGGATGCGGCCTGCCGTCCCAATTCTCAAAGCAGCCCGTCGTTGCCAGTGACAGCGCGGCAAAGCGGGCCAGAAGGCCGGTCGCCGCCTCATCCTCGGATATGTCCGCCCGTGGCCCGCCCATGTCGGTGCGGACCCAGCCGGGATGGTAGATGCCCACGGCAACCCCGTCGCCGCGCAGGTCTGTCGCCAGATTGCGGCCAAGGTTCAGCGCCGCCGCCTTGGATGCGCGATAGATATAGCTGCCCCCCGGAGCCTTGGTGTCCGATCCCATCTGCGATGAGATAATGGCAATCTTGCCCTTGGCCGCGCGGACATTCGGCAGCAGGGATTGGATCGTCAGGAACACGCCGGTGACATTGACGGCCAAAGTCTCGGCCCACATGGCGGCGGGATAACCGCTGTCGAGCGTCTCTTGCCCATCCAGCAATACGCCAGCATTGCAGACCAGCAGGTCAATCGGTCGCCCCGCCAACCGTGCGGCCATATCCTGATGCGAGGCGGGGTCGGTGACCTGCAACGCCTGCCAGTCGATGCCCGGAACCGCAGGGGTCGCCCCGCGATGCGTGCCGATCACCTGCGCACCCCCCGCCACGGCATGCCGTGCCATGGCCAGCCCGATGCCCCGGTTCGCCCCTGTGATCAGCATATCCATCGCGTGCCCCCTTGTTTGGCGCATCTTTCCCGCACCCGCGCAGAAAGGCCAGAGCGCAGACAGCAAAACGCCCGCGCCTTTGCAGACGCGGGCGGAATAACAGCAATCGTCAGAACGGATCAGGCGACTTCGGTGACCAACTGGTCCAGACCGCGGCGGACCTTGGCTTGGCCTTGCAGCCAGTCGCCTTCAGCCGCGCGATAGCCGATGGGCAACAGCGTGACCGACCGCAGACCTTTTTCGCGCAGGCCCAGAATCTCATCCACCTTGGTGGGATCAAAGCCTTCCATGGGGGTGGCATCCACCTCTTCGAAGGCGGCCGCCGTCAACCCAAGGCCAAAGGCGATATAGGCCTGACGCGCCGCGTGCTGGTGGTTTTCGTCTGCCGAACGCGGCAGGTATTGCGCCTTGAGGTTGGCGTAATAGCCGGTCAGCGCGTCGCTCGCCCCGCCGCGCTTGGACGCGGTATCTGCCACCACGGCGTCAATCCGCGCTTCGGTGTAATTGTCCCAGGCCGCGAACACGAGCAGATGCGAGCCGTCGGTGATTTGTGCCTGATCCCAAGCCGCCGCACGGATTTGTGCGCGCACATCCGGGTTCGTCACGACGAAGACTTCGAACGGCTGCAACCCGCTGGAGGTGGGGGCAAGGCGGATCGCTTCCAGAATGCGCGCCAGCTTGGCGTCAGACACCTTGCGCGAGGGGTCCATTTTCTTGGTCGCGTAGCGCCAATTCAGCTTTTCTTGCAGCACGGAGATCGTCCTTTCAACTGGCAGCGGAGTCGCCGCCATGGTATGGAATCAATACCTGATGCATAAAGCGAACCTTCAGGCGGGCGCAAGAACGCACGTTTTTGTGTCCGGGTCACAGGTTTGATACCAAGGGAGGCGGCGATGCCTGTGTGTGAGACATCAATGGGCCAATGCCAGACGATCAATGCCGTCCTCTCCCGCGTCGGCGACAGGTGGAGCGTGCTGGTCATCTTCACGCTGCGCAACGGGCGCAAGCGCTTCAACGAGTTGAAGCGGGAATTGGGCATTTCTCAGCGCATGCTGTCGCTGACACTGCGTGATCTGGAACGCGACGGGCTGGTCAGCCGCCATTACCATCCGACCATCCCGCCCAAGGTGGAATACGAACTGACCGACCTTGGCCATTCGCTGCGCGGTCCGTTCGGCGTCCTTGCAGAATGGGCGCTGGCCAATCACGCCGCCATCGACGCCGCCCGCGCCGCCTTTGACGCCCAAAACCCCGGCGCGGCGGCGGCGGAAACCGACGCCGCCTGAGCGCGTCAGGGCATCAATTGCCCGCCGTTCACCTCGATCACCTGACCGATGATGTAGCCCGAAAGCGCCGCGCTGGACAGGAACAGATAGGCGCCCACGCATTCTGCCGCCACGCCCAGACGGCCTGCGGGGATGGTGGCCAATGCCGCCTGCAACTGCGCTTCGGTCGAGTAGCGTTCATGGAACGGGGTGGTGATCACGCCGGGGGCCACGGCATTCACGCGGATGCCAAAGGGGATCAGTTCCTTGGCCATGCCGCGCGTGACGTTGTGCACGAACGCCTTGGACGACCCGTAAAGCCCCGCCCCGCCCGATGCGCCATTGCGCGCGGCAACTGATGTGGTGTTGATGATGAACCCAGCCCCTGCCGCCTTGATCGGCGCAATGGCGGCTTGGGATGCCACCACGACCGACCGCGCGTTCAGGTCCATGATGTCGTCGTAATCGGCCTCGGTCGCGTCAGCATATGGCACCCGCCGCACCATGCCGCCCGCGTTGTTGACCAACCCATCCAACCGCCCAAAGGCCGCCAGCGCCTGATCCACCGCATCCCGCGCCCCTGCCCCGTTCGAGACATCGGCGCGGATCAGCGCAACCTCACCCCCTGCGGCACGAATTTCATAGGCCACGGCCTCTGCGGCCTCGGCACTGGCGTTGTAATGCAGGCCCACCCGTGCGCCCTGCGCCGCATAGGCCCGCGCGAGTGCCGCCCCGATCCCGGTTGACGCGCCCGTCACCAGCACCGCCTTGCCCGCCAGATCCGGTATCCGCAATCCTGTCAGCATCCGCCCTA
>NKIT01000089.1:10904-17233 GCA_002256185.1 Rhodobacteraceae bacterium PARR1 | reverse complement strand
CTACTTCGGCATTGCCTCGCGCATCTTCATCACGGCCTTTGGTGTCGTTGCCGCCTATCTTGTCGAAAGTGGCAGGGACGTGGCCACGCCCTACATCGCGATGATCTCGGCCATCCTGCTGGTGGCGACGCTGGCATCGGTTGCCTTGTCTGGCCGGGAAATTGGAGACACCGGCGGTCCCTGGTTCAGGTTCCCGCCGATCCGCCTTCCCGTGGTCGAGAACCTGCCCCCCATCCGGTCCTACGAGGCCTTCCTGTTCGGCATTCAGTTCGTAGTGCTGGCGGCGGCGTACGGGATATCGTTCAAGTTCCCCACCTACCGACTGACAATCGTTTCGGCCGTGCCCATCGTGACCATGCTGGGCACGCTGGTCACAGTCGTGGTGATCGAACCGAGATACGCAAAGATCATCGACAAAACCCCCCTCGCGGCCATTGCGATCACTCGGATGTTCCTGCGCGCCAGGGCCTCGTCGTTTCTATTTTCGTCCATCTGCCTCGGCGCCCTTCTGGCCTATGTGTTGGTCAATGCCTAGCAGCGCCGTGGCCCATTCGACCTGGCAACAGCACTGGCCTTCGAACACCCATTCCTTTCACAGGTGGCGCAGCGATTGAAAAAAGCGACCGTTCTGGTGATCGGCAGCCTGGCCGAGTCACTGGTCAAATTCCGTGGCGATCTGATCCGGGAGATGCTGGCCGGCGGCCACTCCGTGCACACGGTGGCGCCAGCCGGCCCCGCCTGGGTGACGGACACCCTGGCCGAATGGGGTGCACACCACCACGTCGTCGAGTTGCAGCGCGCCGGCCTGAACCCGCTGAAGGATCTGGCCTTCGCGCGGCACATCATCCGGCTGTGCCGCGAGCTGCGCCCCGATGTGCTGCTGGCCTACACCGTCAAACCCGTGGTGTACGGCGCGCTGGCCGGCCGCTGGTGCGGCGTACCCACGATCGCCACCATGGTCACGGGCCTGGGCTTCGCGTTCATGCCCGTGCGTGGCTGGCGGCATGCACTGACGCGCGGCGTGGCCTGGCTGCTCTACAAGAGTGCCATGCACAGCGCCCACTGCGTGTTCTTCCAGAACCCGGACGACCGGGCAGACTTCCAACGCCTGGCGCTGCTCAACCGGCGCCTGCGTGTCGGGATGGTCAATGGCTCGGGAGTGAACCTCGACCACTACACCCACTCGCCCTTGCCTGAGGGAACGCCGCGGCGGGTGCTGCTGATTGCCCGCCTGCTGGCCGACAAGGGCGTGCGTGAGTACATCGAGGCGGCACGCCTGGTTCGGAAACGCCACCCCGATGTGGTGTTCGAGATCATCGGCCCGTTCGACCCCAATCCAGCGGCAATCCGCAAGGCCGAGATCGAGGCCGCCGTTCAGGACGGCTCGGTCCGCTACCTGGGCCCCATGGACGATGTACGCCCAGCCTTGCGCGGATGTCATGTCTATGCGCTGCCGTCCTACCGCGAAGGAACGCCGAGATCGGTGCTGGAGGCCATGGCGATGGGGCGGCCGGTGGTCACCACGGATGCGCCGGGATGCCGAGAAACCGTGGTCGATGGACTGAACGGCCGCATGGTCCCGCCCCGTAACGCCCAGGCCCTGGCCAACGCACTGGACCAGATGCTGACCCTGGACCGCACCGCCCTGCAGCGCATGGGCAACGAAGCCCGCCGCATGGCGGAGGAAAAATACGACGTGCATCGTGTCAACCGCCAACTGATGGAACCCATGGGGCTATGTTGAAGCGTCTGCTGGACATTCTGGTCGCAGCGGCGGCCCTGCTGCTGCTGTCGCCGGTCATCCTGATGGTGTGGTGCATGGTCAGGGCCAAGATCGGCTCGCCCGTGCTGTTCCGCCAGGACCGTCCGGGCCTTCACGCCCAAACCTTCAGGCTATGCAAGTTCAGGACCATGTCCGATGCCCGCGACGCCAACGGCGATTTGCTGCCCGACGAGGCACGGCTGGGGCCGTTTGGCATCGCGCTGCGGCGTTGGAGCCTGGACGAACTGCCACAGCTGTGGAACGTGCTGGTCGGCGACATGAGCCTGGTGGGGCCGCGGCCCCTGCTTGTTCGCTACCTGGCCCGCTACACACCGCGACAGGCGCGGCGCCATGAAGTGAAGCCTGGCATCACCGGCTGGGCCCAAATCAACGGTCGCAACGCCTTGACCTGGGACCAAAAGTTTGAACTCGATCTCTGGTATGTCGAGCACCAGTCCCTGGCGCTCGACCTGCGCATCATCGCGCTCACAGTGGGCAAGGTCCTGCGCCGCTCGGACGTCAGCGCCGACTCCCACGCGACGATGCCGGAATTCATGGGTACCCAAAGCGAGAAACTCAAGTGACACAACTCAACATCATGTTCTCGGCGGCCGGCCGACGGGTATCCCTGCTCAGGCATTTCCGGCGCTCGTTGGATGCCATGGGCATCGAAGGCCAGGTCATCGCGGCCGATGCCGGGAAGACCGCACCCGCCGCCTTCGTGGCCGATCACATCGTGCAGGTCCCGAGGGTCAGTGCACCCAACTACATCGACAGCATGGTGGAAGCCTGCCGAGCGCATCGGGTGGGCCTGCTGTTCCCGCTGATCGACACCGATCTGGTGCTGCTGTCCGAAAACCGGGCACGGTTCGAAGCGGTGGGCACCCGTGTCGTCGTCAGTGCCCCGGACACCGTGCGCCTGTCCTTCGACAAGCGGCTCACGGCCGAGTTCTTCGTGGCCCACGGCATCGACACGCCAACGGTGTACGCCGAGGCACAGTGGTCCGGCCTGGGCGATGAGCACCTGCCGCTGATCGTAAAGCCCTGGGACGGCAGTTGCAGCATCGGTGTGACCCGCGTGACCTCGACCCCTGATCTGCACCATGCCACGAGCACGGTGAACCACCCAATGGTGCAGGAGTGTGTGTCGGGCCAGGAGTTCACCATCGATGTGCTGGCGGGCTTCGATGGCCAGGTGAAGTGCGTCGTGCCGCGCCTGCGCATCGAGACCCGTGCGGGCGAAGTCAGCAAGGGGCTCACGGTCAAGGATCCTGCGCTAATGTCGGCGGCGCGACAGCTGGTGAATTGCCTGCCAGGTGCCGTGGGCTGCATCACGGTGCAGTGTTTCCGTCAGGCCGACGGCCGGGTGCGCTTCATCGAGATCAACCCCCGCTTCGGTGGCGGATTTCCGCTCTCGCTCCATGCCGGAGCGGACTTTCCCCGCTGGATCATCCAGGAGCACTTGGGCCAACCGGCCGAAGCCCGGATGGACGCATGGACCGACGACCTGGCCATGCTGCGTTACGACGACGAGATCATCGTGCGCGGGGAGCAGATCCGTTGAAGCCCTGCATCGTTTTCGACCTGGACGACACGCTCTACCCCGAACGCGACTACAACCTGAGTGGGCTGCGTGCCGTGGGCGCGCATATCCTGGCCACGACGGGCGATGCGCGTTTCGGTGAGCGCTGCGCGGCGCTCTACCAGTCCGGCGTCCGAGAAGCCATCTTCGACCGCGTGCGCGCCGAGCTGAACGTCGCCACCCCAGCGGACGAACTGGTGCGCGTCTACCGTGACCACCAGCCCGTGCTCGAACTGCACCCCGATGCCAAGATCTGCTTGTCGCTGCTTCATGGACGCTTGCCGCTCGGCCTGATCACCGACGGCTATGCCGGCGTCCAGCGACGCAAAGTGCAGGGGCTCGGCCTGGCCGATCGCTTCGACGCCATCGTGTTCTCGGATGACCTGGGGCGGGCCCACTGGAAACCGTCACCCCTGCCGTACCAGACGCTGATGCAACAGATGGACAATCGTGCCGATGCGTTCGTCTACGTCGGGGACAATCCCATGAAGGATTTCGTGACTGCACGCCGACTCGGCTGGAAGACGGTGATGATTTCCCGCCCCAGCAATGTTCATCAACACGCAGATTGCCCACCGGACCACGCAGCGGATCTTGAAGTCACCTCGCTCGTCGACGTCCCCTGGCCTGAACTGGGCCTGACGCCCTAATCCGTACTGGCGGCCACCCGGCCCCGCATCGCCCATGACACATCCAGAATTTGCACCTTGGCCGTCGTTTGCTGAAGACGAGTTGATGGCGGTACAGGCCGTCCTGCGCAGTGGGAAGGTCAACTACTGGACCGGCGAGGAAGGCAAGACCTTCGAGCGTGAGTACGCGCAGGCCACCGGCCGCCGCTATGGCATCGCCCTGGCCAACGGCACGCTGGCGCTTGAACTGGCGCTCGAAGCGTTCGGCGTTGGTGCTGGCGACGCTGTCATTACAGCCAGCCGCACCTATGTCGCCTCAGCCAGCTGCGCCGTCATGCGCGGGGCCGTGCCGGTGGTCGCCGATGTCGACCCGGACAGCCAATGCGTCACCGCCGAGACGCTGAGGGCGGCGCTGACACCCAAGACCCGCGCCATCGTGGCGGTTCACCTGGGCGGCTGGCCTTGCCCCATGGACGAGATCATGGCGCTGGCCGCCGAACACGACCTCGTCGTGATCGAGGATTGCGCGCAGGCCCACGGCGCCACCTGGCGCGGCCAGCCGGTAGGAGCCTTCGGCCATGCCGCCGCTTTCTCGTTCTGCCAAGACAAGATCATCACCACCGGCGGCGAAGGCGGCATGCTGGTGCTCGATGATGAGGCGGCCTACAAGAAGGCTTGGGCGTACAAGGACATCGGCCGCAACTACGACGCCGTCTACAACCGCCAGCACCCACCCGGCTTCCGCTGGCTCACCGAATCCTTCGGCACGAACTGGCGCCTCACCGAGATGCAATCGGCCATCGGCCGCATCCAACTGAGGAAGCTGCCTGATTGGCCCGCCGCACGCCGACGCAATGCCGGCATCCTGGCAGATGGTTTCGGCGCCTGCCGCGCGCTTCGGGTGCCCATGCCGCCGGCGCACGCAGGCCATGCCTTCTACAAGTTCTACGCGTTCGTGCGCCCGGAAGAACTGGCAGAGGGCTGGGACCGCGACCGTGTGATGGCCGAGATCAATGCCCGGGGCATCGGCTGCACCGTGGGCTCCTGCAGCGAAATCTACCGAGAGAAGGCGTTCATGGATCGCGGCTGGGGCCCTGCACAGCCGCTGCCGGTGGCCCAGGCGCTGGGCGACACGAGCCTGATGTTCATGGTCCATCCAACACTGGCCCGCGAGTCCCTGGATGCGACCGTGAACGCCGTCAGATCGGTCATGACCGACGCAAGCCGTTGATGCCCCAACGTGTTCCACAGGGTGCGAGCCACGCGGTGGCTCCAGACTGGTGCATGATGACTAGCGGCGTCTACGGCCGCATTGACCGCAATGCCAAGCATGGGAGTCTGCTACCGTGAGCCGCCCCAACCTGGGTAAGAGACTGGCCGGACTGCCTCAACTCGGCAAACTTGCCTTGATGGTCGGCGGCGACGCACTGTTCCTCCCGATCTGCATGCTAGGCGCACTGGCCTTGCGCCTGGGTTCGCTGGAGTCTGCCCTCAGCGTGTCACCTTGGGTCCTGCTTGGGCTGGGCTGGCTAACGCTGCCGGTGCTGGGCTTCGCAGGCCTGTACCGCACCGTGGTGCGCTACATCGATATTCGCGTGATCCTGCGCTCCTGCCTTGCGCTGGCCGCGGTGGTTTTGATAATGTATGTGCTGGCATTGGGCATGGACATTGGGTTCATACCGCGGGCGGCCTTGCTCATGTACTGGTTCGTGGCCTTCACCTATGTAGTGAGTTCGCGCTTCATTGCCCGTGCAGTGTTGCGCCGGGGCCTGCGCCGGGCCGGCCATCCGCGCCTGCGCACGGCCATCTATGGTGCGGGTGACGCAGGAGCGCAACTCGCGCAGTCCATGCAGTTCAGCCTCGAGTACAAGGCCGTCTGCTTCATGGACGACCGCTCGACCCTGCACAACAAGACCATTGCGGGTCTGCCGGTCTATCCGTCAGCCATGGTCAAGGACGTGATCTATCGCCACGACATCGACCAGTTTGTGGTGGCCATACCCTCGGCCAGCGCTGCGCAGAAGCGCGCTCTGATCCAGAAGCTGGAGCCCGCCGGACTGCCAGTCAAGATCCTGCCCGGCTTGGCCGATCTGGTTGACGGCAACGCCAGCGTTACCGATATCCGCGAATTGGATGTGGCCGATCTGCTCGGCCGTGACCCGGTGATGCCCCAGCCCAGCCTGTTTGCCCGCAACATCACCCGCAAGGTGGTCATGGTCACAGGGGCAGGCGGCTCCATCGGCAGCGAGTTGTGCCGCCAGATCGTCTCGCAACGCCCCCGCAAATTGCTGCTGCTGGATCATTCCGAGTTCAGCCTCTATTCGATCGATCAGGAACGGAATCAGTTGGTCCAGGA
>NKIT01000089.1:0-10894 GCA_002256185.1 Rhodobacteraceae bacterium PARR1 | reverse complement strand
TCGATCGATCAGGAACTGAATCAGTTGGTCCAGGACGTCGAGTTGGTACCCTGCCTGGGGTCTGTGCTCGACGAGCCCCTGCTCACCCGCCTGATGGGCGAGCATGGCGTTCACACCATCTACCACGCGGCCGCCTACAAGCACGTGCCGATGGTTGAGTCGAACGTCCAGCAAGGCGTGCGCAACAACATCTTCGGCTCGCTGGCCGTGGCGCGGGCCGCGCTGGCGTTGAAAGTGGAGACGTGCGTACTGGTGTCCACCGACAAGGCCGTGCGCCCCACCAATGTCATGGGCGCCACCAAGCGCACGGCCGAATTGATCTTCCAGGCTGCGGCACAGCGCGCCGGGGCCAGCACAGTGTTCTCGATGGTGCGCTTCGGCAATGTGCTCGGATCGTCGGGCTCGGTGGTGCCGCTGTTCAAGAAGCAGATTCGTGCCGGCGGGCCAATCACCATCACGCACCCGGACATCATCCGTTACTTCATGCTCATTCCGGAGGCCGCTCAGTTGGTGATCCAGGCGGGTGCCATGGCCCGGGGCGGCGAGGTCTTCGTGCTCGATATGGGCGAGCCGGTGCGCATCGCCGATCTGGCACGCTCGATGATCCACCTGGCTGGGCTGAGCGAGAGGACCACCTTAGTTCCCGAGGGCGACATCGCGATCGAGTTCGTTGGACTGCGTCCCGGCGAAAAGCTCTACGAAGAGTTGCTTATCGGTGACGACGTGGTACCCAGCGGCCACCCGCGCATCATGTGCGCCCGGGAGCGCCATATCGACCCGGCCTTGCTCGACAAGATGCTGGAGTCGCTGCGCTTGTCCTGCGACACCAACGACGCCGAGGCCATGCTCCGACAGATCCGCAATCTGGTGCCCGAATTCCGCTCGCCGGACGAAGTGAACCGCGAAGCTGTGGTGGCACTGCAGGCGCGCTGACCGTCGCAGGACAACCTGTATCTCGCCCGGATGCCCAGCGCGGCGTCCTGTGCTCTCTCTGATACTGGCCCGGCCATCCTCGGGCCATGACCCGGCTGCGAATTGGACCTGATGTTGGCCACAGAACTCACAGTACCCACCCACCGGGCAGAAATCGATGGCCTGCGCGCACTGGCAGTTGTTCCGGTGTTGCTCTTCCACGCTGGGTTCAAGACGTTCTCCGGCGGCTTCGTCGGCGTGGATGTCTTCTTTGTCCTGAGCGGCTATCTCATCACGTCCCAGATCGTCCTCGCGCATGCACGCGGTCGATGGTCACTTTCCCGCTTTTATGACCGGCGCGCCCGGCGCATCCTGCCCGCCCTGTACGCCGTGGCCACTGTCAGCATGCTGCCTGCCATGATGTGGATGGTGCCAACAGATCAGGTCGCCTTCCTGGAGAGCGTCAGAGCTGCACTGGCGTTCTTTGCGAACATCCACTTCTGGCAAGCCAGTGGCTACTTTGAGTCGCTGAACGACACCAAGCCGCTCATGCATACGTGGAGCTTGTCCATCGAGGAACAGTTCTACATCTTCTTCCCCCTGGCCCTTGTGGCCACTCTGAGGCTGGGGCACCGATGGGCATGCGCGGCCCTTGGCGCAGCAGCGTTGGTGAGCCTCGCGCTGTCGATATGGTTGGCGCTCTACCGACCCGGCGCAGGCTTCTTTGTGCTCCCGTCGCGCGCATGGGAACTGCTGGCCGGCGCTATGCTGGCGACCTGGCAACCGGCGCACAGAAGCACGCAGCGTGCAGCGCGGCTGGACAGCCTCTTGGCGGCGACCGGTATCGCATTCATCGTCGTCGCCGTGTTCACGTTCGACAGGACAACGACCTTTCCAGGTTTGCCGGCCCTGCTGCCCGTGCTGGGCACGGTGCTCGTTATTCAATGCGCCAGGCAGGGGACGCAAGTCTACCGAGTACTGAGTTGGGGCCCGATGGTCTTGGTGGGCCAGATCAGCTACAGCCTGTACCTGTGGCACCAGCCGCTGTTGGCCTTTGCCCGGCAACGCACACCCACACCGCTCGGCGTACCCTCGGTCGTGGCGCTGCTGGCCGCAGCGGCTGTGTTGGCCTACGCCAGCTGGCGCTGGATCGAACAACCGTTCCGTGCGGCCGGTCCTTCGCAACCTTTCCGGACAATTGCAGTGGCAACTCTCGCGGGTGCTGCCATTGCTGGTGCATCCCTCGGCCTTCAATGGGCATCTTCGCCAGGGGGTCTCCTGGCTCCGCGCGCCGAAGTATCGGCACTCGAGACGAAGCTCCGTGCGAACTACGGGCTCGACAAGGCCTGCATTTCAGGCACCCTGGATGACCCGACCTGCAGCACTGGTCCACATCCGAAAGTGCTGGTTTGGGGCGACTCGTTTGCCATGCACCTCATGGCAGGGATCGTGGCACAGCAACCTGGCCTGGCCGTCAGACAGGTGACCATCTCCGGCTGCGGCCCGCTGCTGAACATCTCACCATTGGTGGGCAACACCGCGCGGGATGGGATACGGCGTTGCATTGCTCACAACTCCGCAGTGCTCGAGTACCTCCGTCGAACACCATCCATCGAACTGGTGATCCTGGCATCGGCCTATCGGCAGTACTTCGATGCCGATGCAAGAATCGCGCTGAGCGATGGCCAGTTTCTTGCCGGAGGCAACCGTGCCGCGCAGTATCTGGCCGAGACCGCGAGACAGGCGGGCATGCTGGGGCGCCGGGTCTGGCTGGTGGCCCCGCCACCACGCAACGGCAACGAACTCGGCCAGTGTCTGGCCAAGTCGGTGCTGTTCGATTTCGACGCATCGGTCTGCGACTTTGACCTCGAGGCCAGCACCAAGCATCAAGGGCACATTTTCGCGATTTTGCGCGAAATGGAATCGCATGGCGCGGGGGTTGTGTGGCCCGAAACGGCGCTGTGCGAAGCAGGTCGCTGCCGAGCGTCCGCTCCTGGTGTGTTCATCTACCGTGACGGCGAGCACTTGAGCAACGAGGGCAGTCGCTACATGGGCGAGCGCCTTTGGGCAGACAAACGTCTGGCTTGGCCCACGCCCGACGCACGATAACGGTTGAGCTGAGCGAGGCGCGGCCAACTGGTCTGCACCGTGCCTGGACGGGCCTCGAAAAGTCAGGTCAGCCCTCGGGCTGCAGTTCATGCTGGCTCGGTACGGTCAGCACCTGAAGGCCCACTTGGCGCGCCAACGCCACGATTTGGGCACGCTGTTCTGCAGCGACGCCAGGCATGGCCACGATGACATGCGTGGCTTCCTGGGCGATGTGGGGCAGTGCCAGATCGGCCAGGGGGCCGATCACCGGCACACCGCTGATCCGGGTGCCCCGCTTGGCCGGATCGTCGTCCAGCATGGCCACCACGGTCCAGCCATCGCGCAGGTGGATGCCGGCGATCAAGCGCCGCGCCGCCTCACCGGCGCCCAGCACGATGGCGCGCTTGGCCTCACCACTCTGGCCGTTGACGCGCAGCCGCACGTATTCCCACAGCATGCGGCTGGCCATGCGCACGATGCTCAGCGCCACGATGCAGAACAACGGGTGCAGCACCAACACGGCCCGGGCAACGCCCACCAGCTGCGCCATCAACACCACCACGGCGCTGATCAACCCGGCACTCAGGCTGGCCAGCGTGATCCGGCGCAGGTCGTCAAAGCCGAAGTGACGCCAGAGCCCGCGCGGCACGCCCGCCAGGCCCAAGCAGGCCAGGTACACCGCCACCACGCCGAACGACACATAGTCGTCGTACCAGGGCCGGCCCGGCGCGTAACGCTCGAAACCCAGCCGGAACAGGTAAGTGATGTGCCAGCACAACAGGACCAGAGCGCCGTCCACCAGCGCCACCCGTGCACGCCGGTGCGGCCGCATCACCGGCATGGTGCGGTCCAACCAAGCCCAGAGCTTGCTGTTGTTCATGCCGAACAGTCTCCTTGGTTTTGATGCCGCCGGCACAAACACCGTGCGCAGCGTCAGGCCCAGCACCTTCAGGTCATCGGCCAAAGTCAGGTTATCGACATAGTGCAGCGCATAGCGCAGCTTGGACGGCAGGATCACCTCGATGTACTCACGCTCCGGATCGGCTGCCTGTGCCAGCAAGGTGTTCTCGTCGCGGTAGTGCACCGACGCGTAGTCGGTGATGCCGGGCCGCACGCTCAGAACCCGCTCACGCCATTCGGCGGGGTATTGCGCCACATAGCGCGGCACCTCGGGGCGTGGCCCCACCAGACTCATCGTGCCGCGCAGCACGTCGATCAGTTGCGGCAACTCATCGATCTTGTAGCGCCGCAGCACCGCCCCCACTCGGGTGATGTGGGCATCGCCGGCCACCGTGAGCTCAGCCGACCCTTTGGGCTGCACGGCCGACATGGTGCGGAACTTGAAGATGCGGAACTCGCGCCCACGCAAGCCCACCCGCACCTGCCGGAAAAACACGGGCCCGGGCGAGTCGAGCCGGATCGCCAAGGCAATCACCGCAAACAGCGGCGCCAGACACAGCAGACCCGCTGCCGACGCCAGCATGTCAAACAAGCGCTTGGCCACAGGTGCGCAGGTCAGCCCAGCGTGGCGTGAAGCACGTCGCAGACCCGCTGCACCGCAGCATCAGGCATGCTGGAGTAGATCGGCAGGCTCACCAGCGCTTCGTACGCCTGTTGGCTGTGCGGGAAGTCAGTGGCCTGCAGCGCATAGCGGTCGCGCCAATAGGGCTGCAGGTGAAGCGGTATGTAGTGCACGCTGCAGCCAATGCGCGCAGCGAACAGAGCGTCCACCAGACCATCGCGGTTTACGCGGGCATCGGGCGACACGCGCACGGCGTACAGATGCCAAGAGTGGCTGTCACCGGCGGGCGCGTCGCGCCGGTCAAGCCCGCCGCGCTGAGCCGTGGCACGGTGGTGGAGCTGCGCGATCTGTTCTTTGCCGTCCCGGCGAGGCTGAAATTCCTGCGCTCTGACCGGGCGGAGTCCCAAGCGATTGCCGATGTGGTGCGGCGGTTGGCGATGGCAGAGCCGACGGTCGGGTTCACGTTGCGCGATGTGACGGGGGGCGGCGATGGGCGGGTGGTGTTCCGCGCCGACCCCGAGCCGGGCGATTTCTTTGATGCGCTGCATCGCAGGCTCGCGGCGGTGATCGGGGCTGAGTTCATCGACAACGCGCTGAAGATTGATGTGGAGCGTGAGGGGTTGCGGCTGAGCGGCTATGCCGCCCTGCCCACCTATTCGCGCGGATCGTCGGTGCAGCAATATCTGTTCGTCAATGGTCGTCCTGTGCTGGATCGCGCCTTGTTCGGCGCTTTGCGGGCGGCGTATTTCGATGTGCTGTCGCGGGATCGGCATCCGGCGGCGGTGTTGAACCTGATCTGCGACCCGCAGCGGGTGGATGTGAACGTCCACCCCGCCAAGGCCGAAGTGCGGTTCCGCGAACCTGAGGCCGTACGGTCGCTGATCATCACCAGCCTGCGGACGGCGCTGGCGGGGGCGGGGCATCGGGCATCGAACACGGTGGGGACGGCGACGCTGGCGGCCTTTGCGCCGGAAACCCCGGCCTTCGCCCCGCGCGTGTATCAGATGGAGCGGCCTTCGAAGGGGGCGCTGTCGCGGGCCTATGCCTATCAGGCCCCGGACCCGCAGCCCGGCTTTGCCGAGGCCCCTTCGGCGCGGGTGGAAGTCGCCACGCCCGAGGCGGTGGATCGTCCCCTTGGGGCTGCCCGCGCGCAGGTGCATGAGAATTACATCATCGCCCAGACCGCGACGGGGATGGTGATCGTCGACCAGCACGCCGCGCATGAACGGTTGGTGTATGAGCGGCTGAAACGCCAGATGGCAGAGAGCGGCATCGCGGCGCAGGCGCTGTTGATCCCGGATATCGTGGAGCTTTCCCCGACAGATGCGGCGCGCATCCTTGACCTGTCGGTGGACCTGTATCGGCTGGGGTTGGGGATTGAGGCCTTTGGCGGATCGGCCATCGCGGTGCGGGAAGTGCCCGCGATCCTTGGTCAGGTCGATGCCACCGCCTTGATCCGCGATGTGCTGGATGAATTGTCAGACCTTGGCGACAGCCAGTTGGTGCAGACCAAGATCGAGGCGGTGTTGTCGCGCATGGCCTGCCACGGCTCTGTCCGGTCGGGCCGTCAGATGCGGGCCGAAGAGATGAACGCCCTTCTGCGCGAGATGGAGGCGACGCCGATGTCGGGCCAGTGCAACCACGGGCGGCCCACCTATGTGGAGTTGAAACTGTCTGACATCGAAAAGCTGTTCGGGCGGCGCTGATGCTGACTTTGGGCGGGCTGCAACTGGACCTGACCGATCCGCTGACGCTGGCGATTGCCGGGGCGGTGCTGCTGCTGGCGGTGGTGCTGCTGCTGACGCTGCGGGCGGCGGCGCGGGCGGGGCGGATGGCCGAACCGCTGTTGCGCGAGGTGTCGTGGATGGCGGACCGCGTGCAATCGCTGTCGGACGGGCAGGAACGGCTGGCGGGCGGCTTGCACCATGTGTCGGAAACCACCGCGATCAGCCAATCGTCGATGCTGAAGCTGATGGAGCAGCGCTTGGCCGATGTGCAGCGCCAGATGACCGAGGCGCTGCACGGCACCTCGACCCGCACGGCGCGGTCCTTGGGCGAGTTGCATCAGCGGCTGGAAACCATCGACAAGGCGCAGGCGAATATTGAAAAGCTGTCGGGCAATGTGCTGTCCTTGCAGGATATTCTGTCGAACAAGCAAACGCGCGGGGCGTTTGGCGAGATTCAGTTGAATGACATCGTGCAAAAGGCCCTGCCATCAGACGCCTATACGATGCAGGCCACGCTTTCCAACGGGCGGCGGGCGGATTGCCTGATCCACCTGCCCAAGCCCCCCGGTCCCATCGTGGTTGACGCCAAATTCCCGCTTGAGGCGTATGAGGCGTTGCGCCGCGCCGAAACGCCGCAACAAGCCGCCGAGGCGCAACGCCTGCTGCGCGGGTCCGTCCGGGCGCATATCAAGGCGATTTCAGAGAAGTATATCCTTGAAGGCGAAACCGCCGATGGCGCGTTGATGTTTCTGCCGTCCGAGGCGGTCTATGCCGAATTGCACGCTAATTTCCCCGACGTGGTGCGCGAAGGGTTTGCGGCCAAGGTCTGGATCGTGTCGCCGACCACCTGCATGGCCACGCTGAACACCATGCGTGCGGTGCTGAAGGATGCCCGGATGCGCGAACAGGCAGGGGCGATCCGGCGGGAACTGGCGCTGCTTTATGGCGATGTGGAACGGCTGGGGACACGGGTGGAAAATCTGGACCGCCACTTCGGGCAGGCGGCCAAGGACATCGAAGAGATCAAGATCAGCACCGAAAAGGCCACCCGCCGCGCCCGCCGATTGGATAACTTTGACTTCGAGGAAATCGCAGCCCCCGGCGTTGCGCCGCTGATCGGACCAAGGGTGGCGGAATGAAACGCCTGACCCCCGCTGATTACATCCGCCAGCCGTGGAAGAACGGCAAAGGAGAGACGGTCGAACTTGCCCGCGCCGACCGGGATGGCGCGCTGCTGTGGCGGTTGTCGATGGCGACCGTGGCCGAGGATGGGCCGTTTTCGATCTTTCCCGGCATTGATCGCAATCTGACCGTGCTGGACGGTCCGGGGTTTCGGCTGGTGGGGGATGGGATCGACCTGCCCTGTCTGCCGCTGTCCCCCGTGGCCTTTGCCGGCGATGTGGCGGTTCAGGCGGTGGAAACCGGGGGGCAGGTGTCCACCGATTTCAACGTGATGACGGCGCGGGGGCTGCCCTTGCCGCAGGTGGATGTGGTGACGGTGGCGCAGAATCTGCCTGCCGCCGATCTGACGGCGGTGTTCGCGCTGGGGGCGGCCGTGGTGAACGGTCAGGCCATCGCGCGGCATGACCTGCTCTTGGCCGAAGGGGCCTGCCACGTAGCGCCGATCGACCCGGTGCTGATCGTGCGGCTGTTCCTGCGCTGATCGTCAGATGCGGAAGAACGGCTGCGCCAGACGCGGGATCAAGCCATTGAAGCGCAGTGGTGCATCGGTCGCGGCCAGACAGATGCAATCCATACCGGCCTCTGCCACCGGGGTGTGTTCCGTGGCTTGATCCGCAATTTCCACGTCACCCGGACCGAAACGATCCGAATCGTCACGGAAGGCGCCTTGCAGCACCAGCGTCAATTCCATGCCACGGTGGCCGTGATCCGGCACGGCCTGACCCGCCGGGATGTGCAACAGCCGCGCCGATGCGCCCTTGCCGGTGGGAAGGATGGCTTGCCGCACCCCTGCGCCGACGCTGCGCCATTTCACGCGGCCCAGATCAACGCCCACGTATTCTGCCAGCGGCGCGGGGAACAAGCCATCTCGACGGGCGGGCCTGCGCGCCGTGACCGGCGTATTCGGCAGTGAGTCGATCCGCGCGAAACAGGCCGTCAGGCTTTCGTCACCCATCGTGGCCAGATCGCAGCGGTCCAGCACCGCACCGCCCACAACCTCAAACGCGGCGAGTTGGGCGCGACATTCGTCACACAGCGAGATGTGGGTTGCCACGACAAGATTGAACGCCTCGGGCAGGTCGCCTGCCGCGTAGGACATCAGCAATTGGTCGCTCAGGTGGTGCCGAATTGTCATTCCGTCGTCTCGCCTTCAACTCATCTGCTGACGCAGCTTTTCAAGCGCCAATCTGATGCGCGATTTGATCGTGCCAAGGGGCAAGCCCGTTTCGGCAGCCAATTCGCCATGCGAGAGGTCACCGAAATAGGCGCGTTCGATCAGCGCGCGCTGTTTGTCTGGCAACTGGGCGAGTGCTGCGCCCAATCGCGATGTCTCTTGTCGGGATTCAAACAGATCGGCCCCGTCCGGTTCCGCTGTCGGTCCCCAATCCAACTCCTCCGGTTCGGGCCTGCGTGCCTTGCGCAGGGCGTCGATCCGGCGGTTGCGGGCGATGGTGAAAATCCATGTCGCCACCGATGCCCGCGACGAGTCAAAGAGATGCGCCTTGTGCCACAGCGTCGCCATGACATCCTGCGCGCATTCTTCGGCCAAGGTTGCGTCAGCGCCCGATTTCATCAGGAAGGACTTCACCCGAGGGGCAAAGTGCCGGAACAGCGCGGCAAAGGCCGCGCGGTCCTGATGATCCCGGACGCGCGCCATCAACCCGGCCCAATCCGTCATGTCGTCCAATGCCTGCACGGCAGGGCCTTCCTTCCGGCGCGTAACCTGTTGTCCCGTCGCAGCATATGGCCACGCGGGCGGGTCCGCATCCAGTTTTTCGCTCTGGCCTGCATCGAACATCATGACACTTCTACGACGCCACGGATCGGCTGGATCACCACGCCGCTAAAGTTTTCACGACCCTGCGGAACGGGGCTGTTGATCCAAGCTGGCGAAACGGGCGTAAAAGACCTGTAGCCCGCAGGAGAGTTGTTGCATGCCGTTCGAATCCCTTGGTTCCGCCCCACGCCGTATCGCCGTCATCGGGGGGGGAATCGCCGGCATGGCCGCTGCGCATCTTTTGGCCGACCACGATTCTGTCGTGCTGTTCGAGGTGGAGAACCGCCTTGGCGGTCACGCCCGCACCAAATTGGGCGGCAAGCGAGGCGATCAGCCGGTGGATACCGGCTTTATCGTATTCAACAAGGTGAACTACCCGCATCTGCTGCGCCTGTTTGACGAGCTGGACGTTCCCTATACCGAAAGCACGATGACCTTTGGCGCGTCACTGGATGGCGGGCGGGTGGAATATGGTCTGGCGTCGCTGGACGCGCTGTTTGCACAACGCAAGAACCTGCTGAACCCGCGGTTCCTGCGGATGCTGCGCGACATCGCCCATTTCAACAAACACGCCGCCGCCCATGCCACCGATCCCGCGCTGACGATCCGTGGCTTGCTGGAGCGTCTGGGCACCGGCGACTGGTTCCGCGATTACTATATCACGCCGTTTTCCGGGGCGATCTGGTCAACGCCGACGACGGGTATCCTTGAGTTTCCGGCGCAGGCCTTGGTGCGTTTCTTTGAAAACCACCATCTGATGCAGGTGAACGGCCAGCACCAGTGGTATACCGTGCGCGGCGGCTCAATCGAATATGTCCGCCGCCTGCAATCCAGCCTGACGTCGCGCGGCGTGGACCTGCGGCTTGGCACGCCGGTCGCGGCGGTGCAGCGCACGGCGGCGGGTGTACTGGTCCGGGCCATCGGCGCAGAGTGGGAACTGTTCGACGATGTGATCTTCGCCAGCCATTCCGACCAGACCCTGGCCTTGCTGAGCGATGCGACGCCCGAAGAACGCGCCGCCCTGTCGGCGATCCGCTACCAGCCGAATGAGGCGATCCTGCACCGCGATCCGGTCGTCATGCCCAAGAACCGCAAATGCTGGTCAAGCTGGGCCTATGTCGAACCTGCGGGCGGCGCGGGGGGGCGGATTGATCTGTCTTACTGGATGAACTCATTGCAGCCGATTCCGATGGATGACCCGATCTTTGTGACGCTGAATTCAAACGGTGGCATCCGGGATGAGTTGATTGATGATGTGACCACCTTCCATCACCCGGTCTATGATGTGGCCGCCATCGCCGCGCAAAAGACCATCCGCGCGATGAATGGCACGCAGAACACGTGGTTTGCCGGGGCATGGATGCGCAACGGTTTCCATGAGGACGGCTTTGCCAGCGCCTATGACGTGGTGCAGGCGATGCGCGCCCGCACAACCGAAGGGCAGCTTGCCGCATGACATCGGTCGATCTGATCCGGGGCGAAACCTTTCACGGCCGCAAGGGCGCGGTGGCGAATGCTTTTCGCTATACCGTGGATTACCTGCTGCTGGACCCGGATCAGTCGACTGGACCCGGCCTGTTCTCTCGCAACCGCGCCAACCTGACCGCCATTCATGATGTGGATTTCGGCGGGCCAAAGGGCCAAGGGCGCGGCACGGCGTGGGTGCGGCAGGTGTTGGCAGAGCAT
>NKIT01000088.1:13367-17262 GCA_002256185.1 Rhodobacteraceae bacterium PARR1 | reverse complement strand
GGACCCCCCGAGGTTTTTTGAACTACGGGGAAGGGGCAGGGGATGGCGTCGGGCAAGGCCGTGCGCTGGCATATCGGGGTGTTTCTGGCCCCGGCGGTGTTGGTCTATACGGCGATCATGATCATCCCCTTGTTCGGGACGCTGAACCTGTCGCTGTTTGGCAAGGGCGAGGGCGGGCCTGTCTTTGTGGGTCTGGCGAATTTTGCCACGCTGTTTGGTGATCCGCGCTGGTCTGAGGCGTTCTGGAACGCCTTGGGCAATAACCTTTGGTTCTTTGTCATTCACATGCTGGTGCAGAACCCGATCGGGATTTTGCTGGCGGCGCTGTTGTCCAGCCCGCATCTGCGGATGGCGGCGTTTTACCGGACGGCGATTTTTATCCCGACGATCCTGAGCTTTGTGATCGTGGGCTTTGTCTGGAAGCTGATCTTGTCCCCGATTTGGGGCATCGCGCCGGGGATGCTGGATGCGGTGGGGCTGAAGATGTTGTTCGCGCCGTGGCTCGGCAAGGCGGAATATGCGCTGACAGCACTGGCGCTGGTGTCGGTCTGGCAGTTTGTCGGCATCCCGATGATGCTGATCTATGCAGCGCTTTTGTCGATCCCCGATGATGTGATCGAGGCGGCAGAGATGGACGGTCTGGGCGCTTGGGCGCAGTTCTGGAAGATCAAGCTGCCGCTGATCTTGCCCTCTATCGGGATCATCTCAATCCTGACGTTTGTGGGCAATTTCAATGCCTTCGATTTGGTCTATGTGGCGCAAGGGGCCTTGGCGGGGCCGGACTATGCCACCGACATTCTGGGGACGTTCCTTTACCGCACCTTCTTTGGCTTTCAGTTGCAATTGGGTGATCCGCATATGGGGGCGGCCATCGCCTCGGCCATGTTCGGGATCATCCTGCTGGGGGTCTGTGTCTACCTTTTCGCCATCCAGACGCGGCTGCGTCGCTATCAGTTCTGAGGGGACGGTCATGCACAGCGCGCGCACAAGTCCCGGACGCAGCATCGCCGCCCATGCGATCTTGCTGACCTATACGCTGATTGCCTTGTTTCCGGTCTTTGTTATCGTTATCAACAGCTTCAAAAGCCGCAAAGCCATCTTTGCCGAGCCGTTGATGCCGCCGATGCCGGGCAACTGGGACATGGTGGGTTATACCACTGTCCTGCAACAGGGCGATTTCTTTCAGTATTTCCTGAACTCGATGACTGTGACCTGTGCCAGCCTGTTCTTCGTGCTGCTCTTTGGCGCGATGGCGGCATTCGCCCTGTCGGAATACCGGTTTCGCGGCAACCTCTTGATGGGGCTTTATCTGGCCTTGGGGATCATGATCCCAATCCGGTTGGGCACCGTGGCGATCCTTGAGATGATGGTGGCGGGGGGGCTGGTCAACACGCTGACGGCGCTGATCCTTGTCTATACTGCCCAAGGCTTGCCCTTGGCGGTGTTCATCCTGTCGGAATTCATGCGCTCGGTTTCCGATGACCTCAAGAACGCTGGTCGGATTGATGGGCTGTCGGAGTATCGCATCTTCTTTACGCTGGTCTTGCCCTTGGTGCGGCCCGCAATGGCGACGGTGGCGGTGTTCACCATGATCCCGATCTGGAATGACCTGTGGTTCCCGCTGATCCTTGCCCCGTCTGAGGAGACCAAGACGATTACGCTGGGATCACAGGTGTTTATCGGGCAGTTCGTCACCAACTGGAACGCGGTGCTGGCGGCGCTGTCCTTGGCCATCGTGCCGGTCTTGGTGCTCTATCTGATCTTCTCGCGACAATTGATCCGGGGCATCACCGCAGGAGCCGTGAAATGACCATCCGAGTGCTTGTGGCGGGTTTGGGCAATATGGGGCGGTCGCATGCGCTGGCCTATCACCATGATCCGGCGTTTCAGATTGTGGGGTTGGTGAACCGATCCGCGGTGGAGTTGCCTGTGGACTTGCAGGGCTATCCGCTGAGTTCGGACTATGCCGAGGCTTTGGCGCGGTTGCAGCCTGACCTTGTCTGCATCGCCACCTATTCCGACACCCATGCCGATTATGCCGTGGCCGCGATGCGGGCGGGCGCGCATGTGTTTGTCGAAAAGCCGCTGGCCACGACCGTTGCCGATGCGCGGCGGGTGGCGGAGTGTGCGGCCCAGACTGGGCGCAAGGTGGTGGTGGGCTATATCCTGCGCCACCATCCCAGTTGGCAAAGGCTGATTGCTGAGGCGCGGGATTTGGGCGGGCCCTATGTGTTCCGGTTGAACCTGAACCAGCAATCCTCGGGGCCGACATGGGAGGTGCACAAGGCGCTGATGCAGACCACGCCGCCCATCGTGGATTGCGGGGTGCATTATGTCGATGTGATGTGCCAGATCACCGATGCCAAACCCGTTGAGGTGCGGGGCATGGGGCTGCGCCTGTCGGATGAGATCGCGCCGGATATGTACAATTACGGGCATTTTCAGGTGCTTTTCGCGGATGGCTCGCTGGGCTGGTATGAGGCCGGGTGGGGTCCGATGATGTCAAACACCGCGTTTTTCGTGAAGGATGTGGTCTCTCCGCGTGGCGCGGTGTCGATCCGCATGCCGGATGACGCGCGGTCCGATGATATCGATACCCATACCAAAACCGCCGTCTTGCGGGTGCATCGTGCCGGGGTGGGATCGCAGGATCTGTCGATGGCGGATGAACCCGGGCATCAGGCGCTCTGTGACCGTGAGCAGGCCTATGTTGCGCGTGCGATCATTGAGGATATCGACTTGACCCGCCACTTGCAGGATGCGGTGCAATCGCTGGCCATCTGCCTTGCGGCGGATGAAAGCGTGCGTTCGGGCCTGCCGGTGAAACTGTAAGCGAAGGAACCGCGCCGTGGGTGCATTGAGCCTTTCCCAAGTGACCAAATCCTTCGGCAAGACCGAGGTGATCAAGGGCGTCGATCTTCAGGTCGCAGAGGGCGAGTTTTGCGTCTCCTCGGGCTGCGGCAAGTCCACGCTGTTGCGGATGATTGCGGGGCTGGAGGATGTTTCCGGCGGCGATGTTGTGTTGGACGGGGTGCGGATCAACGATCTGGCCCCTGCCAAGCGGGAAATCGCGATGGTATTCCAGACCTACGCGCTTTACCCGCATCTGACCGTGCGCGACAACATGGGGCTGGCGCTGAAACAGGCCGGAGAGCCGCGCGCGGCGATTGATGCCGCGATCAAGCGGGCGTCAAACATGCTGGAGTTGGACCCCTACCTTGACCGTCGCCCGGCGGAACTGTCGGGCGGGCAGCGGCAGCGGGTGGCGATTGGGCGGGCCATCGTGCGGCGGCCGAAGCTCTTTTTGTTCGATGAACCTCTGTCGAACCTGGATGCCGCCTTGCGGGTGGCAACGCGGATCGAAATCGCGCGCCTGCACCGCGAGTTGGGCGCGACGATGGTCTATGTCACCCATGACCAGATCGAAGCGATGACGCTGGCCGACAAGATCGTGGTGCTGCGGGCGGGCAAGGTCGAACAGGTCGGCAGCCCGATGGAACTTTACAACAACCCCGCCAACACCTTTGTCGCAGGATTCATCGGCAGCCCGCAGATGAACTTTCTGAAAGCGGGTGCCTTGGGCCAGCGCGGCGAGACTTTGGGCATTCGGCCCGAACATTTGCGGATCACGGCCTCAGGGCAGATCAAAGGCACTGTCAGCCATGTCGAAAAGCTGGGTGGTGAGACGCTGATTTACATCAAGACCGACCCGCATGGCCTTGTGACACTGCGGCTTTTTGGTGAGCATGACTTTGCCTATGACGCGGCGCTCAGCCTCGACATCGACCCGCCGCGTGCGTTCCATTTTGACAAGGATGGCCAAAGACTGCGGTGACTTTCTGCAGCTTCCCCGTTGCTTAAATATCCCACGGGGGGTGCGGGGGGTGTGAAACCC
>NKIT01000088.1:5955-13357 GCA_002256185.1 Rhodobacteraceae bacterium PARR1 | reverse complement strand
GCTTCTGTCCGGTCAGCAAAGCGCTGTCATCGCGGATCGGTCACCACCGGATTTGCCCGGTTCCAACGGATCGACGACCACAGCGACAGGCCGATCAGCGTGGCCCCGCCAAGGCCGGTGATGACCTCGGGGATATGGATCAGGGTCTGGGCGAACATGATCACCGACAGGATCAGGATGGCGTAGAATGCGCCGTGTTCCAGATAGCGGTACTGCGCCAGCGTGCCCTTTTCGACCAGCATGATGGTCATCGACCGCACATACATCGCGCCGATACCCAGACCGATGGCGATGACGAACAGGTTCTGGCTGAGCGCGAAGGCCCCGATCACCCCGTCAAAGCTGAACGAGGCGTCCAGTACCTCAAGGTAAAGGAAGGCCCCCAAACCGCCCTTGGCGGCGGCGCTCATGGTGGCGTCGGCTTGGTCCAGAAGGCCGCCGACGACTTCGACGACAAGGAAGGTCAGCAGGCCATAGATGGCCGAAGAGACGAAGGCCGTGCTTTCTGCGCCGTCAAGGAATTTGGAAAAGATCAGGATGATCAGCAGGACCAGCGCAACCTCTACCCCGCGGATGGTGGCGGTTTTGGCGACTTTCGACTCAAGCCAATGCACCCAATGCACGTCCTTTTCAGCGTCAAAGAAATAGGACAGGCCCACCATCATCAGGAAGGCCCCGCCAAAGGCTGCGATGGGCAAGTGGGCCTCATGCATGATGCGGGCGTATTCCTCGGGCTGGCTTGCGGCCAGAACCATGGCCTGCCACGGGCCGATCTTGGCCGCGATCACCACGATCAGCAGCGGGAACACAATCCGCATGCCAAAGACGGCGATGATGATGCCCCAGGTCAGAAAGCGGTGCTGCCATTCGGGGCGCATGTCTTTCAGCTTGTTGGCGTTGACGATGGCATTGTCGAAAGAAAGCGAGATTTCCAGCACGGCCAGCACCGCGCAGATGAAAAAGACCGACAGCATGCCGGACCAAGTGCCGGTGCTTTGCCAGCCCAGAGCCGCGCCAAGCGCAAGCCCGATGCCGGTGACGATGAAGGCCCATGTGAAATAGCTGAGGTTCGATTTGTCCGGAGGGGCCAATGCCGCCATGGGAGGTGTCCTTGCCTTGCGGGCCAGGCAGCACTGGCGGGCGACGCGCAGATTGGCACGGGGCCAAAGGGCGCGGCGGCGCGGGGTGGGGCTGCGGTCAGGTCCGTGCGACGTTGCTCATGTGGTGCCGACATCACGAAAGCGTCGCAAGACTTTCGCCAGAGGGGCCCGGTCACCAGAGTTTACCCGAAAGACTGCCGGGCTGTGGTCGTCATACCGCGCCCCGTGGCAAATTCAATCCTTTGTTGTGCGGGTGGTTCCGCGTCAAAGCGGACGGGTCGCGCGTGACATGGGCTGGCCTTATGGCGTATAGTGCTCTGGTCCTAAGGCAAAGCGCCCTCATGGCGGATACTCTGCCTCAAACCGAAATCCGACCAAGGAGCACGCCAGATGGAAGGCATGGGGAATTTCAACGACATCAGCGAAGTGGTCGAAGCCGACCGCGCCCATGTCTGGCACCATCTGAGCCAGCACAAGCAATATGAGACCGGCGTCGATCCGCGCGTGATCGTCGAAGGCAAGGGCATGAAGGTCTGGGATGCCAAGGGCAAGGAACATATCGACGCCGTTTCGGGCGGGGTGTGGACCGTGAACGTGGGTTATGGCCGCGAAAGCATCGCCAATGCAGTGCGCGACCAGCTTTTGAAGATGAACTATTTTGCGGGTGCGGCAGGGTCGATCCCCGGCGCCATCTTCGCGCAGAAGCTGATCGAAAAGATGCCGGGGCTGACCCGCGTGTATTATTCGAACTCGGGCTCTGAGGCGAATGAGAAGGTCTACAAGATGGTGCGCCAGATCGCGCATCGTCACCATGGCGGCAAAAAGTGGAAGATCCTGTATCGTGAGCGGGATTATCACGGCACCACCATCGGCACTTTGGCGACCAGCGGTCAGGCGCAGCGCGCGATGCAGTATGGGCCCTATCCTGACGGCTTCGTGATCGTTCCGCATTGCCTTGAGTATCGCAAGCAGTGGGACGTGGAAAACTACGGTGAGCGGGCGGCTGAGGCCATCGAAGAGGTGATCCTGCGCGAAGGCCCGGACACAATCGGCGCTTTGGTGCTGGAACCGGTAACCGCTGGCGGTGGTGTGATCGTGCCGCCCAAGGGCTATTGGGAAAAGGTTCAAGAGATTTGCCGCAAGTATGACATCCTGTTGCACATTGACGAGGTTGTCTGCGGCGTGGGCCGGACCGGCACGTGGTTTGGCTATCAGCATTACGGCATCCAGCCGGATTTCGTGACCATGGCCAAGGGCGTGGCCTCGGGCTATGCCGCGATCTCTTGCACCGTCACGACCGAGCGGGTGTTTGAGATGTTCAAGGACGATCCCGCTGATCCGATGAGCTATTTCCGCGATATTTCCACCTTTGGCGGCTGCACGGCCGGTCCGGCGGCGGCGTTGGAGAATATGCGGATCATCGAGGATGAGGGTCTGCTGCAAAACACCACCCTCATGGGTGACTATTGCCTTGGGAAACTGGGCGAGTTGATGGACAAGCATCAGGTCATCGGGGATGTGCGCGGCAAGGGCCTGTTCCTTGGGGCGGAACTGGTGGCGGATCGCGCGACCAAGGAACCGGCGGATGAAAAGCGCGTGCAGGCCGTGGTGGCCGATTGCATGGCGCAGGGTGTGATCATCGGGGCGACCAACCGGTCGATTCCCGGTCTGAACAATACGCTCTGCCTGTCGCCTGCGCTGATCGCGACCAAGGATGATATCGATCACATCACTGGCGCGATGGATGCGGCGCTGACGCGGGTGTTTGGCTGATCCCAATAGGGCGGGGCGCAGGTGTGCGCCCTGTCTGAACTGTCGTCGAGGCCCGGTCGTTGATGCGACCGGGCCTTTTCATCTGGATCGCCCGACCTGCGCCCATCCTCTGTGCCCCTTGTTGCACAGGGCTTGGCCCCCGTGTATCACCCAAGGAACTGGGAATTGCCGGGAGAGACGGAATGCGTCGGGTTGTCGTCACGGGTCTGGGAATGGTCACACCGCTGGCCTGCGGAGTGGAAGAAACCTGGAGCCGCCTGCTGGCTGGTCAATCCGGGGCGGGGCCGATCACGCGCTTTGACGCCTCGAACGTAGTCACGCAATATGCGTGCGAAATCCCGTATGGCGATGGCAGCGACGGCACCTTCAATCCCGATGACTGGATGGAACCGAAGGACCGCCGCAAGGTCGATGACTTTATCCTTTATGGCATGGCGGCGGCGGTTCAGGCCGTGCGCGACGCGGGCTGGCAGCCTGAGGATGAAGAAGGCCGTCTGCGGACCGGCGTGATGATCGGCTCTGGCATCGGGGGGTTGACCTCGATTGCCGAAACGGCGGTGTTGATCAAGGAAAAGGGGCCAAAGCGGGTCTCGCCGTTCTTTATCCCCGGTGCGCTGATCAACCTGATCTCGGGTCAGGTCTCGATCCGTTTTGGCTTTAAGGGGCCGACCCATGCGGTGGTGACGGACTGCTCGACTGGGGCGCATGCCATCGGTGATGCGGCGCGGTTGATCCAGTGGGGCGATGCGGATGTGATGATCGCGGGTGGGGCGGAAAGCCCGATTTCCGAGATCGGGATCGCGGGCTTTAACGCCTGCAAGGCGCTGTCGACCAAGCGTGGCGATGATCCGGCCAAGGCCAGCCGTCCCTATGATGCGGACCGGGATGGCTTTGTCATGGGCGAAGGCGCGGGCGTGGTGGTGCTGGAAGAATACGAACACGCCAAGGCGCGCGGGGCCAAGATTTATGCCGAGGTGCTGGGATATGGCCTGTCGGGCGATGCCTATCACATCACAGCGCCGTCGGAAGATGGCGACGGCGGCTATCGCAGCATGGCGGCGGCGCTGAAGCGGGCCGGGCTGACGCCTGCGGATGTGGATTACATCAACGCCCATGGCACGAGCACGATGGCCGACACGATTGAGTTGGGCGCGGTGGAGCGGTTGATGGGCGATGCGGCGGCGGCGGCCACGATGTCATCGACGAAGTCGTCGATTGGCCATTTGCTGGGCGCTGCGGGTGCAGTGGAGGCGATTTTCTGCGTGCTGGCCCTTCGCGACCAGATCGCGCCGCCGACGATCAATCTGGACAATCCGGCGGTGACGCCGAAGCTGGACCTTGCGCCGAACAAGGCGGTGAAGCGCAAGATTGACGTGGCTTTGTCAAACTCGTTCGGGTTTGGCGGCACGAATGCCAGTCTGGTGTTGGGCAAGGTGGCGGGCTGATGTGGCGCGCGGTCGCCTCGAACGCGCTGACGCTGTTCATCGTGGTTTTGGTGGTCGCCTCGGGCCTGTTGGCATGGGGGCGGCAGCAGTTTACGGGCGTGGGGCCGCTGGAGACAGCGATCTGTTTCCGGGTGGAGCGTGGCGCGTCTTTGAGTGCGGTCAGCCGGTCCTTGGCGGATTATTCGGGCAAGGCGGATGGGCTGAAGTTCGGGTCCTATCTGGTGCCGGCCAGTGCGTCGATGGGGCAGGTGTTGGACATCCTGACGGCGGGCGGGCAGTCGACCTGCGGGCGTGAGGTCAATTTCCGCATTTCGGTGGCCGAGGCCGAGGTGGTCTTGCGGGAATTGGACCCCGTGACGAACCGCTATGTCGAGGTGGTGCAGTTCGATCCGGCCAAAGTGGCGGCCCCGGCGGAGTATCTTTCGGCGGCAGAGGCGGATGATATCCGCTGGCGGATCACCTTGGCTGAAGGTGTCACAAGCTGGCAGGTGGTCGATGCGCTGCGGCGGGCGGATTTTCTGGAAGGGCTGATCGAGAAAGTCCCGGCAGAGGGCACGCTTGCGCCAGACAGCTATGAGGTGGAGCGCGGGTCTTTGCGCGCCGATCTGATCACCGAGATGGAGGCGCGGCAGGCTGCGACGTTGGCCGAACTCTGGGCCGCGCGGGCGGAAGGCCTGCCCTATGACAGCCCGGAACAGGCGCTGATCATGGCCTCCATCGTGGAAAAGGAAACCGGCATTCCCGAAGAGCGCAAGCAGGTGGCGAGCGTGTTCGTGAACCGTCTGGAACAGGGCATGCGGTTGCAGACCGACCCCACGGTGATTTACGGCATCACCAAGGGCGAAAGTGTGTTGGGGCGCGGGTTGAGGCAAAGTGAGCTTCGCCGCAGAACCGATTGGAATACCTATGTGATTGACGGGTTGCCGCCCACACCGATTGCCAATCCGGGGCGGTTGTCGATTGAGGCGGCGCTGAACCCTGACACGACGGATTTCCTGTTCTTTGTGGCGGATGGGTCGGGCGGGCATGTGTTTGCGACAAACCTTGCAGATCACAACCGCAACGTGGCCGAATGGCGCAAAATCGAACGGGCGCAGGGGCAGGCGGAGACGGGCGGGGTGCAGGGTGCAGATTAACAAAAGGTTAAGGGGCCGTACGCTAACCGTTTGATCTTGAACGGTTTTTGTCTTGACTTTGGCGTGCGCTCAAAGTATTCCTTTTGACATGATGGACGAATTGGGCAAGCGGCCCGGGGCAACCCGGTGCCGCTTTTCCTTTTTCAGTTCAGGGGGCTGCAAAGAGGTGGGGCGTGCTGGATGACAGAAAGATTCCTGCCGGATGCGACAACGGCCGCTGCCCTGTTGTCGCAGGCGGAAGACCAGTTTGCCCAAGTCGCGCTGGAGTTGGGAGAGGCGGCCCGGCGCGCCGTTGAGGGTGAGCCGGGGGCTGCCAAGCTTGCCGCGCAAGCGGCGCGTGAATTGCGGGACGCGTTCCGCATTTTAATGAGCGAAAGGGACAGAGTTGACAAACTCCGCACTCAGATTGCCGGGATCGCCGGAGGGCACGAACTCGACTTCGACGCGGCGCGCGATGAGATCGGCCGCCGTCTGGCTCGCCTCCGCGACGCCGGACGTGGTGGATGAATTCCTGCATGGGTTGAGCGAGGGCAGCTTTCTGGCCTTGCCTTGGGTGTTCGAATTCTGGGCCTTGCCGCATCAACTGCCGCCTGAGGGGGCGTGGAAATCCTGGGTGGTGATGGGGGGGCGCGGGGCGGGAAAGACGCGGGCCGGGGCCGAATGGGTGCGCGCCGAAGTCGAGGGTCCGCGTCCGGGTGATCCGGGGCGGGCGCGTCGAGTGGCGCTGGTCGGTGAGACGATTGATCAGGTGCGGGATGTGATGATCTTTGGCGACAGCGGCATTCTGGCCTGCACGCCGCCGGATCGCCGCCCGGAATGGGAGGCCACGAAAAAGCGGCTGGTCTGGCCCAATGGCGCGACGGCGACGGCCTATTCAGCGCATGATCCCGAAAGCCTGCGGGGACCGCAATTCGATGCGGCCTGGGTGGATGAGTTGGCCAAGTGGAAGAAGGCTGAAGCGGCCTGGGACATGCTGCAATTCGCACTGCGGCTGGGGGACAATCCCCGGCAAGTGGTGACGACAACGCCGCGCAATGTGGCGACGTTGAAGGCAATCTTGAAGAACCCCTCAACCGTGGTGACCCATGCGCCGACGGTGGCGAACCGGGCGTATCTGGCGGCCTCGTTCCTTGAGGAGGTGACGGCGCGCTATGCCGGGACCGCGCAGGGGCGGCAGGAGTTGGACGGGCTGCTGCTGGAAGAGGTGGAGGGGTCGCTGTGGCCGCTGGCGCGGATCGAGGCGGCGCAGAGCGATGATCTGGACCCGCCCGACCGGATCGTGGTGGCGGTTGATCCACCCGTGACGGGGCATGCCGGGTCGGACGAATGCGGGATCGTGGTGGCGGGGGTCTATATGCGGGGACCGCCGCAGGATTGGCGGGCAGTGGTGCTGGAGGATGCCAGCGTCAGCCGCGCCTCGCCCGAGGTTTGGGCGCGGGCGGTGGTCGCGGCGTATGAGCGGCATCAGGCGGATCGCGTGGTGGCAGAGGTCAATCAGGGCGGCGATCTGGTGCAGACGCTGTTGCGGCAGATTGATCCTGCGCTGCCATTCCGGGCCGTGCGGGCGATGCGGGGCAAGGTCACGCGGGCCGAACCTGTGGCGGCGCTGTATGAGCAGGGCCGGGTGATCCATCGGCGCGGGCTGGACCGGCTGGAGGATCAGATGGTGCGGATGACGAGCGCGGGCTTTTCCGGCAAGGGCAGCCCGGACCGGGTGGATGCACTGGTCTGGGCGCTGACGGAATTGGTCATTGCCCCGACCGACACTTGGCAGCGGCCCCAGATCCGCACGATCTACTGACAGGTTTCCACGGACGAAAACGAAAACAGCCCGCGCGATGGCGTCGCGCGGGGCGCGGTGGCGGCTTGTCCGCAGGCAAGAGGGGATCGGCGAATGGTGTGGCAGTTTCTGCGGCGAGAGGCCCCGGTGGTGGTGCCGGAAAAGAAG
>NKIT01000088.1:0-5945 GCA_002256185.1 Rhodobacteraceae bacterium PARR1 | reverse complement strand
AATATGTTATGATCAAAGTTATAGGATAAACGAATCTAAATTTATTGATTAAAGATCATACTTTATATCGGAGTAGTTGCTCATGGTGCATGCAACCCCGTGGGGGGGGGGGGGGGGGGGGGGGGGGGGGGGGCGCGGGCGGGGGGGGGGGGGGGGGGGGGGGGGGCGGGCGGGGGGGGGGGTGGGTGGGGGGGGGGCGGGTCGCGCGATCTGGAGTCCGCGGGATGCAGGCAGCCTGACGCGGCAGGGGTTCACCGGCAATCCGGTGGGGTTCCGTGCCGTGAAGCTGGTGGCAGAGGCGGCGGCGGCCTTGCCGGTGGTCTTGCAGGATGTGACGCGGCGCTATGAGGTGCATCCGATGCTGGATCTGCTGCGCCGCCCCAATCCGGCGCAGGGGCGGGCAGAGTTGTTCGAGGCGATTTACGGCCATCTGATGCTGAACGGGAATGCCTATCTGGAGGCGGTTCCGGGGGTGTCGCGTCTGCCGGGCGAATTGCATGTGCTGCGGGCGGATCGGTTGTCGGTCGTGCCGGGGGCAGATGGTTGGCCGGTGGCCTATGACTACACCGTGTCGGGCCGGACGCATCGGTTTTCGATGACGGGTGAGGTGCCGCCGATTTGCCATATCCGCAACTTCCACCCGCAGGATGACCATTACGGGCTGGCACCGCTTCAGGCGGCGGCGGTGGCGGTGGATGTGCACAACGCGGCCTCGACATGGTCCAAGGCGCTGCTTGACAATGCGGCGCGGCCTTCGGGGGCGATTGTTTACAAGGGTGCGGATGGGCAATCGGCGCTGTCGGCGGATCAATATGACCGGCTGGTGTCTGAAATGGAAAGCCACCATCAGGGCGCGCGCAATGCGGGGCGGCCGATGTTGCTGGAAGGGGGCCTCGATTGGAAACCGATGGGGTTTTCGCCCTCGGATATGGAGTTTCACAAGACCAAAGAGGCGGCGGCGCGCGAGATCGCCACGGCCTTTGGCGTGCCGCCGATGCTGCTGGGCGTGCCCGGTGAGGCGACATTTGCCAATTACGCCGAGGCGAACCGCGCGTTTTACCGCGTGACGGTGCTGCCCTTGGCGGCGCGGGTTCTGGCGGCGGTGTCGGCCTTTCTGTCGCAGCATCTGGGCGAGGTGGTGGAGTTGAAGCCGGACCTCGACAACATCCCCGCCTTGGCGGGCGAACGGGATGCGGCTTGGGCGCGGGTGGCGGCGGCGGATTTCCTGTCGGCCAATGAAAAGCGGGCCGTGTTGGGGCTGCCGCCGCAGGAAAGCGCATGACGCGGGGCGTGTCGGGCGGGTCGCGGTTTTTGTTCGACGGGTTCGATGCGGCGCAGGCGCGGATCGAGGCGAATGAGCGGGTGGCCGAGGAACGCTGGGCCGCGCTCGATTTCCGGCTCGCGCAGATTGATGCCGCGCTGGAGCGGTTGGAGCGGCGGTTGTGGCTGGGGGTCTATGGCGCGCTGGCTTTTCTGCTGGCGCAGGGGGCCGAGGCGGTTCTGAACGCGGCAATGAGGTGAGGCATGGAGTTGGAACACAAGGACCACAGACCTCTTGGTGGCCCCAAGGCCGGGCTGACGGTCGTCGATGGCGCGGTGATCGAGGGCTATGCCTCGGTCTTTGGGGTGGCGGATCAGGGCGGGGATATCGTCTTGGCCGGGGCCTATGCCGCCAGTCTGAAGCGGCTGGGGGCCGAGGGGCGGCGGGTCAAGATGCTGTGGCAGCATGATCCGGGCCAGCCTTTGGGCGTCTGGGATGAGATCCGCGAAGATGCCCACGGGCTGTGGGTCAAGGGGCGGGTGCTGACCGACCTGGCCCGTGGGCGCGAGGCGGCGGCGCTGCTTGCGGCGGGGGCGATTGACGGGCTGTCGATCGGCTATCGCACGATCAAGGCCGACCGCGATGCCAAGGGGCGGCGTCTGCTGGCCGAGGTGGAGTTGTGGGAGGTGTCCTTGGTGACATTCCCCATGCTGCCCGAAGCGCGGGTCGCGGTGAAGGGCGACAAGATCGAAACGGCGTTGGCAGAGATCGCCCGCGCCTTCGAGGCGGCGCGGGCTGATCTGGCCGCGCGCCGGGACTGAACGGAGGACAGCGATGGACGAACAAGCAACGGTCCCGGGGCTTCGGGCCGCCGTGGAAGGATTCCTGAACGAGTTCAAGGCGTTTCAGGGAGAAGTGAAAGTCAGTTTGCAACAACAGGATGACCGCATGACGATGCTGGACCGCAAGACGACACATCATGGCCGCCCGGTGCTGACCGGGGCGGTGGACAACGGGGCGCCTCATCGCAAGGCGTTTGATGCCTATCTGCGCTCGGGCGACGATGAGGGGCTGCGCGGGCTGGTGCTGGAGGGCAAGGCGCTGTCCACTACCGTGGCGGCGGATGGCGGGTTCCTTGTGGACCGTGACACGGCGGAAACCATCCGGTCGCTGCTGCTGTCGACCGCCTCGCTGCGTGCTGTGGCGTCGGTGGTGGAGGTCGAGGCCGCGTCGTTTGACGTGCTGATCGACCGCAGCGAGGTTGGGTCGGGCTGGGCGACCGAGGCCACGGCGACGGGCGAGACGGCGACGCCGCTGCTCGACCGCATCCAGATCCAACTGCACGAATTGTCGGCGATGCCCAAGGCCAGCCAGCGTTTGCTGGATGACAGCGCCTTTGACGTTGAAGGCTGGCTCGCGGGCAAGATCGCGCAACGCTTTCAGCGTGCGGAAGCGGCAGCCTTTGTCACCGGCGACGGTGTGGACAAGCCGCGCGGGTTCTTGACCACGCCGAAGGTGGCGAATGGCGTCTGGGCCTGGGGCTCGCTGGGGTACGTGCCCACGGGGGCTGCGGCGGATTTCGCGGCGGTGAATGCGGCGGATTGCATCATCAACCTCGTCTACGCGCTGGGTGCGGAATACCGCGCCAACGCGGCCTTTGTCATGAATTCCAAGACGGCGGGCGCGGTGCGCAAGATGAAGGATGCCGATGGGCGCTTCCTGTGGTCCGACGGTCTGGCGGCGGGGGAGCCTGCGCGTCTGATGGGCTATCCGGTGCAGGTCTGCGAGGACATGCCTGATATTGCGGCGGGTGCCCATGCCATCGCCTTTGGCGATTTCCGGGCGGGCTACACCATCGCGGAACGCCCGGACCTGCGCATCCTGCGCGACCCGTTCAGCGCCAAGCCGCATGTGCTGTTCTATGCCAGCAAGCGTGTGGGTGGCGATGTCACCGACTTTGCGGCGATCAAGCTGCTGCGGATTGCCGTGTCCTGATGTGGTTGCCCGGTCCCTGCGCAGGGGCCGGGCCTTTTGCGGGGTGCGGCGAGAGGAGACGGCGATGTTGGTGGAACTGGAACCGGTGCCGGGATCGGCTTTGCCGGTGGCGGATTTGGGGGCGCATCTGCGGCTGGGCACGGGCTTTGCGTCGGATGGGTTGCAGGATGGGTTGCTGGCCAGCCATCTGCGGGCGGCCTTGGCGGTGATCGAGGGGCGGATCGGCAAGGCGTTGATCTCGCGTCGGTTTCGCTGGGAGGTGCCCTATTGGCGCGAGGCTGGGGGCGCGCAGGCGCTGCCGCTGGCCCCGGTCAGTCTGGTGGTCGAGGTGGCGCTGGTCGATGGCTGGGGTGGGCGTGTCGTGCTGTCGGACACGCTGTGGCGGTTGCGGCGGGACAGCCAGCGGCCAAGGCTGGAACCGGTGTCGCTGTCCTTTCCGCCGGTGCCGGAGGGCGGCTTGGCCCAAGTGGTGTTTGATGCCGGGTTTGGGGTCTGGGCAGCGGTGCCTGCCGACCTGCGGCAGGCGGTGTTTCTGCTGGCGGCTGAGTTTTATGAGCATCGCCATGATGGTGGCGCGGCAGTTGCGGCCTTGCCCAAGACCGTGGCGGGCCTGATCGAAGGCTGGCGGACCGTGCGTCTGCTGGGTGGGGGTGCCGCATGATCCGCCCGCATTTGAACCGCCGTCTGACACTAGAGGCCGAGGCGCGCACCACGGATGGCGCGGGGGGCTTTGTGTCGGTCTGGCAGGCGCTTGGCACGGTCTGGGCATCGCTGGAGGTTGGACCTGTCCGCGAAGTTGCGGGCGGTGAACGCGTGGAGGCGGTGCAGCCCGTCAAGGTGACGGTCAGGGCAGCGCCCGAGGGTGATCCGGCGCGGCCTGATCGTGGCAAGCGCTTTCGCGAAGGCGGGCGGGCGTATCGCGTGCAGGCGGTACAGGCGCGGGATCCGAGGGGCCTCTATCTGACCTGCCAGTGCACCGAGGAGGACGGGGCATGAGTTACGCCGCCGCACCGGCCTTGCAAGCGGCGCTGTTCGCGCGGCTGAGCGGTGCCACCGTTTTGGCCGGGGTTGCCATCGTCGATGCCCAGCCTGTGGACCCGGTCCCGGATACCTTTGTGCTGATTGGGCCTGAAGAGGTCTCGGATGCCTCTGACAAGACCGGGGCGGGGGCCGAGCATCGGGTGACGCTGAGCGTGGTTTCCACCGCTGCCGGGTTTCTGGCGGCAAAGGACATCGCGGCTGGCATTTGCACCGCGTTGGACGGGCCGGAATTGGCGCTGACCGAAGGGCGGGTGGTGTCCATCGCCTTTCGTCGCGCGGTGGCGCGGCGCTTGGACGGGGGGGCCGCGCGCCAGATCGACCTGAGCTTTCGCATCCGCATTGAAATCTGACTTCGCAAAAAGGGGAACGGCATGGCCGTGCAGAATGGCAAAGATCTGCTGTTGAAGGTCGATCAGACCGGGGACGGGCAATTTGAAACCGTGGCGGGGCTGCGCGCCACGCGCATCGCGTTCAACGCCGAGACTGTGGATGTCACCAGTCTGGAAAGTGCGGGGGGCTGGCGCGAGTTGTTGTCGGGGGCGGGGGTGAAGTCGGCCGCGATCTCTGGCTCTGGCATTTTCCGTGATGCGGCGACGGATGAACGCGCGCGGCAGATCTTCTTTGATGGCGAAGTGCCGAAATTTCAGGTGGTGATCCCCAGTTTCGGCATCGTCGAGGGGCCGTTCATGATCACGGCGCTGGAATATGCGGGCAGCCACAACGGCGAGGCGACCTATGAGGTCACGCTTGCCTCGGCCGGGCAGCTTTTGTTCACGGCGCTCTGATGGCCAATCCCTATGCGGGTGAGGTGGTGCTGCATCTGGACGGGCAGCCGCAGGTGGCCAAGCTGACGCTGGGGGCGCTGGCCGAGTTGGAAAGCGCGCTGGGGGCCGACAGTCTGGCCGCATTGGCAGAGCGGTTCGAGACGGGGCGGTTTTCCAGCCGGGATGTGCTCGCGCTGATCGTGGCGGGTTTGCGTGGTGGGGGCTGGCAGGGGACGGCGGCGGACCTGCGTGCGGTCGATATCGCGGGCGGGCCGGTGGCGGCGGCGCGGGCGGCGGCGGAGCTTTTGGCGCGGGCCTTTGCGCTGCCGGGGGAATGATGGCGGTCAAGATCGACTGGCCAGCTTTGATGCGGGCGGGGCTGCATGGCCTTGGCCTGACGCCGGATGTGTTCTGGCGGCTGACCCCGCTTGAGTTGCGGATGATGCTGGGGGCGGAGCAAGGCGCTTCGCCCCTGACGCGGGCGCGGCTGGAGGAACTGGCCGCTGCTTTTCCAGATGCGAAGGGACGCAACGGGGATGGAGACGATCGAGACGCTTCAAGACCAGCTCGACGCGCTGGAGTCGCGCCTGTCCAACACCGCCGGGATCACAGTGGCCTTTGATGGCGCGCTGGCGAGGATGGGTGAGACGATGCTGTTGACCAATCGCGAGGTGGCCTCGCTTTCGGGCAGTTTTGGATCGGGGCTGAAACGCGCCTTTGACGGGGTGGTGTTTGATGGGCTGCGCCTGTCGGATGCGCTGCGGCAGGTGGCGGCGGGCATGTCGGCCAGCATCTATAACACCGCGATGCGACCCGGGCAGAACGCGCTGGGGGGGGCATTGGCGAATGGGATCAATTCGGTCTTTGCGGGGCTGATGCCCTTT
>NKIT01000274.1 GCA_002256185.1 Rhodobacteraceae bacterium PARR1 | reverse complement strand
GGGGTTTCGATGAAGCCGTATTTGTTGACGCGGGCAAAGGTCGCCAACGAGTTGATCAGACCGATGTTCTGACCTTCGGGCGTTTCAATCGGGCACATCCGGCCATAGTGGGTCGGGTGAACGTCGCGCACTTCAAAGCCTGCGCGTTCGCGGGTCAGACCGCCCGGCCCCAGAGCCGACAGACGGCGCTTGTGCGTCACTTCGGACAGCGGGTTGGTTTGGTCCATGAACTGCGACAGCTGCGAAGAGCCGAAGAATTCACGCACCGCTGCCGCCGCCGGTTTGGCGTTGATCAGGTCTTGCGGCATGATCGTGTCGATTTCGACCGAGGACATACGTTCCTTGATCGCACGTTCCATGCGCAAGAGACCGACGCGGTACTGGTTTTCCATCAATTCGCCGACCGAACGCACACGGCGGTTGCCGAGGTGGTCGATGTCGTCGATTTCGCCCTTGCCGTCGCGCAGTTCGGTCAGCGCCTTGATGCACGAGATGATGTCTTCGCGGTCGAGCGTGCGCTGGGTATCGGGCTTGCCCAGATCCAGACGCATGTTCATCTTGACCCGGCCTACGGCGGACAGATCGTAACGCTCGGAGTCAAAGAACAGCGCGTCAAACAACGACGACGCGGCTTCAACGGTCGGCGGCTCACCCGGACGCATGACGCGGTAGATGTCCATGAGCGCGGTATCACGGCCCATGTTCTTGTCGGCGGCCATGGTGTTGCGGATGTAGGGACCGACGTTGATGTTGTCGATATCCAGCACCGGCAGTTCGGTGATGCCCTGATCCAGCAGCACCTTCAGGCTTCCGCCCTTCACTTCGCCGTCACGGTCATAATCCATCGTCAGCTCGTCGCCGGCTTCGACCCAGATTTCGCCCGTCTCTTCGTTGATGATGTCCTTGGCAACATAGCGGCCAACGATATGGTCGAACGGCACCAGAAGTTCGGTGACGGCGCCTTCGTCCTTCCACTTCTTGACCATGCGCGGCGTGACTTTTTCGCCTGCCTTCAAGATCACCTCGCCCGTGGCGGCATCGCCCAGATCATAGGTCGGCCGCGTGCCGGAAACGCGGTTCGGG
>NKIT01000087.1 GCA_002256185.1 Rhodobacteraceae bacterium PARR1 | reverse complement strand
AAGTTATCGTGGCGCCGGCCCGGGGGGGGGGGTGGGGGGGGGCCCCGATGCTTTGGGCATCGGGGCAACACCTGTCGTTGCGACAATAGCAAACCCAGCCTTCTCGCCCAATCAATCCTTGCGCAGGCGCAGCAGCGTCATGATTCCCAAGGGCGGAAAGGTCGTCTCTTCGATCACCGTCAAACCCGGTGTCCCCACGACGCGGGCGCGTTCGAAATCGCTGTGCCAGCCCAACAGATCGGCCATCGGGGCAAGGGTGCGCTCAAACCACGGCAACCACCCCTTTTGGTCCGGATCACGCGCGAAATGGCTGATGATCAACACCGTTCCGCCGGGGCGAAGCACGCGTGCCATCTCGTCCATCACGCGTTCGGGTTCGGGCACGACGGACATGATGTGCATGGCGGCGATATGGTCGAATGACCCGTCCGGAAAATCCAGGGCCCGCGCGTCCATGACGCGCAGCGCCTTGACGTGGGACAGGCCCAACTCGGTAACCTTTTCTTGCGCCTTTTCCAGCATCTGGGCCGATGCGTCGATCCCCGTCACCTCTACCCCCGCGCCATATTGCGGCAGCGACAGGCCGGTACCGACACCCACCTCAAGCACGCGGCCCCCCAGCGCGTTCAGCACCGACACCGCCCGCCGCCTCCCCCGCCCTGTCACCCACCCGAAGCTCATGTCATAGATCGGTGCCCAGCGGGCGTAGGAACGGCGGACGGCTTGGATATCCATTCAGGGCGACTTTCTGTTGGTGACGGCAGAGCGCCGCCAGATAAGACCAATCGCCACAAGATAGGCCAAAGCAAGCGACAGAAGTGTGACCCAAGGATAGGTCAACAGCGCCGCGATGATCGCCATGCCACCGACAAGGATGTAGCGTGCGTAATCGGCATAGACCGTCACCCGTTTCAATGAGGGCGTGCGGATGCGGCTGATCATCAGGACACCCATCGCCACCATCCACGCCTCGATCACCAGATCGGGCAAGAACACCTGCCCCCCGGTCGCAAAGGTGAAATACATCGGCACCAGCACCAGCATCGCCCCTGCTGGCGATGGCACGCCGATAAAGCTGGTCCGTTCCGGTGCATCGCCGCTGGGTGCGGATTTGTTGCCGACGTTGAACCGCGCCAGCCGCAGGATGCAGCAGACGGCATAGATCAACACGGCAATCCAGCCCAGACTGGCATCACCCTTCAAGCCCCAGAAATACAGCACCAAGGCGGGTGTCACGCCGAAGTTGACGAAATCCGACAGGCTGTCCAACTCCGCCCCGATGGCGCTTTCGGATTTCAGCATCCGCGCCAGCCGCCCATCCAGTGCATCCAGCGCCGCCGCCAGACCGATCAGTGCAACAGCGGTGGCAAAGCGCCCGTCCACCGCCATACGGATCGCGGTCAGACCACAACACAGTGCAAGGATCGAGACGAGGTTGGGCAGCAGTTGCAAGATATGCATCTTGCGACGCGGCCTCATGTCTCCATCGGGCAGTTGGGGCGCGTCCATCACCCTTACTCCATCCGCGCAAGACGCTGCGGCATCTCTTGCCCGATCAGCGCGATTACGGTTTCCCCCGCCACGCAGGTCTGACCCAAGGTCACTTGCGGTGTCACCCCTTCGGGCAGGTAAATGTCCAGACGCGAACCAAAGCGGATCAGACCAAAGCGTTCCCCCGTCCGCAACTCTTGCCCCTTGACGGCAAAGCAGACGATCCGCCGCGCCACCAGACCGGCGATCTGCACCACGGCGATGGAACGGCCATCGGCCATCTCGATCCGCAGCGAATTGCGTTCGTTATCGGTTGAGGCCTTGTCGAGCGATGCGTTCAGGAACTTGCCGGGGCGATAGGAAATCTCGGTGATCTTGCCCGCGATGGGGGCGCGGTTCACGTGGCAGTTGAACACCGACATGAACACCGACACGCGCATCAGCGGGTCCGACCCCATCCCCAATTCCTCGGGCGGGGCGACGCGTTCGATCAGGGACACCACGCCATCGGCGGGGCTGACCATCAGGCCGGCATTCTGCGGCACGGCGCGTTTGGGGTCGCGGAAGAAGTAATAGCACCAGACCGTCAGGCCGACACCGGCCCAGCCCAATGGTTCCCATATCCAGAACAGGATCAAGGTCGCCACGGCAAAGGCCGCAACAAAGGGGATGCCTTCGCGGTGCATCGGCTTGATGAAGGTTTCCAGCATCGTCATTCAGGCACACTCCGGGTTCGGGCGTCGTATCGTCCGCAACCCAAAGGAGCAAACGAAAACGACGCTTCATCACGATAAAACGTCAGACGCGCCGTCGTTTTCGGCGCATCCGTCAAGGTCAATCGGTTAGATAGCCCAAACAGACAAAAGCGGCCATCCCTGCCGGGATGACCGCCTCACTCTGTTGTGACCTGCAAGGGTCGGTATCGGTCAGCCCGGCACCGCCATGCCTTTGCCGCGTGCCAGTTCGCGCATCTTTTCTTGCAGCTTTTCAAAGGCCCGCACTTCGATCTGGCGGATGCGTTCGCGGCTGACGCCATAGCTTTCGGACAATTCCTCCAGCGTCACCGGGATGTCGGCCAAGCGGCGCTGCATCAGAATGTCTTTCTCGCGGTCGTTCAACACCACCAAGGCCTGCGCCAACATGGCGCGGCGGGCGTCCAACTCATCGCGTTCGGCATAGGCGTCGGCTTGATCGCTGTCCTCATCCTCAAGCCAGTCCTGCCACTGCGTCGTGCCTTCGCCATCCGACCCGACCGTTGCGTTCAAAGACGCATCCGACCCCGCCAGACGGCGGTTCATGTCGATCACCTCTGCCTCGGTCACCGACAGGTCTTTGGCGATCTGGGCCACGTTTTCCGGGCGCAGGTCGCCTTCTTCCAGCGCGCCGAGTTTGGCCTTGGCCTTGCGCAGGTTGAAGAACAGCTTTTTCTGGGCCGAGGTCGTGCCCAGCTTCACCAAGGACCACGAGCGCAGGATGTATTCCTGAATGCTCGCGCGGATCCACCACATGGCATAGGTCGCCAGACGAAAGCCCTTTTCAGGGTCAAAGCGTTTGACCGCCTGCATCAGGCCCACGTTCGCCTCAGAGATCACTTCGGCCTGCGGCAGGCCGTAACCGCGATAGCCCATGGCGATCTTGGCCGCCAGACGCAGGTGCGACGTCACCATCCTATGCGCCGAAGCCGCATCCTGATGATCGACCCAGCGCTTGGCCAGCATGTATTCCTCTTCGGGTTCCAGCAGCGGGAACTTGCGGATTTCCTGAAGATAGCGGTTCAGCCCCTGTTCCGGGCTGGGTGCGGGTAGGTTCTGATAGGTGCTCATGTCGTGCCCCCTGTTAGCGTGCCCGGTCTTCTTTGAAGCCCCGGGAAGCGGTGAAGTGTAGGAATCGCTTCCGCCAGATGCAAGTTCGACGCCACGATCCTTTCCAAAACGTTACATGGGCGTGCTTCCGACGCACCCCAAGGCGCGCTTCGGTGCGTTCACGCACATGTCAGTCATTGTTTCAGAAGGGCGGCGCGGTGCGGGCCCTTTTGGGATCACCCGGCAGTGCGCAACGCATCGACAAGGACCGCCATGTCCACCGGCAAGGGGGCGACGAATTCCAGCGTCTCACCTGTGCCGGGATGCACAAAACCAAGGGTCGCTGCATGTAGCGCCTGACGCGGGAAACTGTTCCCCATCTCGGATGCCCGCTCACCCACCAGTTTGGGCGACAGGCGGCGCTTGCCGCCATAGGTCTGGTCACCCAGCAACCCATGCCCGGCATGTGACATATGCACCCGGATTTGATGGGTGCGCCCGGTTTCCAGCCAGCATTCGATCAGGCTGGCCGCGCCCTGCCCATAGCTTTCCAACACATGGGCGCGGGTGATGGCGTGCCGCCCCTGCCCGTCCCAGACCACCGCCTGCCGCTGTCGGTCGGTCTTGTGCCGCGCCAACCCTGTCGCAATCCGCAAAATCCCGCCGGATTCGAACGTGACACCCTTGGTGCCGCGCAGGCGCGGGTCTGCCGCGTCGGGTGTGCCATGGACCAGCGCGATGTAATGGCGGTTCACGGTATGCGCCTCAAACTGTTTCGCCAGCCCGTGATGCGCGCGGTCGGTCTTGGCCACCACCAACAAACCCGTCGTATCCTTGTCGATGCGATGCACGATGCCGGGGCGCTTTTCGCCGCCAATGCCCGACAGCGTATCCCCGCAATGATACAAAAGCGCATTGACCAGCGTGCCCGAAGGCGTTCCGGGGGCCGGATGCACCACCATGCCGACGGGTTTGTTGATGACGATCAGATCGTTATCTTCAAACAACACCTCCAGCGGGATGGCTTCGGGCTGGGCGTCATACTCCTCGGCCGGGGGAAGGATCAGGGTGAACACCTCGCCTTCCACAACCTTGGTCTTTGGGTCGGTCACGGGCTGGCCGTCCCGCAACACATCGCCTGCGGCAATCATCTTCATCAGACGCGAGCGTGACAGCGACGCTTCCTCTGGCACCTCACGCGTCAAGGCTTTATCCAGACGGTCGGGCGGGTTCTCTCCGATGGTTACGGAAAGAAAGCCTTCATCCGTGTCGAAAGGGTCTGCCATGGACGATGCCTCTGATCGGCTGGAGCTTCCGCCCAGTCTGCGTTTCTTGAAAGGGTTGGTCATCACCTTGATGCTGGTGATGATCGGCGGTGTCATAGCCATCGTTGCCCTGCTTGTCACGCGCCTGCCTGCGCTGCAATCCGCCCCTGCCCTGCCCGCCGCGATTTCCTTGCCCGCCGGAGAGGTGGCCGATGCCGTTACCGTCGCCAAAGGCATGGTCATCGTGGTGACCGAGGCAGGCCGCGTGCTGGTCTTTGCGCCGGACGGGACGCTGCGGCAAGAGATCGCCTTGGAGTGAGCTTCGGGGACTTGACCCCGCCCACCGCACGGGAAACCTTGCGGCAAAGCCAAGGGGTGATCCGATGACCGACTATCCGCTGACCGATGCCGAACTGGACCGCATGGCCGAGGTGGCCGTGCGTGTCGGCCTGAACCTGCAACCCGGCCAAGACCTGATCCTGACGGCAGCAGTCGAAGCGCTGCCCTTGGTCCGCCGCGTTGTCGCTGCGGCCTATCGCGCGGGCGCGGGGCTGGTGACGCCGCTCTTGTCGGATGAGGGCGTGACGCTGGCCCGTTATGACAATGCAGGCGACGACAGTTTCGACCGCGCCCCCGGCTGGCTTTATGGGGGCATGGCGCAGGCGTTCAGCCAGAACGCAGCGCGGATGGCGATTGTGGGCGATGATCCGATGCTGCTGGCCCATGCCGATCCGGCCAAGGTGGCCCGCGCCGCCAAGGCCAATGCGATGGCCTATAAACCGGCCTTGGAGAAGATTTCAAACTTCGATGTGAACTGGACCATCATCGCCCATCCGGGGCGCGGTTGGGCGCGGCAGGTGTTTCCCGATCTGACCCCGGATCAGGCGCAAGCCCGGCTGGCGCGGGCGATCTTTTCGGCCTCGCGGCTAGAGGGCGATGATCCCGTGGCGAATTGGGCCGCGCATAATGCAACGCTAAAGACTCGGACCAAATGGCTGAACGGCCAGCGGTTTTCGGCGCTGCACTTCACCGGGCCGGGGACGGATTTGACCGTGGGTCTGGCCGATGGCCACGAATGGCACGGCGGCGCATCGACCGCGAAAAACGGCATTACCTGCAACCCCAACCTGCCGACCGAGGAGTGTTTCACCACCCCCCACGCAACGCGCGTCGAAGGCTACGTGCGCGCCACCAAACCCTTGGCGCATCAAGGGTCGGTGATCGAAGGCATCGAAGTCCGCTTCGCTGAGGGCCGGATCGTGGAAGCCCGTGCCCAAAAAGGCGAAGCGGCCTTCCTGAAACTGATCGACAGCGATGAGGGCGCGCGACGCTTGGGCGAAGTGGCCTTGGTCCCGCATGCCTCGCCCATCTCGGACTCCGGCCTGCTGTTCTACAACACGTTGTTCGACGAAAACGCCGCCTGCCACATCGCGCTTGGTCAATGCTATTCCAAATGCTTCCTTGATGGTGCCAGCCTGTCCAAAGAGCAGATCGCGGCACAGGGCGGGAATTCGTCGATCATTCACGTCGATTGGATGATCGGATCAGGCGAAGTGGACATCGACGGCATCACTGCTGACGGGTCCAAAACCCCCGTGTTCCGCAAGGGCGGCTGGTGCTGACCAGAACGAAAAATGCCGCGCAAGCGAATGCGCGGCATCATAATTCCTGACGGAGCGGTCAGAGGATCTCGGTCAGCTTCACCGTGCGCCCTTCGGCCACAGATTTCAGCGCGGCCTCGGCCAAGGCCAGTCCCAACAGCCCATCCTCACCCGAAGGCGTCGCGGGGGCCTTGCCTGCGATGGCGGCGATAAAGGTCGCAATCTCGGCGGCATAGGCCTCGGTGTAGCGGGTCATGAAGAAATCATGCAGCGGCGGGCGGGTGTAGCCGGTGGCAGAGGCCACCTCGATCGACACCGGGCGCTGGTTTTCGGCAGCGACGGCCCCCAAAGACCCATGCACCTCAATCCGCTGGTCATAGCCATAGGTCGCGCGGCGCGAGTTTGAGATGACAGCCATCTTGCCGGTCGCCGTCCGCAACATGACCTGAACAGAGTCAAAATCCCCCGCCTTGCCAATCGCCGGATCGACCAGAACCGAGGCTTGCGCCGACACTTCGGCCACTTCTTCGCCCAGCAGGAACCGCGCCATGTCAAAGTCATGGATCGTCATGTCGCGGAAAATCCCGCCCGAGCGGGCAATATATTCCACCGGCGGCGCGCCCGGATCACGGCTGGTGATCGTCAACATTTCCACATCGCCAATCGTGCCCTTGGTCACCTCGGCCTTCACCGCCACGAAATGCGGGTCAAAGCGGCGGTTGAAGCCGACCATCAGAATGGCCTTCGTGTCACGCACGACCTTGAGGCAGGCCTTCACGCGGTCGATGTTCAGATCAATCGGCTTTTCGCAGAAGATCGCCTTACCGGCCTTGGCGAAGGCCTCGATCAGATCGGCATGTGTGTCGGTCGGGGTGCAGATCACCACGGCGTCGATATCCTTGGCGGCAAGGATTGCGTCGATGCTCCGAATCTCGCAGCCGTATTGATCGGCAATCGCCTGCGCTGCGGCGGGCATGGCATCGGCCACGGCCACCAGTTTGGCATTGGCATCGCCCGTGATCGCCTTGGCATGCACCTTGCCGATGCGGCCAGCGCCCAAAAGCCCGAATCTGATCGTCATCTGTTCATCTCCTTCGCCCGTCCGGGCCTGCTTTACGCCAAGGGTTACTCTCCGTAAGCCCCGGTCACATTCTGATCGAAATCCACCATCGCCCCGGTCATCACGCCCGACTCTGCCGACAGCATATAGGACACCAACCCCGCCACATGCGCGGGCTTGACCAGCATGCCCATCGGCTGCGCAGCCTCGGCCCGGGCCAGCCAATCATCGGCGGCGGCGTGGACGGTTTTCTGGATCATATCCTCGCCGGGGGTGTCCATCCAGCCGACGTTGATGCCGTTCACCCGGACGCGCTTGGCGCGCAGGGCATTGGCGGAATTCTTGGTGATATTGGCCAGCGCTGCCTTTGAGGCCGCGTACCCGGCAAGGAAGGACTGGCCGCAATGGCTGCTCATGGTGACGATGTTCACCGCCGTTGCCGGATGCCCTGCCGCCACGGCAGCATGGGCAAAGCGTTGCAGCGCAAAGAACGGTCCCCGCGCGTTGGTGTTCATCAACTGGTCCCAGCCTTCGGGCGTGGTATCAAGGATTGACCCGCGTGAGGTGTCGGCCGCGCAATTCACCAGCGATGTCACCCGGCCAAATCGGCTGATGGTGCGATCCACCAGCTCCTGCGCCTCGGTCACATTGCCCATGTCGGCGGGCAGAAAGCGCACATCCGCGCCAGTTTCGCGCAACCGCGCCGCCGCGTCTTCGCCCTTGGTTACGTTGCGGCCAGAGATCACCATGTGCTTGCAGCCATCGGCCAAAAGCGCCTGCGCGATGGCAAGCCCAAGGCCCTGCGCCCCACCTGTGACGATGGCGATGGTCTGGCTGTGATCTGGCATTGCGTCCCCCCTTTGGATGCGGGGCATCCTTGACGGGCCGTCCAAGGCCCGCGTTTCTCTTGGAATTAATATTCCATTTCACGGCGCGAGCAATGGTGAAATTCCATCCCTCGCGCCGATCTTGCGACGAAAACCCGCCCCTCTGACGGGAAATCATCAGTCCTGCGCGCGCAACACCTGTGCCGGTTTGGCGGCAAGCGGGCGCAGCGCAAAGGCCAGCCCCGCCAGAAGCGTGGCCATCACGCCGCCAAACACAATCAGCAGCGCAGAGACGGGTTCAAAGGTATACTCCGCCTCCATCACAAAGCGCATGATCGCCCACCCGGCAAGCCCCCCGGCAAGGATCGCCACCCCGCCCGCCGCTGCCCCGGTCAGGGCAGAGCGCAGCGCGAAACTGGCAAGGATGCGCGCCCGTGTTGCCCCCAGCGTTTTCAGCACGGCGGATTCGTAGACCCGCGCCCGTTCGCCCGCCGCCGCCGCACCGATCAGTACCACAAACCCGGTCAGAAGCGTGACCGATGCCGCCCAGCGGGTGGCGGTGCCAATCGCCTCTAACGCCTCGGTCACGCGGTCGATGGCGTCGCGGATGCGGATGGCGGTGATGTTGGGGTAAGCCTTGGACAGATCGCGCAGGATCGCGGCCTCGGCGCTTTCTTCGGCATAGACGGTGGCGATGAAGGTATGCGGCGCGCCTTCCAGCGCAGCAGGGTTCAGCGTCATCACGAACCCCATCCCGGCGCTGGAAAAATCCACCTGTCGGAAACTGGTGATCGTCGCGGCAATGTCGCGGCCAAGGACGTTGACCACCAAGGCGTCGCCCAGTTTCAGCCCGATCTCCTCGGCCTCTTCCGCCGCGAAAGACACCTGCGCCGGACCAGTGTAATCCTTGGGCCACCATTCCCCCGCCACCACCTTTGCATTGGATTGCGGTTCAGCGGCATAGGTCAGCCCCCGGTCGCCGCGCACCACCCAATGCTCGCCCGCCACCTCTTTCGCGGGGCGACCGTTGATTTGGGTAAGCACGCCGCGCAGCATCGGCGCACTTTCCACCTTGGACACGGCAGGATCACGCTGCACACGGGCAAGGAAGCCGTCGATCTGGTCGGGCTGGATGTCCACGAAGAAATAGGACGGCGCGCGGGTGGGCAGGTCGCGGTCAATCGCCGTCCGCAGGTTGGCGTCGATCTGACCAACCGCCGCAAGCACAGAAAGGCCAAGGCCCAAGGACAGGATCACCGACGCGGCCTCATCCCTCGGTCCGCCAATCGCCGCCAGCGCCAGACGCAGCGCAGGACGACCCTGCACCGCGCGGGACCGCGCCGCACGCCGGGCGAGTTTGCGCGTGCCCCAAGCCGCGACCGCCAACACTGCCAAGGCGGCAATGACGCCACCGGCAGAACCGAGCGTCAACTGCCATGTGCCCGAAAACCACACCGCGCCCCCGACCAGCAGCACGGTCAGCGCCACGATGGCGACCAGTCGCGACGGGCGCACGGGACCGCTCGCGCCAGCCCCACGATAAAGCGCCGCCGCCCTTACCCCTTCACTCCGCGCCAAAGGCCAGAGCGTGAACAGAAACGCCGTCGTCACACCATAAAACGCGGCCTCTACCAGCGGCAGCGGATGCAGGGCGACCTCTGCGGGAAAGGGGAGTGAGGCTTCGATCACCCCGCCAAAAGCCACAGGGATACCCGCGCCCAAGGCCAAACCGATCACCACCCCCACCCCGGACAGCACCGCGATTTGCCACAGGTAAATGCGGAAGATCAGACCCGACTCTGCGCCCAAGGTTTTCAGCGTGGCGATGGTCGCGGTCTTGCTGTCGAGATAGGCCCGCACTGCCGCTTGAACGCCCACGCCGCCTACGGCCAGACCGGCCAACCCGACAAGGATCAGGAACGACCCCATCCGATCCACGAACCGCTCCACCCCCGGCGCGGCGCGGCGACTGTCAGACCAGCGCATCCCCTTGTCGGTAAAGGCGGCCTCTGCCTTTGCCTCAAGCGCCGCAAGATCGGTGCCGGGGGCCAGGGTCAGGCGGTATTCGGTTTCAAACAGCGATCCGGGGGCCAAAAGCCCCGATTTGGCCAGCGCCGCCGTCCGCACGATGGTGCGCGGACCAAGGGCAAAGCCGCCCGCGGCCGAGTCAGGCTCGCGCAGCAGCACCGCGCCAAGGCGGAACTCCTGCGTGCCCATGCGGAAGGTTTGGCCCACCGTCAGACCCAGACGGTCCACCAGCACCTTGTCCATCGCCGCACCGGGGATGCCGTTCTGATCGGCCAGCGCCTCGGGCAATGTCCCGGCCTCCAACGTCACCTGCCCGACCAAGGGATAGGCGTCATCCACCGCCTTGACCTGCGTCAACGCGGAGTCGTCACCCAAGAGGACCATCGACCGAAAATCGACGATCTCGGACACCTTGAGCGCGTTTTCTTCCATCCATGCGCGCTCTGCCGCTTCGGCGAAGCGATAGGTGAATTCCATTTGCGTGTCGCCGCCCAGCAGGACCGCGCCTTGATCCGTCAACCCCGCTTGGATCGAGGCCCGCACCGTGCCCACAGCAGCAATCGCCGCCACGCCAAGCGCCAAACACGCAAGGAAAACCCGAAACCCCTGCAATCCGCCCCGAAGTTCGCGCCGGGCGATGCGCCAAGACAGGCTCATGCGGCGGCCCCAGTGGTTTCGCCTGCAATGCGGCCATCGGCCAGACGGATCACCCGATCACAGCGCGCGGCCAGTTCTGGCGCATGTGTGACCAAGACCAGCGTCGCCCCATGACGGTCGCGCAGACCGAAGAGCAACTCCATGATGGCCGCACCATTCACGCCATCGAGGTTCCCCGTCGGCTCATCCGCCAGCAAAAGCGCCGGACGCGGGGCGGCAGCACGGGCCAAGGCCACGCGCTGTTGTTCGCCGCCGGAAAGCTGGCTGGGGTAATGGTCCAGACGGCTGCCCAGACCCACGGCGGTCAACTCGTCCCGCGCGCGGTCGAAAGCATCGGTCAGACCCATCAACTCCATCGGCACGGCAACATTCTCAACCGCGGTCATGGTGGGGATCAAGTGAAAGGACTGGAACACCACCCCCATCCGCCCCCGGCGAAAACGGGCGAGTGCATCTTCATCCATCCCCGTGATATCCTGCCCCAAGGCCTGAACCGCCCCGCCGGTGGCGCGTTCCAACCCGCCCATCAGCATCAGAAGCGAGGATTTGCCAGACCCGGACGGCCCCACCAATCCCACCGTCTGCCCGCGTTCAATGCTGAGTGAGATGCCCTTGAGTATCTCGACCGGGCCCGCATTTCCCGCCAGAGTAAGCCGCGCATCCTGTAACGCCAGAACCGTATCGGAACCCGCCTTGACCATGAATTCTATCCGTCACCTTGTTTTCTCAGTCACATATGGCGCGTTCTCGCGCTCGCGCAATGTCACGCTTGCGTGGGTTTTGCTGTTCCTGCCGCTGGCGGGCATGGCGCGGGCGGAACCGATCACGCTTTTGGCGCTGGGGGACAGTCTGACGGCGGGTTACGGACTGGCCGAGGGCGAAGGTCTGGTGCCGCAGTTGCAAACGTGGTTGCAGGCGCAGGGCGCGGATGTGGTCGTGGTGAACGCCGGGGTTTCCGGCGATACCACGGCGGGCGGCCTGTCGCGGCTGGATTGGTCGCTGACACCCGATGTCGATGCGGTGATGGTGCTGCTCGGCGGCAATGACCTGCTGCGCGGCCTGCCGGTGGCAGAGGTGCGGTCCAATCTGGATGCCATCCTGACCGGCATCGGCGCGAAAGGCCTGCCCGTGTTGCTGATCCCGATGCAGTCGGCGCAGAACTTCGGGCCAGACTACAAGACGGCCTTCGATGCCACCTACCCAGAGCTTGCCGCGAAACACGGCGCAGTTCTGGCCAACCCCTATTTTGCCGCGCTTGGTGCTGATCTGTCGGCGCTTGGCGATCTGATGCAGGCCGATGGCATCCACCCCAGCAAGGCGGGCGTGGCCAAGATCGTTCCCGTCTTGGGGCCGAAAGTGCAGGAACTGCTTACGCTGGTGAAGTAGCCCCCCACAGCGCCGCCACAATCGCGTCCAGCCCATCGGTCAGGGCGGCGGGGCCGGGTTGCAGGATCAGGGGGGATTTGATCTCGAACACCCGGCCCGTGCGGATGGCGCTGACGTTGTCCCAGCCCGGACGGGTCAGGATACGGTCGCGGTTGACCTTTTTGCCGCACCAAGAGGCAAGGATCACCTCTGGGTCACGCGGCGGGATGGCATCGGGCAGCAGGATACGGTCCTTGGCCCCTTTGCAGGCGGCGAGTTCGGGGAACACGTCTTGCCCGCCCGCAATACCGATCAGTTCTGACGCCCAACCGATGCCGGAGATCAGCGGATCATCCCATTCTTCGAACCACACGCGGGGGCGGCTAAGGCGCGGCGTGGCGGCGATGGTGGCAAGGCGCGCCTCATACCCTGCGGCCAAAGCCTCGGCCCGTTCCGGCACGCCAGTCAGCATGCCACAGGTGCGGATCATGCGCAGGATGCCCGCAACGTCTCGCTGGTTGAATGCATGCACCTCAACCCCGGCCTTGATCAGATCGGCGGCAATCGGGGCCTGAAGGTCCGAAAAGGTCAAGACGAGGTCGGGATTCAGCGCCAAAATCTTCGGAATATCCGCAGAAGTGAAAGCCCCAACGCGCGGCTTTTCCCGCCGCACGCGGGCGGGGCGGATTGCATAGCCCGTCACGCCGACAATTTTGTCCTCTTGGCCCAGCAGATAGAGCGTCTCAACCGTCTCTTCTGTCAGGCAGACGATGCGGCTGTAACTCATGGCGTCCCCGCCCTGCGCGCCAGTTCTGCGTCGCGCCAGACCACCCAATCGGCGGCGGCTTTGGTGACGGCGCGGCGGACGGCGGCACCGATCACTTCGCCCACCGCCGTGTGCAGACCGGCGTAGCGGGTCTCTCCGGGGTCACAGGCCAGCACGACACAATCGGTGCCGGTCCCCGTGGCCAGACCGGTGGCGATTTCCACCCCCGCCGCCATCACCCCGGCGGTGCGCGCCTGCACGGCAATCGACATCGCCTCAAGCATCGCGGTGTCGGTCAGGGCGGCATCGGTGGCGACCAAGAGGTTGATGGTGCCATATTCCGCCGGATGCCACGGCAAGCGCGCGCCCACGCTTTCGCCGTTCGACAGGCCAAGCGTGCACAGACAGGCGGCGGTCAGGTCACCCACCTGCGCCACCTCCATCCCCCATGTCCCGATATCGCGCGAGGTCATCATCCCCACCGCGCCGGGATAGCGCGCCATCTGGGCCGCGAACCATCTTTCCACATCGAAATCAAGGGGAAGGTCGGCGTTCTTGACCTCACGCCAGACCACCTGATCGGCGGTCACATAGCCGGGGGCGTGCGGTGCCCAACTGAGCATCCGCATCGGGCGCGGCAGGTGCGCGATCAACCACGGGCGATCCAGCGTGACGGTGATCACCGCACCACCCCCATCGTCGGCAAAGCGATAGCCGCGCACGCCGAACACGGTGGCAAGGTTCTCATCGGTCAGCACCTCTCGCGGCGGGCCATCAGCGACCAGCCGCCCCTGATGCAGCATCACCAGCCGCGTGCAATGCCGCGCCGCAAGGCCAAGGTCGTGGATCGAGGCGACAACTGCCCGCCCCTCACGCGCCAGACCTTCAAACACCTGCATCGTCTTGATCTGCGCCTCGGGGTCCAGACCGGCCACGGGTTCATCCGCCAGCAGCAAAGGCGTGTCCTGCGCCAGACAGCGCGCGATCAGAACGCGCGCCTGCTCCCCGCCCGACAACTGTGTTGCCGTCCGGTGGCGGTAACTCTCTAGCCCCATCCGCGCCAAAGCACGGGTGACGGCGGCGGCATCGGCCTTGTCGTTGCGAAGATGCGGGCCACGGCCAAGGCTGACCAAGACCTCAACGCTGACCGGCCAAGCGATATCATGGCCTTGCGGCAGGAAGGCGGCCTGCAACGCCCGCGCAGCCGGGACCATGCGCGACAGGTTTGACGTGCCCTCATGCGGCAAAAACCCCAAGGCCCCGCGCAAAAGCGAGGTTTTCCCGGCCCCGTTCGGCCCGATCAGGCCGACGCATTCGCCCGGACCGACCGACAGCGTCACCCCATCGACAACAGGGCATTCACCGCGCCGCACGGTCAGGGCGTTCAGGGACAGCAGGTTCATGCCTCCACCCCGCGCAGCCGCCAGATCAGGTGCAGAAAGAACGGCGCGCCGACAAGGGCAGTCAGAACCCCCAGTTTCAAATCTTGATCCGGCGCGATCACCCGCACCGCGATATCGGCGGCCAGCAGCATCGCCGCCCCGCCCAAGGCACTGGCGGGCAACAGCAAAGACGGCCGCCCCCCGACCAAAGGCCGCAGCAGATGCGGGATCACCAGCCCGACAAAACCCACCGCCCCGGCTACCGCAACCGACGCGCCGACCGCCGCTGCCGTGCCAAGGATCACCATCAACCGCAACCGGTTCAGATCAACGCCCAAGGATTGCGCGGCATCCTCGCCCAGCGTCAGCGCGTCCAGATTGCGCGCCGTGGCCAGCAAAACCGCCATGCCCAGCACCATAAAGGGCGCGGCCAGCCAGACATGCTCCATCGACCGATCCGCCAGCGATCCCATCATCCAGTACACAATCTCCATCGCCGCAAAGGGGTTGGGCGACAGGTTCAGCACAAGGGATGTCAGCGCCCCCGCCAGCGCGGAAATGGCGATCCCGGCAAGGATCAGCGACAGCGCCCCGCCGCGCCGCCCGGCCAAAAGCAGGATCAGCAGCACCGACACGCCCGCCCCCGCCAAAGCCGCCAAGGGCAAGGCCAGCGCAAAGGCCGCCGCCACACCCGATTGCAACGCCAGCACCGCGCCCAAGGCGGCAGTTGAGGACACGCCCACAAGTCCGGGTTCTGCCAAGGGATTGCGCAAAAACCCCTGCATCGCCGCCCCGGACAGGCCCAAAGCCGCACCCACCAGCAGCCCCAACACGGCACGCGGCAGACGGATTTCCTGCATCACCAACACGACAGGACCGCCCTCACCGCGAAACAGCGCTGACAGGCTTTCGCCCAAACCGAGTGCCGCAGGACCGATCAACAACGAGGCAAAGAACAAGACCGCAACCAAGGCGGCCAGCACGGGAAACAGCGCGCGGGTCATTCTGCCGCCTCCAACGCCCGGCGGGCATCGGCCATGCCGCGCACGGCGTTCAGCAGATAGGGGGTGCCGCAGACCCAATCGGCGTCAGACATCCTCGCGCGGGCCGCCTTGTCGCGGACGGCGCGCAGGGCGGGATGGGTCAGGATTTCCTCGGACCGCGATTGGCCGGGATAGGGGGTAGAGGTCACGATCATCTTTGGTGCCGCCATGACCAAGCGTTCCAAGGGCAGGATGCCGCCCCCGGTCAAGCCCGCCTCTCCGGCCACGTTGTGAAAACCTGTCAGGGTGAGGATTTCGTCCGACAATGTCCCTGCCCCGGCGGTGTAGCCATTGGGATAATACATCGCCGCCGGGGCTTTGTCCCCCGGCACGGCCAATGCGGCAAGGTCGGATTGGAACCGCGTCACCATCGCCTCGGCCTCGGCGTCCCGCCCCAAGGCCGAACCCACGACGCGCATTTGACCCACCACTTGCGCCAAAGTGTCAGCAGGCGGAACCTGCACCACCTTGACGCCGAGCCCGGTCAGCAATTCCACCGTCGCCGTCGCGGTATAGGTTCCGGCCAGCACCAGATCGGGATGCATCAGATACACCTGTTCCGCCCCGCCCCGGTTCTGCACATAGCCCGCCGCCTGTTCGACCATGGACGACGACAATGGGTCCGACGCCAGATGACTGACGGAAATCAACTGCCCCGGTGCCGCCAGCAACATGGCCAACTGATCGGTGCACAGGTTGATCGACACCACCCGCGACGGTGGTGCCTGCGCCGGAACATCCGACGCAGGGCCGTCCGCCATCGCCGCCCCGGCCCAAAGGACCAAGACAGCGGCGCGGATCAGATCAGAACTTGGCACGGAAACCGACATAGATCGACCGGCCCGGCGTGCCGTAGCCTTCGACGGTTTCATACGTCGCATCCGTCAGGTTTTCAGCGCGCAGATAGACCTCACGATCTGCCCCAAGGTCATAGCTGAAGCTGGCGTTCAGCAATCCGTAATTCGGCAAGTCCTTGCGCCCCAAGGCCGCCTGCACATCTGCGCCGACATGGGCCTTGTCACCCACATCTGCCGCGATCCCCAATGCCATCGCATGGCGCGGCGTATCCGCTGACCAAGCCGAGGAGTCGAGGACGGCCGTCATCATGGCATCGGTGTAGGTATAGGCGGCATCAACGGTCAGCGCAGGTGTCACGGCCCACTCGCCCGCAACCTCAACCCCGCGACGACGCGCCTCGCCGGTGGCCTGCACATAGGTGTTGGAAGTGAAGGAATAGTCGATCAGATCGCGCGTGGTCACGTCGAAATAGGTGACCGAGATTTTGCCCGCATCGCCAAAGGCCTGTTCAACCCCGAGATCGAAGCTCAGGCTCTTTTCCGGTTTCAGACCGGCATTCCCGGCAAAGCTGTCAAACAGTTCATAATTCGACGGTGCGCGGAAGCCGTTGCCGATATTGGCGCGGACCGTGGTTTCCGCCGTGGGCCGCCAGTTCACCGACAGACGCCCAGTGTTGAAGGTGCCAAAACGCGAATGATTGTCCGTGCGGGCCGAAAGCACGATGTCCAAGTCGTCACGCGGGGCCAAAGCCACTTCGGCATGCAGGTCTTCGATGCGGGTATCGATCTTTTGCACGGCAAAGCCGTCATCGCCGAAATATCCCTCAAGCGCAGAATCCGCGCCAAAGGTCAGGGTGGTCACGCTGCCCAGTGCAGCCTCACCCGTGTAGGACAGCACGTCGCGGGTGCCCGAATAGTTAAAGACAAAGGGGCCAAAGCCGTTGCTGCCGCTGAGGATGCGGTTGATGTAGAAGCGGCTGGCCTCCAGCTTGTGGGTCACAGCACCGGTGGTGAAATCAGCGGCGACGCGCAGACCGTGGGTTTTGCGGTCGATGCGTTCATCCGGGCTACCGTCAAAGACGTTGGTGCCAAAGCCTTCGTCATAATCCCCCTTGGACGCCTCGACAAAGCCGTTCAACGACAGGCCGACGCCGCCTTGGGTTTCGGTGCGCGCGAAGAAGCTAAGGCGGTTGGCCTCATACCCGTCCGCCTCGGTGTTGCCATTGGCGGCGTTGGCGGCGGAAAAGCCGTCGGTCTGCACGCGAGACAGGGTCAGGTTGGCCTCTGACGCGCCTTGCTTGACCGACAGGCCATAGGCGAGTTTCGCGGTCTGGTAGCTGCCAGCTTCGGCCTGCACCGACTGGCTGAC
>NKIT01000086.1 GCA_002256185.1 Rhodobacteraceae bacterium PARR1 | reverse complement strand
AGGTTGCTGATCGGGCACGTATCGAAAGTGACGCCGCGCTCCCGCGCCAACGCCACCACCGCCGCTGCCCGCCCGGCAAGCTGGACCACCAGCGCATAAAGGCCCAAAGCCCCGATCAGCAGCCCCAGCGGCAAGAGATGCCCCGCCACCGCCGTCAGTCCGTTGATCCCCGCCACATCCACCAGCGCAGCCGGAGGCACAAAGGGGGCGTAGTGATAAAAAATCAGCGACGCCCCGGCGAGTTCAGGGTCAACCGGCAGCCCGTCAAGCCCGGCAAAGGCTTGCACGCTGATGCCGTGCAGCAGGGCGTCATACCATATGGGCAGGAAGCCTTGGGTCTCCAGCGTCACCGGGCTGCGGATGGCCGACAGGGCGACGGCGATCACGACCGCCATCACCACCACAACCCATCCCAGATCAGCCCAATCCGCACGCCCCCAATCCGCGCGGGGCATGTCCGGTCTTGGACCGCCCCACAACACCAGTGCGACGCCCACCACAGCAAAACCCGCGATCCCCAACAGGGGCGACAGGCCAAGCCCTGATGCCAGACCGAACAGCGCCACGGACACCACCGTAAACCCGGTGACAAAAGCAGCAGGCAAGGCCGCGCGCAGGGGGTGCCCCGCCCACCCCAAGAGGAAATGGCCGACACTTTGACTGGCCAAGGCAAGCCCCGCCGCCACCGCCACCAAGGGCAGCGACAGCGCGGCGCCCGCGACATGCAGGGTCACAATTTGAAACAACGTGACCAGACCGGCAAAGGCAAACAGGCGGGTCATGCCGGTTTCCGCGCCACCACAAGCCGTGATCCACCCGCAGGCAGGCGCAGGCCCAGCCGGATCAGCGCGAGTTCCAGCGTCATCGTCGCGCGCAGCACCTTGTTCACCAACGGATGCATCCGATGTTCCGCCGCCGGGTCTTTCTCCAAGGCGCGGCGGTTTCGGTCCGACATGCGGACGGCAAACATCAGGGGCAGCAAAATGGTGACAAAAGAGGTGCTCATCACCACCTCAAACCCTGCGCGGCGCATCTTGGCCTCCATCTCGCCACGGGTGTAGCGGCGTTCGTGGCAGGCGATCTCATCCGCCAGACTCCACAGCGCGGGATGCTGCGGCACCGACACCACCAGATGCGCGCCGGGACGCAGGGCACGGTGGATTTCGGACAGCACGCGCTCATCCTCGGCGATGTGTTCCAGCACGTCAAAAGCACCGATGCCGTCGAATTCCGACGCGTAAGGCAGGGCGCGGGCGTCCATCTGCAAGAGTTCGACCCCCGGCAGGCGCTGGCGGGCATAGCCAAGGCCGGTGTCGAAAAGCTCACTCCCTGTCAGCGAGGTGTCTGGAAAATCCCGCTTCAGCCGGGACAGCACAAAGCCAGTGCCGCAACCGATTTCCAGAAACTTGCCACGTGGCCGCACAAAGCGCCCGATGACCCATGACAGGATGTCATTGCGCCCCTGAAACCAAAAACTTTGCGCCTCATTGGCGTAAAGGTCAGCGAAACTTTCCACCTTGAAGCCCTGACCCTCTCCGGCCAATTCCGGCGCGAGGATCGGGATACCGCCGCGCTGGGGGACCACATGGCCGCAGGCGGGGCAAGGCGTGTCGAAATCGGGGCGCTCTTTGGCGCAGGCGGGGCACAGCCTCATGACAACCTCGGGTCGGTGGGATGGCGGAACACAAAGCGGCGTTGCAGCAGGAACAACATCGCGGCGACGACCAGAATGGCAATCCCCTGCACCAGCCAATGCGGATGGCCCAGATGATCGACGAAAACCACCAACAGGCACAGGTTCACCACCCACCCCGCCAGATAGACCAGCGCGAACCGCAGCGCGGCCGGACCGATCCGTCCGTCATCGCCAAAGGTAAAGCGGCGGTTGCCGAAAAAGGCGATGGCGGTAGCCGTGGCATAAAGTGCCGTCATCGACAGCTTCGGCGGCAGGCCAAAGCCCGTCAGCGCCAGATAGGCCACATATCCCGCCCCGTTGGAGGCAAGACCGACAATGCCATAACGCAAGAGCGGTGGCAGACCCATGTCACAGCCCCGTCAGACTGTCGGCGTCTTGCGCCAACCGCGTGGCTGCCGAAGCGCGATAGACGCCACCCGGTTCCGCATCGTGCAGCAGCACCGCCCCCGCCCCGATCACGCAGCGCGGACCGACCGTGATATGGTTGCGCACCGTGGAATTGACGCCCAGAAAGCAATTGTCCCCGACCACGACCCCACCCGACACCACGGCATTTGGCGCGACAAAGACATTGTCCCCGATCGTGCTGTGATGGCTGATCGTGGCCCCGGCCCACAGCGTGACATTGCGCCCTATGCTGACAAAGGGCTGGATCGTCACATCTTCCTGCACAAAGGCATTCACCCCGATCCGCCCGTCATTCAACACCGTCGCGCGGCTGGAGATATAGCTGGTCAGCCCATATCCCGCCGCCTCTGCCGCTGCGAGCTTTTCTGCCCGCAGGTCGTTCATGCGGGCATAGGCCAAGGCGATGAACATGTCATGTTCGGCGGGGGCGAAACGGGCGGCCACCTCTTCGAACGCCACGACGGGCAGGCCAAGAAAGCTGTCCTTTCCCAGATAGGCCCCGTCGACGCAAAACCCCGCCACCTGTCGGCCCGCATCGCGGGTGAAATAGAACTGCGCCAGCTCGGCAATGTCACCGGCACCGAACAGGATCAAAGGGCGGGAAGCGGCCACGGCGTCACACCGTCTTGCGGACAAGCAGGGTGAATTCCCACAGCCCGTAATCATGCAACAGCGCCACGTTGCGGGCATAGCGACGCTTGCAATGGTCAAACAGCGCCAAAGGGTCTGCGTAATGCAGATCGGGGCGCATCTTGTCGGCGTCGGAATAACCCGTCAGGCAGTTGAAGGCGAACCCATGGGTCGATGCCGCATCCATCGCATCCAGCGTGGTCAGGATATAGTCCTGCCATTCCTGCGGATCGCGCCCCATCCGCACGTTGAAGATCCCCGAAGCCACGGTGAAATCCGCCACTTCGGTCGGGGTGGCTGTCTCATGGATCGAGACACCATCCTTGGGCAAGGCATCCCGTGCCGCCTGCGCCATCGGGGCGGAAACGTCGTAGCCGATGTAGCGGAAATCGCGGTGCGTTTCAGCCAGATAGCCATGAAACGCGCCATAGCCGCAGCCAAGGTCATTCACCGAAAACCCCGCCTCCGGCAGCAGGCGGGCCAGTTGGGCAAAGCGGTTGCGCTGCCCATCCTCGCCGTTCCAGTCCACGCCGCGCGGGGTCAGGCCATGTTCCTGCAAGGTGCGGGTGTAATAGGCGGCGACATCCGCAGTCAGGTCAGTCTTCGGTTCGGCCATGCACCCTCCGCACGATGGTATAGGGGCGTTGCTTCGTCTCGGTGAAGATTTTCGACAGGTAGATGCCGATCACGCCAAGGAACAGGATATTCAAACCACCTACCAACCAGACCGAGGCGATCAGCGACGTCCAGCCCGATTGTACGGCAGAGAAAAAGACACGGTTGACCACCAGCCAGATGATGTAACCCAAGGCCAAGACTGAAATCGTCACCCCCACATGGAAGATGAACACCAAGGGCGCGTTGGAAAAGGCGGTGATCGAATTGACCATCAGCCCCAGCTTGCGCCGCAGCGTGTAAGTCGTGGGCAACACTTCAACCGGGGTCTGGGCAAAGCCGGTGATGTGCAAAAGACCCGCCAAGAACACCTCACGCTCGCGATGCAGCAGCAGCGCCTCGACATAGCGGCGGGTCATCAGGCGCGCGGTCACCAGATTGCGCGGCAGGTCCAAGCCGCTGCCCCAGTTGAACAGGGTATAGAACGCCTCGCCCGACCAGCGTTCAAAGGTGCCGCCCTTGCGGCTGGCCTGCACGCCATAGACCATGTCGGACCCGGTATCGCGCATGATCTGGTCAAACTGCGCCAGCCAAGCGGGGTCTTCCTCAAGATCGCTGTCGATCAGGAAAATCCGCTCCCCGCGCGCTTGATCAAGGCCCGTCATGATCGCCTTGTGATGGCCAAAGTTGCGCGACAGGTCCACCACCACGACATGGGGGTCGGCATCGGCCATCGCCACGGCAAGGTCCAGACTGTCATCGGGTGAGCCGTCGTTGACGAAGACGATTTCGTAACTGTCGCCCACCAGCGCCTGCGCTGCCGCGGTCACGCGGGCATGGAATTCGGCCAGACCGGGGGCGGACCGATACAGCGTGGCGACAACGGAAAGCCGTGGTGTGGTCATGCCGTCCTCCTTGCGCGCAGCACCTGCCCGGCATCCGGCCCGCAGTTGAAGATCATGTCCAGCACCGTGACCCCATGTTCATACCCACCCCAAAGCTGGGAATACTGCGGATAGCCCGCATAGTCGAACCATTCGACGGCAATTCCCCGTTCGGCAAAGGGCGCATCCTGCAAATAGTCGCGCGCGGCGGGGCCAGAGACATAGATATCGCCCCCCGTCTGCGCACAAAGATGCGCCAACCGGGCAGAGCGATCGTCGAGCAATTCGTACTCCTCGCAGCGCAGGATCGGGGTGGTGATCCCTAGCCGCGCACAGATGGCGCGCAGAAAGCGTTCGTTCATCGCCGACAGGAGTTCTTCTGGCGGGGCGGCAAACAGCGGGGCGAGCCACTCAGCCTCGGTCGCGAAGAACGGGGCGCGGCGATAGGCACCTTCGATGCTGCGCCAATGGTTCTGCGCCCAGTCGGTGCCAGCGATGCGGGTTTCGTTGATGGCTTGGTGATACTTGCCCTTCACCTCGACCGGCACGGTCAGCCATGTCAGGCCCTGCGGCGTCTTGATCAGGTTGCGGTTGCGCCAATCGCGGCGGGTGTATTGTACGGCATCGAACAGCATGAAGGCATCGACGCTGTCGATCAGGTCGAAATACCCTTTCCACGGGATGTAATTCGACTGGACGATGGCAACCTTGCGCACTGCGAATCCATTCCGACCAAGGCCACCGCGGGGCCGAAACCCACCCCAAACCGGTGTTACACGATGGTTTGGCGGTAGCGTGGAACCGCCATCCTGTCAACCAAAGGCCCAGTTTGGCGGCCGGCCCGCGCCCCGCGCAAGCCCCTGCTCCGCGGATCAGGGAACGGCCCCGGATGGCTGGCGTTTCCGTCATGGCACCCAGAGGAAAGGCTTTTCGATGAACAGGATGAAAACGACACTGCCGCTTTTGCTCATGGCGGGGGCAGGGCTGCTGCTGGTCCGTTCGGCTCAGGCCGCCCGCCAGACCCGCGCAACCGCCACCGCCCTCCGCAGCCGGGTGAACCCCGATGGTCCGATCCGCGCGGCGGGACCGCAGGCGATGCAGAACCCGCCGGATCAGTGGGACATCGTGGACGAGCAATCCGACCAAAGTTTCCCCGCCAGTGATCCACCCGGCAATTACTGACCAGATCGGGCATAGCACGAAAGTGCCCTGTCTTCTCTGCAAAAAGTATCCTCAGGGGGTGAGCCCGGAACGGGCGAGGGGGCGCGAGCGCCCCCTTACCCCGCTTTCCGCAGCAGCGACCTTGCCCGTTTCTTCGGATCACTTTCAAACAACCCGGCCAGTTGTTCCGTCATCGCGCCTGCCAGTTGTTCCACATCGGTGATGGTCACCGCGCGCTGGTAATAGCGCGTCACGTCATGGCCGATGCCGATGGCGATCAACTCGACCTGACGTTTCCGCTCCACCATGGCGATCACGTCGCGCAGGTGTTTCTCCAGAAAATTCGCCGGGTTCACCGACAGCGAGGAATCATCCACCGGCGCGCCGTCCGAGATCACCATCAGGATCTTCCGCGCCTCAGGGCGGTTCATCAGACGGCGGTTGGCCCATTCCAGCGCCTCACCGTCGATGTTCTCTTTCAAAAGACCCTCTTTCATCATCAGGCCAAGGTTGGGCCGTGCCCGCCGCCATGGCGCGTCGGCCCCTTTGTAGATGATGTGGCGCAGATCGTTCAGACGACCGGGGCCTTGCGGGCGGCCTTGGGCCAGCCAGCGTTCGCGGCTTTGCCCGCCCTTCCACGCGCGGGTGGTGAAGCCGAGGATTTCCACCTTGACGCTGCACCGCTCCAGCGTCCGGGCCAGAACATCGGCGCAGATGGCGGCGATGCTGATCGGGCGGCCGCGCATCGAGCCGGAGTTATCCAGCAGCAGCGTCACGCAGGTGTCGCGGAATTCGGTGTCTTTTTCCTGCTTGAACGACAAGGGCGTCGTCGGGTTCGCCACCACCCGTGCCAGACGTCCGGCGTCCAGCGTGCCTTCTTCAAGGTCAAACAGCCATGAGCGGTTCTGTTGCGCCTGCAAGCGGCGTTGCAGCTTGTTGGCCAGACGGCTGACCGCCCCTTTCAGGGGTTCCAACTGCTGATCCAGATAGGCGCGCAGGCGTTCCAATTCGGCGGGTTCGGCCAGATCCTCGGCGCGGATTTCCTCGTCAAAATCGGTGGTATACACGGCATAGTTCGGGTCGGCGTCAGAATAGGGCGCAGGCGGCGGCGGTTCCAGCGGGGCCTCGCCTTCGGGCAATTCCGCCTCATCGCCCTGTTCCATGTCGGCGCTGTCTTCCATCGTGACTTGCGCTTGGGACTGGTCTTGCTGTTCTTCCTGTGACCGCTCAGGCGAGGCATCGGCATCCTCTTCCTGCTGCTGCTCTTCGCCGGTGCTGTCGGGGTTTTCCTGATCTTCCTGCGCGTCGTCCTGATTGTCGGTCGGGTCTTCCTGATCGGGATCATCGCCCAACTGGTCGCCGTATCCCAGATCGGAAATCACCTTGCGCGCCAGACGGGCAAAGGCGGATTGATCGGCCAGCACGTGATCAAGGTTTTCCAGCGTGCCGCCAGCCTGATCTTCGATAAAGCCGCGCCACAGCTCCATGACATTTGACGCACCTTTCGGCAAATCCCGCCCCGTCGCCAGTTGCCGCACAAGGTATCCCGCCGCCACCGGCAGCGGTGCGTCCTGCGCGTTTGTGATCTGGCTATAGCCTTTGCGGTCGGCTTCATGCGCGATCTTGGCGTCGATGTTGGTGGCCGTGCCGGGCATGGCGCGGGCGCCCACAGCCTCACACCGGGCGGTTTCCATGGCGTCGAAAATCTCACGCGCCAGATTGCCGGTGGGGGCATAGCGGGCCGAGACCTTCGCGTCATGATACTTGCGCTTCATGGCGAAGGCATCCGCCGTGCCACGGGCGAGCAGCACCTCATCGCGGGTCATGCGACGGCTGACTTGCGGCAGGCGCACGCCTTCGGCATTCATCCCCGGTGGATCGACCGAATAAGAGACGGTCATCTCCGGATCATCGGCCAGCACTTTCGTGGCCTCTGCCAAGGCTTTCTTGAACGGATCGGCGGGGTTGTCGGTCGGTTTTGACATGCCCTCACATTTGCATCGCGCGGGCGCGGGGGCAAGGGCGGGAACGACGCGGAATCGTCCGGCTGCGGCAGAGATTTGCGACGGACTTGGTGCACCAGCGCACAGATCGCTTGCGGCGGCGGCGAATTGCGCCCAAGCCCCGTCTGACCGATGTTCATGGGGCAGATTTCGCCATCCAGACCGGATGGCCAACCCGGATGGAGACCATCATGTCCAAACCCAAAATCGCCCTGATCATCGGTTCGACCCGCGACAGCCGCTTTGCTGATATTCCGGCGCAGTGGATGCTGAAGCAAGCCCAAGCCCGCACCGATATGGATGTGGAACTGGTCGATCTGAAAGATTTCGACCTGCCGCTGTTCAACGAAGTTGCTTCGAACGCTTGGGCACCGTCGCAATCGGCGGCGGCTGTGGCATGGCAGAAAAAGATCGGTGAATTCGACGGCTACATTTTCGTCGTCGCAGAATACAACCGCTCGATCACCGGCGCGCTGAAGAACGCACTGGATCAGGCCTATGTCGAATGGGCGAAAAAGCCGATGACCGCCATCGCTTATGGCTCGGTCGGCGGCACCCGTGCGCTGGAACACCTGCGCAACATCGCGGTCGAGTTGCAAATGGTCCCCACCCGCAACGCCGTGCATCTGGGCATGGGCGATTTCTTCCGCGTCCATCCGGGCATGGGCGGGTCGGGCAATATCGCTGACGTCGAAGCCAACATCCTGCCCGCAGCCACTGCGTCCTTGGACGATCTGGTGTGGTGGGCGAATGCGACCAAAGCCGCGCGCGGCTGATCGACATCTCCCTGTCGGTTTCGGAAAGGGGTGGCCTTTGGCCGCCCCTTTTGCGTTTCACGAGATGGCGGCGGTGCAGTCCTGCATCAGCCGATCCGACATGCGCTGCGCGTTTTGCGCGGCGGTGCCGGTGCCAAAAGCCGCCTGTTGCAGCAGCGCCGCTTGGGCATGTTTCGCCTCCACCCGCCAGAGCAGGACACGGCGCGAGTCGTCCGGCAGGGCCACAGCCTCGACCAGCGACAGCATCGCATCGCGGCGGTCTTTGGTAAGGTCCGAGGCGGGGCCGTCGAACAACCACTGATGCTCCATCAATGCTGAAAGTCGCCCGGTGCAGGTGGCGAAGAACTGGAGTTGGGCTTGGGCCGCATGGCTTTCTGCCCATGCCACCGGCGGGGGTGAGAGGGCAAACGTCAGCGCCAAGGCGCGGGATATGGTTTGTAAACCGCACATGAAATCAGCATGACAGTGAAATATACGCCGATCAATCAGGCTGTTTGGAAACATTTTACAGTGCAATGGATGGGGTCAGAGGACCGACGGAAGGGATGGCGACAGAGGATCGACGCGGGAATGTCCCGGCAAAGGTCGGGTAACGCCCCAATCGCGCGGGGCAAGTGACCCGCGCGTAGCGCAACCGTTGCCGCATGCCCGCCCGTGCGCCTGACGCACGGGCCGCGCCCGCCCTGCGGGGGGCGGGCGCGATAGATCGCACCCGCCGGGCGGTCACGTCCCGTACCGGACGCGTCAGGAATGCCGATCACCCCTTGCGGCTTCGTTGCCTCAGCCACAATCGGACCGTGGGAAACGTCCACTGGACGTTTCCTTGTCGGTCCTCTGGTTGCGCCAAACGAAAACGCGCGGGGTTTCCCCCGCGCGGTGCCTCGGTCTTGACCGGGTGAGCTTACTTCATCGCCATGCTGGCGGCGCTCTCCGGCAGTTCCTCGCCAAAGCAGCGCTGGTAGAATTCGGCGACGGTCTGACGCTCCAGCTCATCGCATTTGTTCAGGAAGGACAGCCGGAACGCATAGCCGATATTGTGGAAAATCTCGGCATTCTGGGCCCAGTTCAGCACGGTGCGCGGCGACATGACGGTGGACAGATCGCCGTTCATGAAGGCCGTCCGCGTCAGGTCAGCCACCGTGACCATCTGGTTGATGATCTTGCGGCCTTTGTCGGTGTTGTAATGCGCGTTCTTGGCCAGCACGATCGCCGCCTCGGCGTCATGGGACAGATAGTTCAGCGTCGCGACCAAGGACCAGCGGTCCATCTGCGCTTGGTTGATCTGCTGCGTGCCGTGGTAAAGCCCCGTGGTATCGCCCAGACCCACAGTGTTGGCCGTGGCGAACAGCCGGAAGGACGGGTGGGGGGTGATGATCTCATTCTGATCGAGCAAGGTCAGCTTGCCGTCATGCTCCAGCACGCGCTGGATCACGAACATCACATCCGCGCGGCCTGCGTCATATTCGTCGAACACGATGGCCACGGCATTGCGCAGCGCCCAAGGCAGGATGCCTTCGTGGAATTCGGTGACCTGCTTGCCATCGCGCAGCTTGATCGCGTCTTTGCCGATCAGGTCGATGCGCGAGATATGCGAGTCAAGGTTCACCCGCACGCAAGGCCAGTTCAACCGCGCCGCCACCTGTTCGATATGCGTCGATTTGCCCGTGCCGTGATAGCCTTGGATCATCACGCGGCGGTTGTAGGCAAAGCCTGCAAGGATGGCCAGCGTGGTGTCGGGATCAAATTTATAGGTCGGGTCAATCTCCGGCACGCGGTCGGTGCGGTCGGCGAATCCCTTGACCTTCATATCGGTGTCGATGCCGAAGACATCCCGGACAGAGATTTCTTCGGTGGGTTTCATCACAGTGTCCAGCATACCGTCCGCCATCTATTCGTCTGCGCCGCCCGCATCCGGGCCGCTGTTCAAGGATGTGTGGAACATATCGCACGGACCCGCAAGGGGAAGGGCGGCAGGCAAAGATCGCTGGGCGACATTGTTGCGTTTCGGGCTTGCCAATGGCTGCCTTCATAAAGTTGACAAAATAAATCAGGAAATGTAGCGAAGGAAAAATACATACTAAAAAACTAAGGAATCGTCATGCGCCGCGCCGTTCTTCCCGCCCTTTGCCTGTTGCTGTCCGCCCCCGTGGCCTTTGCCGTCGAAGGCGCGGACAAGATTGAGGCCTTGGGGCAAGCGCTGTTCTTTGACACCGCGCTGTCGGGGAATGGCACCCAGTCCTGTGCGTCCTGCCATGATCCGGCGAACGGGTTCGCCTCGGCCACCGCCTTCCCGGAAGGCGCGGTGCAGGGCCATTTCGGCAACCGCAAGCCACCCAGCCTTGCCTATCAGGCGATCTCACCCGTGCTGCATCACCGGATCGAGGATGGCGAGGCGCTGTTTGTCGGCGGCAATATGGCCGACGGTCGGGCGCGGGGTGGGTCGTTTGGCGATCCTGCCGCCGATCAGGCGCTGATGCCGATCCTGAACCCGGATGAGATGGGCTTGCCCCACGCCGCCTGCCTTGCCGCCCGCGCCTGCGCGTCGCAGGGCGCGGCGATGCAGATGGCCAGTCCGGGTGTCTGTGCGATGCCTTTGGACGCCGCGGCCACCTGCGCGGCAGCGGAGCAGGCGGAGGCATCATCCGAAACGCTGGCGGCGGTGGCGGTGGTGCAACGCGCGCTTTCGGCCTATGAGGCATCGTCCCATGTGGTGCGGTTTTCGTCGCGCTATGATGATTACGTCGCAGGGCAGGGCGATTTGACCGCCGATGAAAAGGCGGGCCTCGCCCTTTTCGACGGCAAGGCGCAGTGTTCCGCCTGCCATGTGCTGACCGCCCATGCGGGGCGGGGGGCGGTGCTGACCGATTTCACCTATGACAACCTCGGCGTGCCGCGTAACCCGGAAAATCCTCGGTATCGCGCCACAGTGAACGGCACGGCTTGGGTGGATCGTGGTCTGGCGGCCACGCTGGAGGGCGATCCGCTGTACGCCGCCGCAGCCGCATCGGTGGAGGGCGCGGTGAAAGTGCCCACGCTGCGCAACGTCTGGACCGGTCAACCCCGCGCCTACATGCACAACGGCTGGTTCAAGACGCTGGAGGGCGTGGTCCGTTTCTACAACACCCGTGACGTCTGGCCGCGCTGCGCGGGTGATGTGACCGAGGCGCAGGCGATGGCCGCCCGCTGCTGGCCCGCGCCAGAGATTGAGGCAACGATGAACCGCGATGAGTTGGGAAACCTTAAACTGACCGAAGCCGAGGAGGCGCAGATCGTCGCCTTTCTGAAAACCCTGACCGACCGCTAGAAAGGCGCAGGGGTTTGCGCTAGGTCTGGCCCATGCTTGACCGATTGATCCGCACCGCGCTGATTGCCGCCTTGATTGCCGCCACGCTGGGCCGCGCCGAACTGGGTGCGGACACGCAGGCTTCGGTTGTCTTTACCCCGGCCTTTGGCGTGGCGCTGTTGCCAGCGGCGCTGGTCGCGTGGTTCGGGTCGGGGCGCTTTGGGTCATCGCGACCACTGGACGTGATGCTGGCGGCCCTGTCGGTGCTGGCGGCGGCGGCGGTGGCGCTGCTGGTCACGGGCGCGGTGTTGGGCAACCGTGATTTCTTGCTGGCGGGCGTCACCCAGCCCTTGGCGCTGGGGTCGCTGCTGGCCGCCTTTGGCCTGACGCAGCTTTTGGCATGGCGTCAGGCGCGGCCCCGGTCCAGCCGCCGGGGCTGAAGGTCAGTCGCGGAAATAGCGGCTTTCCTTGATCTGGTCCCAAGCCCAGACTACCTCTTGCAGGCGTTCTTCGTCGCTGCGGTCGCCACCGTTCATGTCAGGGTGCAAATCCTTGACCAGGCTTTTGTATTGCTTGCGGATTTCGGTGCGCGTCCAAGTGTCGCGCGCGTCCAGAATGTCCAGCGCCTTACGCTCGGTCGTCGGGAGTTTGCGGGTGGCGTTGCTTGTGGGTTTGGCCGGGTTCTGTGTGGCCTTTTCCCCCAAGATCGCCATCGGATCATCAATGCCCAACCGCTGCCAAGCCCGGCCTTCGTCGGGTTTGTTGCCGAAGGGCTTGGTCTCACGCCCCCAGACGCGGTCCTTGTCGAGGAACTTCTGGAAATCTTCATCCGTGGTGCCGTTGAAGAAATTCCACTTCAGATTGTATTCCCGGACGTGATCTTTGCAGAACCACAGGAATTCATCCAGATTGTCGGGCGATTTCGGGGCGCGGTAAGCCCCCGTTTCGGCGCAACCTACATAATCGCACTGCTTTTGCGAGGTCTCAAACGCACCCGACATGCCCCGACGTACCGTCTTGCGACGTTTCTTGTCCGAGGAAACCCGAATATCAAACTCAAATGGCGGACGTGGTGTCATGGTCGCAGGTGGCCTTTCCGACTCGGAGGCAAGAGTTTAGGGCTTCTCGCGCCGGATTGAAGAGGGGATGACGGAAAATGTCTGTGGCTGACGAGATTGCCGAACGGCTGACCGCCGCTTTCCAGCCCAGCGTGCTGGAGGTGGTGAACGAAAGCCATCGTCACGCCGGGCATTCGGGCGATGATGGCACCGGCGAAAGCCATTTCAAGGTGACGATCCGCGCTGCGGCCTTGGCGGGTCTGGGGCGGGTCGAGCGTCACCGCGCCGTGCAGCGCGCCTTGGGCGACATCAACACCCGGGTGCATGCGCTGGCGCTGGACATCGGTTGATCGCGCACAAAGCAAACGGGGCAGCCTTGGCCGCCCCGTTGCTGCGTCCGTCAAAGGCGGTGGATCATTCTTCGATGATCTCGTCGCCACCTTCGTCAACCGGCTCTTCGTAGGTTTCCTCTTCGGCGGGTTCTTCGGCGGGTTCTTCTTCGACGACATCCTCTTGGGGGGCTTCGGCGGCCACACATTGGCCGTCGATCACTTCGCCATCAGGGCAGTCGATTGCTTCTTCTTCGGCCGCGGATTGGTCCACGGCTTCGTCGGCTGCGACTTCGTCGGTCGCTGCCTCTTCGGTCGCGGTTTCGTCGGTGCTTTCCTCGGTCACCATCTCGTCGGTTGCTTCCTCCGACGTCATCTCGGCCGAGTATTCTTCGGACGTCACGGTTTCCTCGATCAGGGTCGAGGATTCCTCATAGCTCGATACGATCTCTTCGGAGTATTCGACCGAGTATTCTTCGTAGCTGAAGCTTTCATAGCTGTAGCTGGACCACGTGGTCACTTCGGTGATTTCGATCACCTCTTCCCAGCTTTCCAGCGTGATCAGGGTGGTGGTCACCACATCCGACCCATCGCGCAGGCCGCGGAAATCGAAGTCGAAGACGCCCTGCAACAGCCAGTAATAGACCATCTCGTCCAGTTCGATGGGCGAACGGACCGGCTTTTGGCTGACAAAGTCGATGACGTCACCCGGCAGGATGCCCGCCGTATCCGCCAGACCGCCGGGTTGGGTGGCCAGCACCAGAACGCCCGTTGTTCCTGCGGCAAGGCCAAAGGCCGACGTCACGCCCGCATCGACCGGGATCAGCACCGCGTCCAGCGCCCGCGAAACATAGGGGACAGGCAGCGTCGCCGCAGCCGCCGGGGTGGCGACCATCGCGCCGCCCACGGGCAGGCCAAGCGACAGGATCAGCGCCAGCGAGGCAGATTTGAGAAGAGAAATACCGTTAAAACCCATCGTTTCCATCCTAAAGAACGCATGCTGCGTCCGTGACACCCGATCACGGGATGGCACAGGTGGTAACGGCAACGAGAGGGTGAGGTATAGTAAAAAGTCGCTATCCCATACCTTCAGGCGGGGTGTTTCTGTTTCAACTCCAACCGGCGGCGGTGCAGCACGGGCTCTGTGTAACCAGAGGGTTGTTCGCGGCCCTTGAACACCAGATCACACGCCGCCTGAAACGCCAGCCCGTCAAAATCCGGCGCCATCGGGATATAGGCCGGATCGCCGGCATTCTGGCGGTCCACCACACGCGCCATCTTGCGCAGCGCGGCAGTGACCTGTGCTTCGGTCACCACGCCATGATGCAGCCAATTCGCCAAGGCTTGGGATGAAATCCGACAGGTCGCCCGGTCCTCCATCAGGCCCACATCATGGATGTCTGGCACTTTGGAGCACCCCACGCCCTGATCGACCCAGCGCACGACATAGCCAAGGATGCCTTGGGCGTTGTTCTCGACCTCGGCCTGCACTGTCGCGGTATCCCAGTTGCGGCCTTCGGCGACGGGGATGGACAAAAGGTCGGCCAAGGTGCCGCGCGGGCCAGCGGCGGCGATTTCATCCTGACGCGCCAGCACATCCACCCGCATGTAATGCGTCGCGTGCAAGGTGGCAGCGGTGGGCGACGGCACCCAGGCACAGGTCGCCCCGGCGCGGGGATGGGCGATCTTTTGTTCCAGCATCGCGGCCATCAGGTCGGGCATGGCCCACATCCCCTTGCCGATCTGCGCGCGGCCTTTCAGCCCGCACGCCAGACCGATATCGACGTTGCGATCCTCATAGGCCTTGATCCACGGGGTGGATTTCATCTCGCCTTTGGGCAGCATCGGCCCGGCTTCCATGCTGGTGTGAATCTCATCCCCGGTGCGGTCAAGGAAGCCGGTGTTGATAAAAGCCACCCGATCCGCAGCGGCGCGGATGCATTCCTTCAGGTTGGCGCTGGTGCGGCGCTCTTCGTCCATGATGCCCAGTTTGACGGTGAATCGCGGCAGTCCCAGAACCTGCTCTACCCGGTCAAAGATCGTGCAGGCAAAGGCCACCTCTTCCGGCCCGTGCATCTTGGGTTTGACGACATAGACCGACCCATGCAGCGAATTGCGCGGCCCTTGGGTCTTTTGCAGATCGTGCATCGCGCAAAGGACCGTGACAAAGGCATCCATGATGCCTTCGCCGATTTCCAGCCCCTCGGCGTCCAGAATGGCGGGGTTGGTCATCAGGTGGCCCACGTTGCGCACCAGCATCAAGGCCCGGCCCTTCAGGCTGCGCGGGCTGCCAACGGGAGATGAGAAGGCATAATCATCCCGCAGGCGGCGTTCGATCACCTGCCCGCCCTTGGGCACCATTTCCACCAGATCGCCCTTCATCAGGCCCAGCCAATTGGCATAGGCCACGACCTTGTCGGCGGCATCGACGGCGGCGACGGAATCCTCGCAATCCATGATGGCCGAAAGGGCGGACTCAAGGCGGATGTCAGCCACCCCGGCCTTGTCGGCGCGGCCGATCTGATGGCCGGGATCGACCCGCAGCACCAGATGCAGGCCGTTGACCCGCAAAAGGACCGCCGACGGCTGTGCCGGGTCACCCCGATAGCCGGCAAATTGCGCCGGATCGCGCAGGGCGGGAAGCAAGGCCCCGGCGGCCACATGGTAGCCCGTCACATCGGCATGGCTGCCACTGGCCAAGGGCGCGACGTCATCAAGGAACGCCTTGGCCCAAGCGATCACCCGCGCACCACGGGCGGGATCATAGGCTTTGCCCTTCGGTGCATCGCCCAAAGCATCGGTGCCGTAAAGCGCATCGTAAAGCGACCCCCAGCGCGCATTGGCAGCGTTCAGCGCATAGCGCGCGTTCATCACGGGAACCACCAGCTGCGGGCCGGGAACTGCGCTCATCTCCGGGTCCACACCCAGCGTGCGGATGGTGAAATCCGGGCCTTCGGGCAACAGATACCCAATCTCATGCAGGAAGGCGTGGTAAGCCGCCGCGTCATGTGCCTGCCCCCGCCGGGTGCGGTGCCAGTCGTCAATCCGTCCCTGTAGCCGATCCCGTGTCGCCAAAAGCGCGCGGTTCACCGGGCCGAAGTCTGCCGCCGCTTGGGCAAAGCCCGACCAAAAGGCATCCGGCGCAATCCCGGTGCCGGGCAGGGCCTGCGCTTCGACAAAGTCGGCAAGCGTTGCGTCCACGTGCAGCCCGTGACGGTCGATGCGGCGCATGATGCCCTCCTGCGGTTTGATGGGGCGACGATAGGAAGAAGCGGTTGGGGCGGCAACCGCCATGGACCCCGATTTTCGTGCAAATCCGCATAAGCAGTTTTCGGTTTTTCCGAAAAGCCGAAAAACTTAGCACTTGGTCTAGGTTTTGCTGTTTCGACTCAAGGCGGCGTGATAGTTAGCAATATGGCTAAGCAAGACCCGGACCTTTCCCTGCTGTTCCATGCGCTGTCCGACCCCACGCGGCGGGCGATGCTGGAACGTCTGGCTCAGGGACCGGCGGCGGTGACAGAACTGGCGGGGCCTTCGGGGCTGCGCTTGCCCACCATCCTGCGGCACCTGTCGGTACTTGAGGCGGCGGGACTGGTGACGAGTGCCAAGGACGGGCGCGTGCGATCCTGTGCGCTGAACCCGGCGGCGCTGGACCCGGTGCGCGGCTGGCTGGATGACCAGCGCGCGCAGTGGGAGGCGCTGTTTGACCGATTGGACGACTACGTGACACGGCTGATGAAGGAACGGATGCCATGACGACCCCCAGCACTGACCTGACCAAGGAAACCCGGCTGATCCCGGACTTCGACCCCGCACTGGACCTGTTTCTGGAGCGCGAGGTGAATGCCCCGCGCGAGATCCTCTTTGAGTGCTGGACCTCTGAGGCGCATCTGCCGCAGTTCTTTGTGCCCAAGCCGCATAAGGTGACCGCTTGCGCGCTGGACCCTCGCCCCGGCGGGGTGTTCAACACCAGCTTCGACGTCGATGGCGTGGTGATGGAGAACAAGGGCGTCTATCTTGAGGTGATCCCAAATGAAAAGCTTGTGTTTTCAGACAGCTACACCGCTGGCTGGAAACCCGCGGCTGAGCCGTTCATGACCGCCATCCTGTGGCTGGAGGATTTGGGAAACGGGCGCACCCGCTATACCGCCGTGGCGCGGCATCGGAGTCCGGAAACGGCGAAACAGCATGAAGCGATGGGCTTCCAAGACGGCTGGGGCACGGTGGTGACGCAGTTGGAGGCGGGGAATGGGGGTTCGACATGATCGGCCCGGATGGCACCGTCTATCCCAATCACCACCGCTATGGCACGGTCGAGCCTTTGGCGCGCATCGACTATATCCTGCTCTGGGGTGAGGACGGCCCGAAACACGCCGACGCCACCGCTACCTTTGAAACGGTGGACGGGGGGACCAAGGTGACGCTGTCGATGGTCATGGCCACAGTCGAGGAGGCGACGAACGCCCGCAACTTTGGTGCGGTGGAGTTGGGCCAGCAGACGCTGGGCAAGTTGGAAGCGGTGGTCTTGCGAAGCTGATTGTGCCTGTGGCCAAGGCCACAGGCACGCCATGCGCTTTGCCCTGCGCCTTTGCGCCGGGCAAAGCCGGCGGGGGCGTGCCGCCCCCGTCGCCCCAAGACGGCGACGCCCCCGG
>NKIT01000085.1 GCA_002256185.1 Rhodobacteraceae bacterium PARR1 | reverse complement strand
TTCCGGTTCCTTCAGTCGCTTCCGCCACCGTCCGGCCCGTCACCGTCGCTGTCTCGCTTCGGTGAGGCGGTGTTTACGGTTGCCCGCAAAAAGCCGCAAGAGGAAAAAGTGAGAAAGATGGAAGTTTTTTGACAACGGGAATTTCATACGCAAAATCTTGGGGTTGCCGGCAACTTGACCACAAGGGATGCTGCGGCGCAGCGTGTTTTTTCTGCGGATGCGCATCGGCCCCTGTGACGACCGGCAGTTATCCACAGACTCGGACCGGCCAATCCTTGGCCGGTCCCGCAATCAGGCCACCGCCACCGCACGCGGACGGGCTTTCCAGACCCGCAGCGCGAGCAAAGCTGCCGCCGCCGCAAGATAGAGCAACGGTTCGGCCAACCAGACCTTGCCGATCATCACGTAATGCACCGCCCCCGCGAGGATTGCGCCATAGGTCAGGCGGTGCAGCCGTTGCCACGCCTTTGGTCCCAGACGACGGATCGACAGGTTGTTCGAGGTGACGGCCAGCGGCACCAGCATCAGGAACCCGGCCAGCCCGATGATGATGTACCAGCGTTTCACAAGATCGGCGGCGATCTGGTCCAGCCGCAGACCCATGTCCAGCACGCCCCACGTCAACAGATGCATTGTGACATAGAAGAAGGCCATCAACCCGATGGCACGGCGATAGCGGATCAGGTTCAGGCCCAGCCAACGCAAGGGCGTGACACACAGCCCCGCCACAAGGAATTGCAAGGACAGCAGGCCAAGGCGCAACTCTATCTCTTTCACCGGGTCGGCCCCGAGGCCGCCGTTCAGCGTCAGCCACACGATCCAAAGGAAAGGCAGCACACCGCCGACATAGACCGCCCATGGCGGCACCCGGCGCAGGAACTGGTTCACCGCCTGCATGTCAGAAATCCTTCGCCAGATCCTGCCCGGCATAGAGGCTGGCCACGTGATCGGCATAGCCGTTGAACATCAGCGTATCCTGCCGTCCGGCGAAGATGCCCGCCCCGATGCGGCGTTCACTGGCCTGCGACCATCGCGGATGATCCACCTGCGGATTCACGTTGGAATAGAAACCGTATTCGGACGGTTGCAGCATGTTCCATGTGGTCTGCGGCATGTCCGCGACCAGACTGATCTTGACGATGCTCTTGATCGACTTGAATCCATATTTCCACGGAACCACCAACCGGATCGGTGCTCCGTTCTGCTTGGGCATCTCTTCACCATAAAGCCCGGTGGCAAGAATGGTCAGGGGGTGCATCGCCTCGTCCAGTCGCAGCCCTTCGCGGTAGGGCCAGTCAAGGATCGGGCGGCTTTGGCCCGGCATCTCTTCGGGGCGGACCAGCGTTTCGAAGGCCACATAGCGCGCGCCTGACTGCACGCCCACGCGGTTCAGCAGACCCGACAGGGAAAAGCCGATCCACGGAACCACCATCGACCACGCCTCGACGCAGCGGAAGCGGTAGATGCGTTCCTCGATGGGTTGGTCCTTGACCACATCGGCCAGATCATAGGTGCCGGGGCGATCCACCATGCCGCCGATCTCGATGGCCCAAGGGTCCGTGGTCAGCGCGCCTGCATTGGCGGCGGGATCACCCTTGTCGGTGCCGAACTCATAGAAGTTATTGTAGGTCGTGATGTCTTCAAAACTGTTGGGTGCCTCATCCGTGGAGAGCGGGCTTTTCGCCGCCTCGATTCGTGCGGCGGCAGGACCAGCAAGCGCAAGGCCACCCGCCCCGGCCAACAGACCCCGGCGGCTGAGCCAGAGCGATTTCGGAGTCACATCGGACCATGTCAGGTCTGTCTTCCGGCGCATCTTGCACTCTCCTTGCTCAAATATGGATACTTCATGGATCGTGGCGGGCCTGCTGGAAAAGGCAACGCACATCCGCACACGTTAGCGATACGCGGGTGAGGGACGCAAAGTTTCATTCACGCATGTTCACTCTTGGTCACGACCAGTTTGGTTGAAACAAAAACAGCCCGAAGCTTAGGCGGCGGCGCGGTTCCGACAAGGCTCGGACACGGATATGTCAGTGTGATCCAATACCTTTGGTCGTGCCTACCCCTGATGCCAATACCGGCACAGACAAAGGAGTGACGCCCATGTTCCGCAGAATGTTCATCGCCCTGACGGCATCGACCCTGCTCGCCGCCCCGGCCTTTGCCGAAGGCGCCACCAAGGATATCGTTGATACAGCCGTTGGTGCCGGAAGTTTCACCACGCTGGTGGCTGCCGTTGAAGCCGCCGGTCTGGTGGAAACGCTGAAAGGCCCCGGCCCGTTCACCGTTTTCGCCCCGACCGACGCCGCCTTTGCCGCCCTGCCCGCTGGCACGGTGGAAGACCTGCTGAAGCCGGAAAACAAGGACAAGCTGGTCGCGATCCTGACCTACCACGTCCTGCCCGGCAAAGTCATGTCGACGGACCTGTCCGAAGGGCTGAAGGCCGCCACCGTGCAGGGTGCCGAAGTGACGATCACTTTGGAAGGTGGCCCCAAGGTCAACGGCGCAGCGATTTCCACCGCTGACATCGAAGCGGCCAATGGCGTGATTCACGTGATTGACGCCGTGATCCTGCCGCCCGAGGGCTGATCCGGCAAAACCAAAGAAGGGCAGGCTTTCGCCTGCCCTTCTTACCCAAACGGGCGATCCAAAGCAGAAACTATGGTCTGGCGACCCTACAAGGCCGAAACTCGTGTCACACGGATTTTAGTCCCATACTTTGGTCTGCATTCACAATACCTAAGGCCGTAGCGTTTCGCTTGAATCCGCCAAACTGCATTTGTGACACCAAATTGCCACATTTTTTGCCTGTTTTTTAGGCAAAACTTCCGGCTTCAACACGCTTTGAAAGAGCGCGGGCAATCAGGACGATAACAAACGTCGAATCGCACGTATGGTTCCCTGCGCCTTGCGAAAATTCCTGAGCCGCAAATGATAGGGGCGGGTTACCCCGCCCCTCTGCTCAATGGACCACCACCGGTGCCGGGGGCACGCGGCGCGAGGCGCTGATGCGGTCGCCGATGATCAGTCCTTCGGGCCCGGCGCTGACATGGACCGTCGCACCGTCCAGCACATCACCAGACAGGATCATCTCGGCCAAAGGGTCTTGCAGATGGCGTTGGATCACCCGCTTCAGCGGACGTGCGCCAAAGACCGGATCATAGCCTTCATCCGCCAGCCAGACACGCGCGTCGCGATCCAGTTCCAGCGTGATCTTGCGACAGCTCAGACGCTTTTCCAGCCGATTCAACTGAATATCAACGATCCCGCCCATATCGGCCCGCGCCAGACGGTCAAAGATGATCGTCTCATCCAGACGGTTCAGGAATTCCGGCCGGAAGTGGCCGCGCACTGCCTCCATCACCTCGGCCCGTGCGGCGGTCACATCGGCACCTTCGGGCACCTCAGACAGCGCCCGCGCACCAAGGTTGCTGGTCAGAACGATCAGCGTCTGCTTGAAATCCACCGTCCGGCCCTGACCATCGGTCAGGATGCCATCGTCCAGCACCTGCAACAGCACGTTGAACACATCGGGATGGGCCTTTTCCACCTCGTCGAACAGCACGACCTGATAAGGGCGGCGGCGCACAGCCTCGGTCAACACACCGCCTTCGTCGTAACCGACATAACCGGGGGGGGCACCGATCAGACGGGCAACGGAGTGTTTCTCCATGAATTCCGACATGTCGATCCGCACCATCGCGGATTCGTCGTCAAACAGGTATTCCGCCACCGCCTTGGTCAGTTCGGTCTTGCCCACGCCGGTAGGGCCAAGGAAGAGGAAAGACCCCAAGGGGCGATTTTCATCATTCAGCCCCGCCCGTGCGCGGCGCACGGCATTGGCCACTGCCACCACGGCCTGACGTTGGCCGATCACCCGCTTGCCAAGTGCCTCTTCCATCTTCAGCAGCTTGTCCCGCTCGCCCTCCAGCATCTTGGTCGTGGGGATGCCGGTCCAGCGTTCCACCACCTCGGCGATCTGTTCGGGGCGCACCGCTTCGGACACCAAGGCGTCGCCTTCGCGCGCCTCAGCCTCGGTCAATGCCTTTTCCAGACCGGGGATGCGGCCATACTGCAACTCACCGGCCTTGGCGAAATCGCCCTCACGCTTGGCCTGTTCCAGTTCCGCGCGGGCGCGTTCCAACTGTTCCTTCAGGTCACGCGCTTTTTCGAGCGAGTCACGCTCCGCCTGCCACTTGGCCGTCATCTCGGCCGAGCGTTGTTGAAGGTCGGCAAGTTCCCGTTCCAGCTTTTCCAGCCGGTCCTTCGATGCGGCGTCATCCTCTTTCTTCAGCGCCTCCGTCTCGATCTGGCCTTGCAGGATCTGGCGGTCCAGCGCATCCAGCTCTTCGGGCTTGGAATCCACCTCCATCCGCAAGCGGCTGGCGGCTTCGTCCATCAAGTCGATCGCCTTGTCGGGCAGGAACCGGTCGGTGATATAGCGGTGCGACAGCGTCGCCGCCGCGACAAGGGCCGAGTCCGAAATCCGCACGCCGTGGTGCAGTTCGTACTTTTCCTTGATCCCGCGCAGGATGGAAATCGTATCCTCAACCGTCGGCTCTGACACCATCACGGGCTGGAACCGACGGGCAAGGGCCGCGTCCTTTTCCACATACTTGCGGTATTCATCCAAAGTGGTCGCGCCGACGCAATGCAGATCACCCCGCGCCAGCGCAGGTTTGATCAGGTTCGCCGCGTCCATCGCGCCATCGGATTTGCCCGCACCCACCAGCGTGTGCATCTCGTCAATGAACAGTATCACGTCACCGTTGGCTGAGGTGACCTCGTTCAGCACCGCTTTCAGGCGTTCCTCAAAATCGCCGCGATACTTGGCCCCGGCGATAAGCGCGCCCATGTCCAGCGCCATCAACTTCTTGTTGCGCAGGGATTCCGGCACATCGCCATTAACGATCCGCAGTGCCAGACCCTCGGCAATCGCCGTCTTGCCGACGCCGGGTTCGCCGATCAGCACAGGGTTGTTCTTGGTCCGGCGCGACAACACCTGCATCGTGCGGCGGATCTCTTCGTCCCGGCCAATGATCGGGTCGATCTTGCCCTCAGCCGCGGCCTCGGTCAGGTCGCGGGCGTATTTCTTCAGCGCGTCATAGCCTTCTTCGGCGCTGGCGGTATCCGCCGTGCGGCCCTTGCGGATGTCGTTGATCGCGGCGTTCAGGTTCTGCGCCGTCACGGCGCCCGCATCCAGCGCCTGCTTGGCGGCACCCGCCACCATGGCAAGCGCCATCAGGATACGCTCGACCGGAACAAAACTGTCCCCGGCCTTTTTCGCCAGCTTTTCGGATTCGTCCAGAACCTTGACCAAGCCGGGGTCCATGAACGGCTGCGCATCGCCCGTCACCTTGGGCACTTTCCCCAATGCCAGCGCGACGGCCTGCGCCACGAGGGCGGGTTCCCCCCCGGCGCGGCGGATCAGGTTTGCAGCCATCCCCTGATCGTCATCCATGATCGCCTTCAGCAGATGTTCGGGGGCCAATCGTTGGTGATTTTCCCGAACAGCAATGGTTTGCGCGGCTTGAATGAAACCGCGCGACCGTTCCGTGAACTTTTCGAGGTTCATCGGCATCTCTCCTTTTCAAAGCACCGCTTTCGGACGCCCTGAAAAGGCACGTCCGCACGGCCTTGGGCGAAAGATGGGAGCAATCCTGCCCCCCCGCAAGACCCGGTCCCGCCCCTGCGACCATTTTGTCGCGCGCTGACGAAGGTCTGCACCGCCCCATCCCGATGCACACTGCCCGCCGCTCTATAAAACCGTCAGAATCACCGGCACAGGCCAAGAATAAGAACAGGCAGCGCAAATGCTTTCGATTACATCCCGCATCCTGCGGGAGGTAAGCTTCGATCCGGCAGGGAACAGGTTTCTTGGCCGGGTCGAACTTTCCTTTCAGGATGATGCGGACGACCCGCCCCATGTCGCCCGGCTTGAGGTTGCCATCACCCTGCCGCACCGCGCCCGTTTTTCGCAGATCGAGGCTGCCCTGATGGACGAGGCAGAACGCGAGTTGCGCCTGCGGATGGCCGTGCTGCATCCCGGTCCATCCAATATCTTTGCCGATCCCACGCCGCAAACCCGTTTGGCGGCCTGATCCGTCCCAAAGACACGCCCGTTCCAAGCTGCCAGCAGGACAGGGCGCGCCCCTCTTCCCGGTGGGAAGGGGGGCAACTAGACCTCATACCGCATATAGGCAAAGGCCGATCCGTCCGGGGCCCAGCTTGGCACGTTGATCGTGCCCTGACCGCCGGTGAATTCGCGGATGCGGCGGCGGTTGCCACCTTCGGGGTCACAGAGCACCAAGGCGACCGGCAAATCCTCGGGATGGCCAAGCGTTCCCGGCGGATAGGCCAGATAGACCAGATGCCGCCCATCCGGCGACGGATGCGGGAACCAGTTCACATGATCATCGGCGAACAGTTTGCGCTGACCCGACCCGTCCGCGTTCATCACCCAAATCTGCGCGTGGCCGTCGCGGTCACAGTTCCAGTAAACATGCTTGCCGTCGGGGCTGTAATCCGGGCCGTCGGAATGGCCTTCACCCATCGTCAGCCGAGTTTCAGCGCCGCCACCGACCGGGATCGTGTAGACGTCGATCACCCGACTACCGCCCCGCGCCGCGACATAGGCCAAGCGCGCGCCATCGGGGGACCAGCCGTGCCACCATGACGGCGAATCCGGCAACACCGGCACGGCATCGCCGCCGGCAGCCGACATGATAAAGATTTCCGACCCCGCCCCGCGGTGCAGCGACGCCACAATCTGCGTCCCGTCAGGTGAGATGCCGTGGTCATTGTTGCACCGGCCTTCCACCCCCAATGGGACAGCATGCAGCGCGGGCGCGGCCAAAGGCACACGGAACAGGGCCCCACCGCCATTGACCAGCAGCCAATCCCCCGAGGGATGCCAGTTCGGCGCCTCGATCCGGCCGTCATGGCGTAGCACCTCGCGCACCTGACCCGAGGCCAGGTCGTATATCTCAAGGATCGACATCACCATGCGCGCACCTCTGCCACCAAAGCCCGGACAGCCTCTGCCGATGTGTCGCGGCGGTCAATCGGGCCAAAGCCCAAACGCACCACGTCATCCTCTTCCGTCACGGCGACGCTGCAACTGGCGTGAATCGCCAGCGGCGACAGCCCGCGCAGGTGCCAGACCGTGTCCGCCGTGATCCCCGATCCCGGCATGATGGTGATCCGCCCCGCCGCGCGGTCCATCAAACGGCCAAGTTCCCCCAGCCCATCCACGGCCCGCGCCGCGCCGCCCGAGGAAAGGATGGTCCCGATCCCCAGATCAATCGCCTGTTCCATTGCCGTGACTCGATCCTCGATCAGGTCAATGCAGCGATGCAACGTCACCGACAGCCCCGCCGCATCGGCCATCAGCGCGCGCAACACGGGCAGGTCCAATCCGCCTCGATCATCCAGCGCGCCAATGACCACACCGGCCAAGCCCGCCTCGCCCACCGCCGCCACATCGTCGCGCATCGCAGTCAGATCGGCATGGCGCCACCGAAAGCCCCCGGCGCGGGGGCGGATCATGGCATGCACCGGCAGCCCACAGCCTGCGGCGGCCGTCATCAGCCCGACCGATGGCGTCATCCCCCCCAGCGCCAGCGCCGAACATAGCTCGATCCGGTCCGCGCCACCCCGCGCTGCGGCAGCGATGCCATCGACGGTATCGACACAGATTTCGACCAGCGTTTCAGCCAAAAGCCGCCTCCCCCGCTGCTGCGGCCCCGATCAGGCCCGGCTCTACCCCGCTTTTGGCCGGAATGACCAAAGGCGCATCCCCGGCCCGCAGGATCATCGCACGCACCGCCACATCCAGCCGGGCCACCAGTTCCGGCACATTCGCCAAACCGCCACCCACCGGCACGATGGAGGCACCCACCGTGTTAAGGATCATCGCCAAAGGGGGGGCCATCACGGCGGCCCACAGGTCAACGGTCTGGGCGGCCTTTGGCTCCGCCTTGCGCCAATCGTTCAGAATGGCTTCCGACGACGCCTCGATCCCATGCAGATGGGCGTGCAACCGTTCGATCCCCCGCGCACCACCGACCGTGTCGATGCAGCCCACCTGTCCGCAGCCACAGGGAAAATGTGGCGCAAGGCTGCGGTCCACCACCGGCCCATGCCCCCATTCACCAGCAAACCCGCCCGGTCCGGTCACCAAGCTGCCATCTACCACCAGCCCGCCACCAACCCCGGTGCCAAGGATCACGCCAAAGACGTTGCGATGCCCCACCGCCGCGCCCGCCTTGATTTCCGCCAGCACAAAGGCATCGGCGTCATTGACCACCACGCAGGGCAGGCCAAGCGCTGCGGTCACCTCTGCCGCAAGACACTTGCCATCCGCGCCGGGGATATTCGCCACCTTCAGCGCGCCTGTCGCCGGATCGACGACCCCGGCAATGGCAATCGCCACACCCCACGGGTCGCGCCCCTCGGCAAAGCCTGCAAGCACGCGCAGAAAGGCCACGAAATCATCCGGCGGCGTCGGGGCATGGCCAATCGGTTGCACGATGCCCCCTACCGCCATCGCCGCCTTGATCCGGCTGCCGCCGATGTCGAAACACAGGATCATGTTCGTTTTTTCCGCTGCTCTGCGATCCGGGCCATGGATTGGCCTGCGCGTCCACCTTCAGACCGACCCCTTGTTGGGGCCACCATCGGCCCCGCTGTCCGGCTTGCGCAGGAAAACGGGCCGGAAAGCCCGCTGATATGGACAGGAAAACCGAACGGCGTGCAAGCAACGCAGTGTCGGGCAGCGCGCAGGACAGGACAGCGCCAGACAGGACAGTGCCAGACAGGACTGGGCTGGGCAGGACTGGGCTGGGCAGGACAGGGCTGGGCAGGATCATCCGAAGTGACCAAGCGCCAGACGAAGGATGCGCTTTTCCTGCCATTGCCGGTTGCGCCGCACCCGATCCTCGCCCACATTCCTTGGCGATGGAGTTTTGATTAACAGGGTGTCCCGCATGGAACAGGTTATCGGCGGCAACGCGGTCTTTTTGGCCATCGCGGCCTTTATCATCATCACCCTGTTCAAGGCGGTGCATATCGTGCCGCAAAGCGACAAGTTCGTCGTCGAACGTCTGGGCAGGCTCAAGGCCGTGCTGGGGCCGGGCGTGAATTTGATCATCCCCTTTCTTGATACCGTGCGGCACAAGGTGTCTGTGCTGGAACGACAATTGCCCACCAATTCCCAAGACGCGATCACCGCCGACAACGTGCTGGTCAAGGTGGAAACCAGCGTGTTCTACCGCATCACCGAACCCGAAAAGACCGTCTACCGCATCCGCGATGTGGATGGTGCAATCTCGACCACCGTGGCGGGGATCGTCCGGTCGGAAATCGGCAAGCTGGAACTGGATCAGGTGCAATCCAACCGCGCGCAACTGATCGAAAGGGTGCGCGAGCAGGTCCGCATGATGGTTGACGACTGGGGGGTTGAGGTGACGCGCGCCGAAATCCTTGATGTCAATCTGGATGACGCCACCCGCGCGGCCATGCTGCAACAGCTCAACGCCGAACGCGCCCGCCGCGCTCAGGTGATGGAGGCCGAGGGGAAAAAGCGCGCGGTCGAACTCTCCGCCGACGCAGAACTTTACGCCGCCGAACAACAGGCCAAAGCCAAGCGCATCACCGCCGAGGCTGAGGCGTTTGCCACCTCTGTCATCGCGGGCGCGATCAAGGAAAGCGGGCTGGAAGCCGCGCAATACCAAGTGGCCCTGAAACAGGTCGAGGCGCTGCAAGCCGTCGCCGTGGGGCAAGGCAAGCAGACCATCATCCTGCCCGCCGCCGCGATGGAAGCGTTTGGAAATGCCTTCAACCTGTTGAAAGCGCGGGGCTAAATCATGCTGTGGCAGGTCTGGTGGGTCTGGGTCGCGGGCGGGTTTCTTCTGGGCGCGCTAGAGGTGGCGGTGCCGGGCTTCATCTTCCTTGGCTTTGCCATCGGCGCAGTGCTGACCGGGATTTTGGTCGCGCTTGAGATCACGCATGCACTGGCCCCCTTGGTCTTTGTCTGGGCCGTGCTGTCGGGCCTGTCATGGCTGGGCCTGCGCGCGGTTTTTGGCGGACGGCCCGGTCAGGTCAAGCTGTGGGACCGCGACATCAACGACAATTGAGTTGCCCCCCGCGTGGCTGGGCGGGTGACAATCCCGGCGCACGCGGCTAGTGTCTGCATGTGATCCGGGGCTGAACCCGGACGGGCAGTTTTGCGTTGCAGGGTGATATGGCGGCAATTGGCGGCACGCAGGGCGGCGGGATGACGCTTGGCAACCGGCTTGCCATTTGGCGGGCAGGCTTTGGCAAACCCGCCTCTGGCTTTGTGTCGCAGCCGGAACCCCGGTCCATCGGGCTTTATGCACGCGGCAAGCAATTGGTGGCGGGCAATTTCCTGTTCGCGGGGCATCTGGTCGAGGCGCCGGGACAATCAATCTGGGACATCGCCCCACCCGATCCTACCTTTGCGGCTGAAGTCCACGGCTTCGGCTGGCTGGACGATCTGGCCGCCGTATCAGATGCCCCGGCGCGCAAACGGGCGCAGGAATGGACCTACGGCTGGATCGCCGCGACGCCGCAGGGCACGGGCGCGGGCTGGACCCCGGACCTGACCGGGCGGCGGTTGATCCGCTGGATCAATCACGCGCCGTTCCTGCTCGTCGGGCGGCCACAGGCGGATTCGGCGGCTTACTTCACGTCGGCCACGCGGCAGGTGCGCTATCTGGCGCGGGCTTGGACCAAGGCGCAGCCCGGCTTGCCACGGTTTGAGGCGCTGACCGGCCTGATCGTCGCCGGACTGGCGCTTGAGGGGATGCAAAGCCTGACCCGCCCGGCGCTGGCCGCCATGGCGCAGGATTGCCGGCAAGAGATCGACGCGGGCGGCGGTATCCCAACCCGCAACCCCGAAGACTTGCTTGAGGTGTTCACCCTGCTGAACTGGGCACGTCTGGCCCTGACCGAGGCCGAGGCGGCGATTCCCGCCGAAATCCCTGCCGCGATGGAACGGATGGCCCCGACCCTGCGCGCGCTGCGCCATGCGGATGGCGGGCTTGCACGCTTTCACGGTGGCGGGCGCGGGCTTGAGGGGCGCTTGGACACGGCGTTGGCGATGTCGGGCGTGCGCGGCGCGCCGGGGCCGGGGTTGGCGATGGGCTTTGCCCGTCTGGCCTCGGGGCGCACCACCGTGATCGTGGATTGTGCCCCGCCGCCGGGTGGGCGGGCAGGACAGTCGGCACATGCCTCAACGCTGGGATTTGAACTGACCTCTGGTCGGCGGCCCTTGATCGTGAATTGCGGATCAGGGACGCCCTTCGGCGCGGAATGGCGGCGGGCGGGGCGGGCGACGGCCAGCCATTCGACGCTGGCCCTTGAGGGGTTTTCGTCCAGCCGCTTCGGACGCGGGACGCAGGACATCCTCACCGACCGCGCGTCGATTTTGGGCGTGACGCAGGCACAGGACAACGCTGGGCTGCATGTCTCTGCCGCGCATGGCGGGTGGAGCGTGACCCACGGCCTGACCCATGGCCGCGTGCTTAGCCTTGATATTGCGGGCCGTCGTCTGACCGGTACAGACCTGCTGGAAGCGCGGACCCCGGCAGAAAACCGTGTTCTTGCGCCTCTGTTGGCCAAGGGTGCGGGCATCCCCTTTGCCGTGCGGTTGCATCTGCACCCCGATGTGGATGCGCAACTGGACATGGGCGGCACCGCCGTTTCGATGGCGCTGAAGTCGGGTGAGATTTGGGTGTTCCGCCATGACGGGCGTTGCGAACTGACGCTTCAATCATCGGTCTACCTGGAAAAAGGGCGTTTGCAGCCGCGCGCGACAAAACAGATCGTGCTTTCCGGCCTGGTGACCGTGCTACAGACGCGGATCGGCTGGACCTTGGCGAAGGCACAGGATACTCCGCTGGCCATCCGCGATCTGGACCGCGAGGATTTGCCGGTCCCGGTCTAGAGTGAGTCGTTTTCAGGAGGGTCCGCCCCGTGCCAAACCTTGTGCCCATTGGTCGTGCATTGATCTCGGTCTCGGACAAGTCGGGGCTGCTGGACCTCGCCCGCGCCTTGGCGGCACGGGGGGTCGAGCTGATCTCGACCGGCGGCACCTCTGGCATGCTGCGGACGGCGGGGTTGAAGGTGCGCGACGTGTCCGAGGTGACGGGTTTTCCCGAAATGATGGATGGCCGGGTCAAGACGCTGCATCCCAATGTGCATGGCGCGCTGTTGGCGCTGCGCGATGACGATGAACACCTGCTGGCGATGGCCGCGCATGGGATCGAACCGATCGACCTGTTGATCGTGAACCTGTATCCGTTCGAGGAAACCGTGGCCAAAGGCGCGGACCACGCCACCTGCATCGAGAATATCGACATCGGCGGTCCGGCGATGATCCGGGCAGCGTCAAAGAACCACAAGTTCGTCACCGTGCTGACCGACCCCAGCGATTACCAACCCTTCCTTGACCAGATGGCCGCGCATGACGGGGCCACAACGCTGGCCTTCCGCCAGAAGATGGCGCTGACGGCCTATGCCAAGACGGCGGCCTATGACACGGCGGTGTCGGCATGGATGGCGGGTCAGATCGGTGAGCGGACACCGCGCCACAAGACCTTTGGTGGCAAGCTGGCGCAGGGGCTGCGCTACGGCGAAAACCCGCATCAATCGGCGGCTTTCTATACGGATGGGTCAAAGCGCGAAGGTGTTGCGACCGCGCGGCAGTGGCAGGGCAAGGAATTGTCCTACAACAACATCAACGACACCGACGCCGCCTTTGAACTGGTGGCCGAATTCGCCGGCGACGCCCCGGCCTGCGCCATCATAAAACATGCCAACCCCTGCGGTGTTGCCACCGGGGCGAGTTTGGCCGAGGCTTACGCCCGCGCCTATGACTGCGACCGCACTTCTGCCTTCGGCGGGATCGTGGCGCTGAACCAGCCCTTGGACGCCGAAACGGCGGAAAAGATCATCGAGATTTTCACCGAAGTCGTCATTGCGCCGGGTGCCAGCGACGAGGCAAAGGCGATCTTTGCCACCAAGAAGAACCTGCGCCTGCTGACCACCGCTGGCCTGCCAGATGCGCGGTCCAAGGGGATGGCGTTCAAGCAGGTGGCGGGCGGGTTCTTGGTGCAGGACCGTGATGCTGGCTTTGTCACTCCGTCTGATCTCAAGGTTGTCACCAAACGCGCGCCCACGGATGCGGAACTGACGGACCTGCTGTTTGCTTGGAAAGTGGCGAAACACGTCAAGTCCAACGCCATCATCTACGTCAAAGGCGGCGCGACCGTTGGCGTCGGCGCAGGACAGATGAGCCGGATCGACTCCACCCGCATCGCCGCCCGCAAATCGCAGGACATGGCCGAGGCGTTGGGTCTGTCCGCCCCCCTGACCCAAGGGTCGGTCGTGGCGTCGGATGCGTTCTTTCCCTTTGCCGATGGGTTGATTGCGGCGGCAGAGGCTGGGGCGACGGCCATCATCCAACCCGGTGGGTCGATGCGCGACGATGAGGTGATCGCTGCTGCAGATGCCGCAGGTCTGGCCATGGTCTTTACCGGCCAGCGTCATTTCCGGCATTGATCCCATGCGCTTGGCAGCCAAAGTCGCGGCGGCGACATTCCTTCTGGATCAGGTCACGAAGTTCTTCGTGGTGCGCTGGCTTGATCTGATCAACCGGGGCGAGATTGATGTGGTCGCCCCCTTTCTGACCTTTCGCATGGCATGGAACCGGGGGGTGAACTTTGGCTTGTTTGCCAATGATGCAGACTTCATGCCTTGGGTGTTGATCGCCATATCGCTGGTGATTTCGGTTTGGGTCTGGGTCTGGACCGCGCGCGAAACGGCGGGCCAGGGACGTGCCGCGCGGTGGCATCTGATCTCGACCGGGTTGCTGATCGGCGGGGCCTTGGGCAACGTGGTGGACCGCATCCTGTATGGGGCGGTGGCGGATTTCCTGAACATGTCCTGCTGCGGTTTTGAAAACCCCTATGCCTTCAACGTTGCGGATGTGACGATCTTTGCCGGGGCCGGCGGTCTGATCCTGTTCAGCGGCACATCGGATGCCAAGCCCCGCAAGGGAAAGTGAACCGCCGCCGATCCCGCGCTAAAGACCCGTGACGGGCGGGGCGGCTTGCGCTAAGACGAAGGCGGAAACTGGACGGAGGCGGTTATGCGGTCAGCACGGATGGTTCTCGCGTTGGCGGGTGCGGTGGTGCTGGCGCTGTCAGCCTGTGGCCGGTCAGACAAGGCACCCGAGTTGATGAACATCCGCTCGGACGGGACGCCGGATGAATTTGCCATCCTGCCGCCCAAGGCGCTTGAACTGCCCACCGACCTTGCCGCGCTGCCCGAACCCACGCCGGGCGGGGCCAACCTGACCGATCACAACCCTCAGGCTGATGCCGTTGCCGCCCTTGGCGGCAACCTGCGTCCGGCCGGTGGTGTGCCATCAGCGGACGGCGCACTTGTCGCCTCGGCTGGGCGGTTTGGCGTGACGGGCGGCATCCGCGACACGCTGGCGACCGAAGATCTGGATTGGCGGCGCGACAACAATGGTCGTCTGCTGGAACGGCTGTTCAACGTGAACGTCTATTACGCCGCCTATGCCGACATGTCCTTGGACCAACAGGCAGAGTTGTGGCGCTGGCGCAGGGCCGGGGCGCGCACCCCGTCCGCCCCACCCCCGCAGGATGGCGAAAAGTAACAACCGCGTAGGCCGGGGTTGATCCCCTGCCATTCCCGGCGCAGGTTCCCTGCAAGGGTCCGGCGTGACGGACCAAAGCGGAGGTGACATGCGTTTCCGACTGGGTTTGCCGTTGATGGCGATGATGTCCCTGTCCAGCCCCGCGCTGGCCGAGGATGTATCGACCTTTGCACTGGAAAATGGCCTGCAAGTGGTGGTGATCGAAGACCACCGCGCACCCGTGGTGGTGCATATGGTGTGGTATCGCACCGGCGCTGCGGATGAGGCGACCGGAAAATCCGGTATCGCGCATTTTCTGGAACATCTGATGTTCAAGGGGACTGACACGCTCGCCCCCGGTGAATTGTCCAAGGTGGTGGCCAAACAGGGCGGTTCGGACAACGCCTTTACCAGTTGGGATTACACCGCCTATTTCCAGCGCGTGGCGGCGGACCGTCTGGACCTGATGATGCAGATGGAATCCGACCGGATGCACAATCTGAAGCTTCCGGCGTCAGAGGTGGACCCGGAACGGTCCGTGATCATCGAAGAACGCAACCAGCGCACCGACTCATCCCCCGGTGCGCTGCTGGGCGAACAGATGCGCGCGGCGCTGTATCTGAACCACCCCTACGGCATCCCGATCATCGGCTGGAAGCATGAGATGGAGGGTCTGACCCAAGCGGATGCCGAAGCGTTCTATGCCGCCCATTACGCGCCAGATAACGCGATTCTGGTGGTGGCCGGGGATGTTGATCCCGATCAGGTCAAGACGCTGGCCGAAACCCATTACGGCCCCATCCCGCCCGCCGGGAACATCCAACCCCGAAACCGCCCATCCGAACCGCCGCAGATCGCGCCGCGCCGGATGACCCTGACGGATGAACGGGTGTCGGAACCCTATATCTCGCGCATCTACCTTGCCCCGGAACGGGATGCGGGCGATCAGAAGAAAGCGGCGGCTTTGGTTTATCTGGCCGAATTGCTGGGCGGAAACGGCACCACATCCGTCCTTGCCCGCGCGATGCAGTTTGACAGCCAGACGGCGGTTTACACAGCGGCGGGGTATGATGGCACGTCGCTGGATGACACGACATTTTCGCTGGTCGTCGTGCCCCTGCCCGGCGTGACGCTGGAACAGGCCGAGGCGAAGCTGGATCAGGTTCTGGCTGATTTCCTGAAAACCGGCCCCGATCCTGCGGCGTTCGAGCGGGTTAAAACCCAGATCAAGGCCGCCGACATCTATTCCCGCGACGATGCCGAAGGTCTGGCCAACCGTTATGGCGAGGCTTTGGCGACCGGCCTGACCATCAAGGATGTCGAGGATTGGCCCGAAGTGCTGGCCGCCGTCACGCCCGAGGATGTGAAGGCCGCCGCGGCAGAGGTGCTGGATTCCCGCCGGTCCGTGACCGGTTGGTTGATGAAAGAAGACACCGCGGAGGCTGGCCAATGAAGCTGTTGCGCAATCTGGGCTTTGCTCTGGGCCTGACCCTCGCCTCCCCTGCACTGGCAGCGGTGGAGATTCAGGACGTCACCTCACCGGGCGGGATCAAGGCATGGCTGGTGGAAAGCCATGACATCCCCTTTACCTCGTTGCACATCCGTTTTCAGGGCGGTTCCAGCCTTGATGCGCCGGGCAAACGTGGGGCGGTCAGTCTGATGACCTACACGCTGGAGGAAGGCGCGGCGGATATGGATTCCCAAGCCTTTGCCACTGCGCGCGAAGGGTTGGCTGCGTCGTTCTCTTTCAGCGTTGATGCCGATGGCGTGGACATTCAGGCGCAGTTCCTGACGGAAAACCGCGATCAGGCGGTGGAGTTGCTGCGCAAGGCGCTGCAAGAGCCTCGCTTTGACCAAGCCGCACTTGACCGGGTGAAGGGGCAGATGCTGTCGAGCATCCGCGCCAACGCCAAAGACCCGGACAAGTTGGCCTCCAAGGCGCTGTGGGCGATGGCCTATCCTGACCATCCCTATGGAACCAGTGGCGACGGGACCGAGGAAAGCGTCTCCGCCTTGACCCGCGACGACATCCTTGCCGCGCACAAGGGCGCCTTGGCGCGCGACCGGGTGCTGGTGGGGGCAGCGGGCGACATCACGCCCGAAGATTTGGGAAAGCTGGTGGACAGTTTGATCGGGGCCTTGCCTGCATCGGGTACGCCGCTGCCGACCACGGCAGTGTCGGCGTTGAAATCGGGGGTCACAGTGATTGATTTCCCCGGCCCTCAATCATCTGTCCTGTTCGCCCAAGGCGGCATCCGGCAATCCGACCCGGATTACTTCGCCGCAATGATCGTGAACGAGGTGTTGGGCGGTGGCGGCTTTTCATCGCGCCTGATGGAAGAGGTGCGCGAAAAGCGCGGGCTGACCTATGGTGTGGGCACGTCCAATGCGGTCTATGACCATGCCGAGATGATCATGGGATCGGCGGCGGTGGCCAATGAAAATGTCGCGCAGGCGATGGAGGTGATCCGTGCCGAATGGGCCCGCATCGCCAAGGATGGCATCACCGAACAGGAACTTCAGGACACCAAGACCTATATGACCGGGGCCTATCCCTTGCGCTTTGATGGGAATGAGGCGCTGTCGTCGATCATGGTGGGCATGCAGTCGCTGGGCCTGACGCCGGATTACCCAAACACCCGGAACGAACGCGTCGAGGCTGTGACCATGGCCGATGTTCAACGCGTGGCGGCACGGCTGTTCCGCGAAGGCGATTTGCGGTTTGTCGTGGTGGGTCAGCCTGAGGGTGTGACGGCGACGGAGTAATGCCTTTCAGGACCTCACAAGGCGGGGTGAAAGGCTCCAGTGGAGCGTTTCACCCCGTCGCTGTTAGGTCCGTGTGCAGACCGCCGGGATGTGCGCCCTTGGGCGCGCAGACCGAGGGGGCGGTCTGCGCGCGGACCGTGGCTTTGGGCCACGG
>NKIT01000084.1 GCA_002256185.1 Rhodobacteraceae bacterium PARR1 | reverse complement strand
GTCGAAACGGTCGGCGATTTCGGCGTGCAATTCGCCGTGGCTGGTGTCGTCTGACAGGTCTTTCATGCTGCAACTCCCCCTGCTTGGCGCGCCCGCGATTGTTGGGCCGGGCTGTGGCTGTCCAACTCGTCCGAGAACGAGAATTCGCAAAGCTCCATGAAATCGAGATCGCCGGTCAGGCGAGTCCACCAGCGTTCCAGCGCCGAGGCGCGGGTGATGGTGGCGATACGCTGGGCGACGACCACCTCGCCATAGGCTGCCAGCACGGGCGCGCCATGGACTAGGACTTCGTCGCCGGGGTGCACGACCGCGCCATTGTCGAAACGGACATGGGCGTGCAGGCTTTCAAAACGGTGCGACACCTCGACGGTGCAGGGCACCTCTTCCTTCTGTTTGGTAAAAAGCGGCATTTTGCGGTTCCCTTATTTTTTGTCAGTCAACAGCCGTTCGAACGCGGCTTTGTTGTCTTGGCCAAAGGCATAGAGTTCAGCACTCCAGCCCGTGGCAGGGTCTTCGGCCACAAGGCGGCCGTTGTCGTAGCGCACGACCCGCATCGGCGGGTTGCCCGGCACCTGCGCCACACGGCGGGCGCGTTCCATGCCGGATTGGATGACGGTGATGAAACCGCCATGGGGCAGGTCCAGAAGGACCGTGCCATCGATATCGCGGACCACAACGGCCTGCGCATCAACGCCTTCAAGGATCAGGTCACGCTCTGCCACCACGGTTCCGGCGATCGGCACGCCCACGTGCGGGCGCTTGGTCACGACTGAAAAGGTGGCGAGTGCAAGAGTTGACATTGCCAGCGCGAACATCCCCCACAAAAGGGTGCGCGGGATCATCTCACGCTCGCGGTTGGCGCCGGAAATCTGGGTCAGGACGGGATGTTGCGGCATGTCCAGTGCCTCCTCATTCCGCCGCGACGAGGGCAGCCGCAGGCTGCGTCTCGATCCGGGGTTCGTTGATCTTGGCCTGTGCGGCATCCGCCAGAATGCGGGCCACGCGGGCGGCGTCGGGAATGGCGCGGAACGCAGGCTGCGGCTGGCGCAGGAACCACGGGCGCACATGCGGCCACATGACGCCATAGGACAGGCGCATGTTGCCGCTCGTCTGCAAGGCGATGGTGCCATGTCCCGTCTTGGGATCGACGGTGACAGAGGCATTGTCGATGCAGACGAAAGGAATGGTATAGGTGATGGGCAGCGCCGCCCCGATCCGCATGATAACGCGGGCCGAGGTGATGGAATAGATCGTGGCCCGCGCCTGCATCCAGCCCAGAAAGCGGATGACAGCATAGCCCGCACCGGCCAGCGCCAGATAGGGCAACAGCCGCGCGATGGACCCCACGGCCCCGGCATCGGCAAAGGCCGCACCGGCCCGCCACAGGGCGATGACGATCAGATAGCCAGTGATCCAGTGCAGCTTGAACGCCTCACGCGACAGCGCGGCGGCATCAGGGCTGCCCTGCCAAAGCAGGTCTTCACCGGCAGGCAGCGGGGCAGGAAGGCCGGGCTGCGGTTCAAAGTTGAAATCACGGTCTGACATGGCAGACCCTCCGTCGTTTGGATACGTCAGGGCGGCGCGGGCGCGCGCCGCCCTCCGTTTTGTCAGAAGCCGTGCTTGCGGCTCTTGGCGTACATCCAGCCGCCTGCGACGTAGCCCGAGATCTTGTCTTCCTCGAGTTTGGTCACTTGGGTCAGTGCACGGGTCGCCGGGATGCCTTCGAACAGGTCCGAGGTCAGGGCGTTGATCCGCACGCGGTCAGACCAGATTTTCACCATGGTCATCGGCACCAGACGGCGTGAGCCAGAGTTCAGTTCGACCTCAAGGTAGCGCACCAGTTGTTCCGGCACGTCCACCCACATGTCCGAGATGCGGCCCACGACCTCAAGATCGCCCGCCTGCACCGGCAGACCGCGCGGATCACGTCCGGCGGCAACCTTCATCTCGGCGGTTTGCGCCATCGGCTGGATCTTCACGTGGCCATGGCCATCCAGTTCCGGCTCATCCCGCCGCGGCACCCACGAAGCAGGCCCGACGCCATCGGCCAGCGGATTGCCGGTCGGTGCATGCGGGAAGCCTTCGGACACGGCGGTGCGGGCAAGCGCCAGACCATCGCGACGGTGGGCAGCCTCATTCGCGGCCGACGGAACCGTCACATCGCCTTGGCCATGCGGCAGGCGGAAGGTCTTGGGTTTGGGCACCGGGAAGGGGCCTTGGTTCGGCGCGGCAAGACCGTCTTCGGTCTCAAGGGGGTAACCCTCGCGCATGTTTTCCGTTTGCAGGTACACGATCAGCAGGGCGAAGAAGCCCCAGAACAGCCAAATCGAAAGGCTGGCGAGATCGAAGTTACCGAAGAAATTGACACCGACCATTTGGTCCTCCGCTGTCAGGTCGGGAACTCGGCAAGGCCAATATGGCGCTTGCCGGCTTCCGGTTCTCGTTGGGTCATGACGCCAAGCCGGACAAGGGGTCCAAGAATGACGAGAGTCAGGAAAAGCAGTCCGATTTCAGTATGGTAGACGAAAGAATAGCCCAGTGAGGCATTGCTGAGCGGCCCCAGAAGGCCAGCCGAAGCCGCCTCTGACACCCCGTCGCGCAGCGCGCCGCCAAAGAAGATGGCGACACCTGCCGCCGTCGCCTGCGCCGCCCCCCAAGCGCCAAGCGCAAGGCCCGAGGCCGCACGTGACGGCAGGGTCATGGCAGCCGTCAGGGTGGCGATCCCGAAGGTGCCGCCGCCCAGACCAATCCCCGCCGCGCCAAGGTGGAACACAAAGGCAGAGTCCAGCGGCCCGGCAAAGATCACCGCCGAAAAGGCCGCGACCCCGATCAGCGCCCCGCGCCCGGCCAGACGGTAGGGATCCGCCCCCCGCGCCAGATTGCGTGCCGACCACAGGAAACCAATCAGCGCCCCTACGCTCCATGTCGCGGTCAAAAGCGTGGTCTGCCCGACCGACAGGCCCAAGACCTGCCCGCCGTAAGGTTCCAAGAGCACGTCCTGCATGTTGAAGGCCAGCGTGCCAACAGCAACCACCGCCAACAGACGCAGCACACCCGGTTCTGCCGCCAGTTGCGCCCAGGCCGCGCCAAAGGCGGGGCGCGGTTCGGCGCGTTCTGCGGCGGTCATCGGCTTGACCTTTTCCTGCTTCCACAGCGCGATGATGTTCAGGACCATGGTCATGGCCCCGCAACCCTGCACCACACGCACCAAGGTGATCTGGTCAAAATCGCGCAACAGCCAACCAACGATCAGCGCCGAAACACCCATCCCGGCCAGATACATGATGTACAAAAGCGCCACGACACGCGGGCGGGCCTCATCCGTGGCGCGATCCGCTGCCAGAGCCAGACCCGCCGTCTGGGTCATGTGCATGCCAAGCCCGGTCATCAAGAAAGCCAGCGCCGACAGCACTTCACCGGCCCAGGCCGGACCATGTACCTGATCACCCGACAGCACGATCAGCGCAAAGGGCATGACCGCAAGGCCGCCCATCTGCCAAAGGCTGCCGAACCACAGATAGGGCACGCGCTTCCAGCCAATCGCGCTGCGATGGGTGTCTGACCGATGGCCCAGCAGGGCGCGGAACGGCGCCACCAGCACGGGCATCGCCATCATCGCGGCAACAACCATGGCCGAGACCGACAACTCGACGATCATCACCCGGTTCAGCGTGCCCAGAAGCAGCACCTGCGCCATCCCGACCGAGATCTGGAACAACGACAGTCGCATCAGTTGCGCCAAGGGCAAGCCTTCGGACGCCGCATCGGCAAAGGGCATCCACGCTGCCCCCATCGCCTGAACATCCTTGCGGCGCAGAAAGATCACGGCCGATACTCCAAGCATTCGCTGATGTAGAAGCCACGCGACACGCGCGAGACGGATCGCAAGACCCCGGGTGCATGGCGGCGCAGATCGGTCACCGCATGCGGGATCATGACCGGGGACCGGTCACTGCGCGGAAAGGCTTTGCCCAGCGTCCAGAAGGTCATCAGGAACGGCGTGCGCGGGGCGACGGTAAAGATCACCCCGCCCTTGGTGCGATGGCCAAGATTGGTCAGGATCGCCCCGATATCGGCGGCGCGGTAATAGATCAGACTGTCCATCGCCATGACGAAATCAAACCGCCCCAAAGCGGGATCGGTCATGTCTCCGGCGTGAAACTGCACTTGCGGATGCAGGGCGGCGGGCAGGCGTTGCCGCGCGATATCCACCAGTTGCGGCGAGATATCGACCGCGACGACCTGCGCGCCGCGCTTTGCCAGTTCCGCCGTCATCGCCCCGGTTCCACAACCTGCATCCAAGACGCGCAGGCCGGTCATGTCTTCCGGCAGGCGCGACAGCATCAGCGCGCGCATCCGGTCGCGGCCTTCGCGCACGGTCTGGCGGATGCGGCTGACCTTCGCCTCGGCCTGGGTGAGCTGCTCCCAGGCCTTGGTGGCGGTGCGGTCGAAGTAGTGTTCCACCCGGTCGCGGGTCAGGGCGTAATCTTGCATCAATCAAACCCCAGCAATTCAAAGATTTCACGATCCGGCAGCGGGGCGGGGGTCGATCCCGGCTCTTCCACCGATTTCCACAGCCGGTCGGCAAGGCGCATGTATTCCGCGCGTGCCATCACCACATCCTCGCTGTCATCCATCTCAAACAGCGTCTTTTTCTTCAGGCGCGAGCGGCGGATGGCGTCGATGTCGGGCATATGCGCCAGCCGGTTGAACCCGACGCGGGCGCAATAGCGGTCCACCTCATCTGTGGCATGGCTGCGGTTGGCGATGCAGCCCGCAAGGCGCACCTTGTAGTTGCCCGACTTGGCCTGCACCGCCGCAATGATGCGGTTCATCGCATAGATGCTGTCAAAGTCATTGGCAGTGACGATCACCGCGCGGTCGGCATGCTGCAAAGGCGCGGCAAAGCCACCGCAGACCACATCGCCCAGCACGTCAAAGATCACCACATCGGTGTCTTCCAAGAGGTGATGCTGCTTCAGAAGCTTCACCGTCTGCCCCACGACATAGCCGCCGCAGCCGGTGCCCGCAGGCGGTCCGCCCGCTTCGACGCACATCACACCGTTGAAGCCGGTGGTGACGTAATCCTCGGCCCGCAATTCCTCGGAATGGAAATCGACGTCCTTCAGGATGTCGATCACCGTCGGCTGCAAACGCCCGGTCAGGGTAAAGGTGCTGTCATGCTTCGGGTCACAGCCGATCTGCAACACGCGCTTTCCCATCATGGAAAACGCCGCCGACAGGTTCGACGAGGTGGTCGATTTCCCGATCCCCCCCTTGCCATAGACCGAAAAGACCTTGGCCCCGTCAATCTTCAGCGCAGAGTCCTGATGCACCTGCACCGACCCTTCGCCGTCTTGTCCCCGCAAAAGGGGAATCTCGTCACGCGGGCTCATGGTGCCTCCTTCCGAAAGGGCGTCACCCCCTTCATTTTCTGTCTGAAAATATCCCGGGGGTGCGGGGGCTGGCCCCCGCTCCGGGCGATGACATGGGCGATCCGGTCCATCATTCCGCCGCGATCCCTTCCAGCCGATCCTCAAGCTCATCCGCCGCGCGTTGCAGGGCGGCCAGCGTATCGGGATCGGGCTGCCAATAGTTGCGGTCCGAAGCCTCCAGCAGTTTCTGCGCCATCCGGCTGGAGGCAGCAGAGTTCAGTCGCGCCAGACGTTCGCGCATCGCATCATCCAGCACGAAGGTTTCGGACAAGCGCTGATAGACCCACGGATCGACATGGCCAGTGGTGGCCGACCAGCCCAAGGTGTTCGTCACATGGGATTCAATCTGGCGCACGCCTTCGGCACCGTGTTTCAGCAGACCCTCGTAGAATTTCGGGTTCAGACTGCGCGAGCGGGTCTCTAGCGCGATCTGATCCTTCAGCGTGCGCACAGTGCCGCCGCCCCGGGTCTGGTCACCGATATAGACGGCGGTTTCCCGGCCCCCCTGCGCGCGGCGCGCGGCACGGGCGATGCCGCCCAACGTGTCGAAGTAGTGATCGACCGAGGTCACGCCCAGTTCCACCGATTCCAGATTCTGGTAAGCCAGATCGACCGTTGACAGCGCTTGTTGCAGCAGTTTGGCCTGTGCGACGGGCTTGCCGTTCACACCATAGGCAAAGGATTTGCGCGCCTCATAGGCGTCGGCCAGATCATCTTCGTCGCCAAAGGCTGACGATCCCACCAGCGTGTTGACGTTGGCACCATAAGCCCCTTCGGCGTTGGAAAACACCCTCAGCGCTGCGGTTTGCAGGTCGATCCCAAGCGTTTCAGCCTGATCCAGCGCATGGGCGCGGATGAAGTTCTGCGCCAGCGGCTCATCCGCCTGCGCGGCCTTCAGTGCGGCTTCGGCCAGCATCCGGGTTTGCAAGGGCAGAAGGTCGCGGAAGATGCCCGACAGGGTCATCACAACGTCAATGCGCGGCCGGCCCAGTTCTGACAGCGGGATCAGATCGGCCCCGCACAGACGGCCGTAATGGTCAAAGCGCGGCCGTGCCCCCATCAGCGCCAGCGCCTGCGCGATCGGTCCGCCATCAGATTTGATGTTGTCCGACCCCCAAAGCACCAAGGCCACCGTGCGCGGCAGCACCGGATGCGCTGCCAGCAGACGATCCGCCTGCGCCGCGCCATCGATCATGGCAAAGGCGGTGGGCATGCGGAACGGGTCAAAGGCGTGGATATTGCGGCCGGTGGGCAAAATCTCGGGGCTGCGGATCAGGTCGCCGCCGGGAACCGGGCGGATGAAGCGGCCCGACAGCGCCCGCATCAGGGCACCCACTTCGGTCTCTTGCTGCAACAGGGCATCGGTGCGGGCAAGGTCTGCGCCTTCGGGCAACAGCGACAGCAGGGCGGCCCGCGCCTCAGACGTCATGGGTTGGCCCAGCACATGCAGACCGTCGGTGATCAGCGCCCCTTCGGTTTCCAGAAGCTGCGTCCACAGCTTGTCGGGATCGGTCGGGTCCATATCCACCAGCACCGCCTGTGCGGCAACCAGTTCGGTCAATCCCTCGCGTTCGGGCGCATCGGGGGCCAGGGCGCGCAGGCGGGACAGGCTGTCGCGCACATCGGCCAAGCCTTTGTAAAGGCCGGATTTCGCCAAGGGTGGGGTCAGATGCGTGACCGTCACTGCGTTGGACCGGCGTTTGGCCAGCGTCGCCTCGGACGGGTTGTTGGCGGCATAGAGGTAGATGTTGGGCATATTGCCGATCAGACGGTCCGGCCAGCAGGTCTGGCCCGGCCCGGATTGCTTGCCCGGCATAAATTCCAGCGCGCCATGCATGCCGAAATGCAGCACGGCATCGGCGGCAAAGTCGTCGCGGATGTAGTCGTAAAAGGTGGCGAAGGCGTGGGTCGGGGCAAAGCCGCGCTCGAACAGCAGGCGCATCGGGTCGCCCTCATAGCCGAACACCGGCTGCAAGCCGACGAAGACATTGCCGAAATGCGCGCCCAGCACAAAGACGTCGCGCCCATCGGTCTGGTGCTTGCCGGGGGCGGGGCCCCAAGCCGATTCAATCTCGGCCAGCCAGCGAGAGTTCGTGACGATCCGGGTAGCCGGCACACGGGCGGCGATGCGGGCCGGTTGGCCGAACCCGTCATTGCCATCGGACAGCACAGTGTCGCGCAGCGCTTGCACGGACTCGGGCGGCGTCAGGTCATAGCCTTCGGCCTTCATCGCGTGCAGCATGTTGTAAAGGCTTTCGAACACGGCAAGGTAAGCCGCCGTTCCCGCAGCCCCCGCATTGGGCGGAAAGCCGTAAAGCACGATGGCCACCTTGCGCGCGGCCACGCGGCTTTGGCGCAGACGGGCCAGACGGGCGGTCTTGTCCACCAAAGCCGTGATGCGTTCGTGGCAAGGGGCCATGGCGCGGCGGTTGGCGTCATCACCATCCGTCATGCGGCAGGCATGCTTGCAGCCATCACAGCCGCCCGCGTCATGCCGCCCGGCAAAGACTGTGGGGTTGGTCGCGCCGTCGATTTCCGGCAGGGCGATCAGCATGGTGGTCTCAACCGGGCCAAGGCCGCCGCCTGACATGGCCCATTGGCCAAGGGTCTGGAATTCCAAGGGATGCGCCGCAACATAGGGCACATCCAGCGCCGCCAGCGCGTCAACCGCCGCGTCGCTGTCGTTATAGGCAGGGCCACCCACCAGCGAAAATCCGGTCAACGACACCATCGCATCGACCCGGCCTTTGAAATAGGCCTCAATCGCCGGGCGACCGTCCAGACCGGCGGCAAAGGCGGGCAACACGGCGATGCCTGCCGCCTCAAACTGGGCGATGACCGCATCGTAATGCGCGGTGTCAGAGGCGAGGACATAGCTGCGCAGCATCAACAGCCCGACCGTCGCCGTGGCCCCTTTGGGGACGGGCAGGCGGGCGGCATCCGTTGCGATGCGTCCGGGCAGGGCGGGGTGATAAAGACCGACTTCGGGGTATTCGATCGGGGCCGCCGCACGGACCTTGCCCCAGGCGCGACCGACCGAATAGCGCCCGACCAGATAGCGCACCATCGCTTCGATATTGTCGTCCGACCCGCCCAGCCAATACTGCATCGACAGGAACCACGCCCGCAAATCCTGCGAGGTGCCCGGGATGAAGCGCAAAATCTTTGGCAGGCGGCGCAGCATCGACATCTGCTTTTCGCCCGATGAGGCCGAGGGCTTCTTGTTCCCGCGCAGCTTTTTCAGCAGCGCCATCGGGCCAGAGGCGGGTTTGGCCATGTCCAGATCGCCCATGCGCGTCAGCTTGACCACAGACGGATCGGCAACCATGCCGACAAAGGCATCGACCGTGTCGCGCGCCCGTTGCAGCCACGGCAGGATGGCGGTCAGGTGTTCTTCGATGAACAAAAGGTTCGCGATGACCAGATCGGCGCGGTCCACGGCCAGACGGGCGGCGTTCAGGGCTGCGGGGTTTTCCGCCCATTCAGCAGCGGCCAGAACGGTGATGGTCAGGCCGGGGAAATCGGATTGCAGCCGCGGTGCGACACGCGCCGCAGGGCCAGCGGCATGGGCGTCCAACGTGACGATCACAACATTGTAGCCCGGTCCCGCGCCCGCGGTCATGTCGGCCCGATCATCGCGCATAATGGGCCTTTGCTTCGTAAAGGGTGTCCACGCTGATGTCGGCAATGCCCTTTCCGGCGGCAAAGCGTTCGGTATTGCGTTTGGCCACGCCGCGCACGAAGAAGGGGATCTTCTTCAACTCGCGCTCGGCATCCGGCAACCAGCGCACCTCACCCGAGGGGGCGACGACCGGCACTGTCGCGGGCGCCGAGGCTGCGACAGCCGCTGCAAGGGCCGCGACGGCGGGGGAGTCTTCGACGCGCGCGATGGCCTTGCCGCCGTGATGGCTGGCCCCGGCGGCGTCGTGGAATTCGAAATCCTCGCGGAACATGGTCAGCAGGTGTTCTTCCAGCCCCATGACCAGCGGATGAATCCAGGTGTCAAAGATGACATTCGCCCCCTCAAACCCCATCTGCGGGCTGTAGCGGGCGGGGAAGTCCTGCACATGGACGGGGGCCGAGATCACGGCGCAGGGGATGCCCAGACGCTTGGCGATGTGACGCTCCATCTGCGTGCCAAGGATCAGTTCGGGTGCTGCGGCGGCAATCGCGGCCTCAACTTCCAGATAATCATCGGAAATCAGCGGCTCGACGCCATGCTTGGCGGCAGCGGCGCGCAGGGGGCGGGCCTGTTCGCGGTTGTAGCAGCCCATGCCGACGACGGTGAAACCGATCTCTTCGGCGGCAATCCGGGCGGCGGTGATGACATGGGTGGCATCGCCAAACAGGAACACCCGCTTGCCGGTCAGATAAGTCGAGTCGACCGACGCCGACCACCAAGGTTGGCGCAGGCCGGTTTCATCCACATCCGCCGATAGCCCGGTGATGCCTGCCACTTCGCGGATAAACTCGCGCGTGGCCCCGACGCCGATGGGGACGCACTTGGTAAAGGGCTGGCCAAAGGCCCGCTCCATATAGCGCGCGGCCCCTTCGCCGGTTTCGGGGTAGAGCAGCACGTTGAAATGCGCCTGTCCCATGCGGGTCAGATCATCGGGCGTCGCCCCCAAAGGCGCGCAGACATTGACCGTGACGCCCATCTTGGCCAAGAGCGCTGTGATTTCGGCCACATCGTCGCGGTGACGGAACCCCAGCGCCGTCGCGCCAAGCAGGTTGCAGGTGATGGCCTCGGTCCGCGCCATCGGTTTGGCCAAGGCCCGCACCAAGGCAAGGAATGTCTCATCCGCGCCGAAGTTTTCCTTGCGGCTGTAGGATGGCAGGTCCAGCGCCACGACCGGGCAATCCAGCCCCATCGTCTTGGCCAATCCGCCCGGATCATCCTGAATCAGCTCTGCCGTGCAGGACGATCCCACCAGCATCGCCTGCGGCTGAAAGCGGTCATAGGCCGATTGCGCGGCGGATTTGAACAGCCCCGCCGTATCGCCACCAAGGTCAGACGCGCGAAAGGTGGTGAAGGTCACCGGCGGGCGATGGTCGCGCCGTTCGATCATGGTGAACAGAAGGTCCGCGTAGGTGTCACCCTGCGGCGCGTGCAGGACCAGATGCAGACCCTTCATCGCGGTGGCGACACGCATCGCCCCCACATGCGGCGGTCCTTCATAGGTCCAGAGCGTCAGTTTCATGGCTTGGCCCCCGCTGTCAGCAGCGCCTTGCGCCGCAAGGGACGGGAGAACAGCCCCGCCAAATCCCCGGCCTGTTCGTAGAAATGCACCGGGGTAAAGACCAACTCGATGGCCCATTTGGTGGTGAAACCTTGCGATTCCAGCGGGTTGGCCAGACCAAGACCACAGACCGTCAGGTCCGGGGCCTGCGCGCCGTGGCGGTCCAACTGTTTGTCCACATCCTGACCTTCGGACAGCATCGGTCCTTCGGGCAGCAGGGCAAGTTCGGGCTCCATCAGCGCGCGGTGCAGATAGGGGGTGCCCACCTCAAGCGGGCGCATGCCGCATTCGCGGGCAAGGAAACGCGCCAGCGGGATTTCCATCTGGCTGTCCGGGAACAGGAACAGCGACTTGCCGGACAGGGTGGCAGCATGGGCGGCCACGGCCTTGCGGGCACGGGCGCGGGGGGCTGCGGTGGCGGCGTCAAAGCGGTCTGCCGTCACGCCGTAGACATCGGCGATGGCTTGCAGCCACAGCGTCGTGCCTTCTTCGCCAAAGGGGAAGGGCGCGGCAATCCGCTTGGCCCCGCGCCGATCCAGCGCAGCGGCGGTGTCACCAAGGAACGGCTGGGTCAGGATATAGCGGCTGTTCGGCCCCACGGCGGGCATGTCGCCCGACCGGCGCGCGGGCAGCATCCGCACCGGGCCGACGCCCATGGCGTTCAGCAGGGCAAGGCACTGATCCTCAACCACATCCGGCAGGGCGCCGACCACCAGCAACTCGGCGGCATCGGTGGCGGGAAGGGCCGGGACCATCGCGGCAAGGCAGGCATCTTCGCCTTGGGTGAAGGTCGTCTCGATGCCCGAGCCGGAATAGTTATACACCCGCACATGCGGCGCGTGCTGCACGTTCATCCGTTCCGCCGCACGGGCGAGGTCCAGCTTGATCACCTCGGACGGGCAAGAGCCGACAAGGAACAGCTGGCGAATGTCGGGGCGGCGGGCCAGCAGGCGGCCAACCTCACGGTCGAGTTCCGCATTGGCATCGGCCAGACCGGCCAGATCCTTTTCCTCAAGGATCGCGGTGCCAAAGCGGGGTTCGGCAAAGATCATCACACCCGCAGCGGATTGCAGCAGATGCGCGCAGGTGCGGCTGCCGACCACCAGAAAGAAGGCATCCTGCATCTTGCGGTGCAGCCAGATGATCCCGGTCAGGCCGCAGAACACCTCATGCTGGCCGCGTTCGCGCAAGACAGGGGCGGCGCTGCATCCGGGCGACAGGGGAAGATCGAGGCTCATGCCGCCACCCCCCGGCCCATCGGCGCTGAGTCGCGTGCTGCATCCAGGCGGGCCATGCGCAGCTTCCACAGGAACTGCCCGGCGTTGACGATGTAGGTGGCGTAAGCCGCCAGCGCGATCAGCATCTGGCCCTCAGCCCCCAAGGCCCCGGTCCAAAGCGCCCAGAGATAGGCGACATGCAGCGTGATCACGGCGAAGGAGAACACGTCCTCCCAAAAGAACGCAGGGGCAAAGAGGTATTGGCCAAAAACAACTTTTTCCCAGATCGCGCCCGTCACCATGATGACGAACAGGAACACTGTCTTGATCAGGATGGAGATCGTCGCCGCTGTGTAACCATCGCCTGACAGAAGGAAACGCAGGACCAGCAAAACAGACACTGCAAAGGCCAGAAACTGCAAAGGCGCGAGGATTCCCTGCACAATCGTCCAGCGAGATGAGTCCCTGCGCTGGCGTTGTTCGGCTGTATAGAGAGGCTTGCGCGTTGTTTTCACGGACTCTTCCGACGTTCCAGCCCTGCAAGCAGCAAGAGCTTCCTTGGGGTCAGGTTAAACTTGGGGGCGGAACTGTCAACCAAAACTTACACTGTGTGGGCAAATGCCGATTCTCTGGCATGGTCCGGCTTTCCCAGCGCAAGAGTCTGGAAAAACAAAGGTAAATTACTGAAATACCGTTGTTTCTGGCGTTTATCCGGGTGTGGCGCTTCCGAATGTGTAAATTTAGGTGGACATCCGTGCGCTTCGGGCGCTTGATAGTCGGGTGATGGACTGGCCCGGTCCTTCATGATCTTGGCGACGCAACGGTCGCCAGCTTTGGGCGATTTGTCCGGGAGGGGACGGATGCGGGACGAGGGCGGAATAGCCAGAGACGACCGCAGATCTCCGGCGGGACATGTCGGACTTGCGGTTGAGGTCATTCAGCGTCTGGCGTCCATGCGCCGGGCAGGAGTAGGCAAACTGCAACAGCCGATGCTTGATCATCTTGTGGCGGCTGTATGCACCTCGGACACCGGCGCGGTTGCGGCGGTGCTGGAGTCGTTTCGCGCCGCCCGGATCGGGCCGGATGCAGTGACGACGGAATATATCCCCGCTGCGGCCCGCATCCTGGGCACGGCATGGGAAGAGGACAGGCTGACCTTCGGGATGGTCACGATCGGCACCGCCCGCCTACAGGCGATGGTGCGCCAGTTGCAGCAGGATCACCGCGCCGATGCGGCGGACCCGGCAGCGCAATCGGCCGTGCTGGTCTTGATCCCCCCCGGAGAGCAGCACACGTTGGGGGCAATGGTGGCAGCCGCCATGTTGCGCCGCAAAGGCGTTTCGGTCAGCGTGCAAATCGCGCCAAGCGTGAATGATATGTCCACAATGTTGGCAAATCGGCGGTTTCAAGCCGTTTTGGTCACGCTCGGCTCTATCGACAGGGTTGATACTTGCGTGAAGTTGGTAAAAACCCTGAAACAGATTACCAAAGGTGCGCTTCGTGTTGCAATCGGCGGGGCGGTCTTGGATGAATGTCGGAACGATCTGACAGACGCCGGGGCCGATCTGGTGACGAACGACGTGGAAACCGTGATCTCGGAATTCGGACTGAATGAACAGATGTCGGAACGAAACGCATGGTGAAACAAATGGGGCTGTGCAGCTAAGCAATGGCCCATGAAAGGTTTCGGCCGTGACATCAGATGGACGCTTTCTGCTGAGAAGAGGCACCTTACCCGAGGTTGCCCCCGAACAGCTTGTGGATATCCTGACCTCTGCCTGTGACGTGGCGCTTGTCGTCTCGGCAGAGCGGGAGGTAATTTCGGTGCTGGTCAATCCGCAGATGGGAATTGGCGCAAAGGTGGCCCATTGGCAGGGCGCGCCCCTGAAATCGCTGTTGACCCCGGAAAGCTGGGTCAAGCTCGAAAAACGCCTCGGCGGCGGCGAGATGGACACCCACCGTCCGATGATCGTCGAATTGACCCATTCGGACGCGCAAAGTTTTCAATTCCCGATCCGCTATGCCGTGTCGCGCACCGCGACGGACGGCGCGTTTCTGATGGTGGGCCACGATCTGCGCCCCATCGCCGAATTGCAGCAGCAGTTGGTGCAGGCGCAACTGGCGCTGGAACGCGACTATGAAACGCAGCGCGAAATGGAAACGCGCTACCGCGTGCTGATGGAGATGAGCCCGGCACCCTTGATGATCGTGTCGATGTCGTCGGGCAAGATTGTCGATCTGAACACAGGTGCGGCAGAACTGATCGGTGCGCCGCGTGCCGAACTTCTGGACGCCGCCGTGGCGCAGGAATTTGACGGACGGCGGCGGGGCGAATTCCTTGAAAGTCTGGCAAAGCTGTCGGGCACGGACCCCAACGGGGCGCTTGAACTGACGGTGCGGCGAACACGGGCCAAGGTGCTGGTGTCGGCGGGCGTGTTCCGCGCGGCGGGCGACCGGCTTTTGCTGTGCCGCATTGGTCTTTCGGAAACCGGCAAGGCGCAGGTCAACGAACTGGCCGATCTGGCAGAGCGTCTGTTCTCCAAGGGCATCGACGCGGTGGTGTTTCTGGATGCCGATGGCGTGGTCAAGTCTGCCAACGAATCCTTCCTGAACCTGACCGACAGCAACAGTCTTGCCATGGTCGTGGGGCGGTCCTTTGGTGATTTCCTGTCGCGCGGCACCATCGACCTGCGGGTGATCCTTGATAACGTCAAACGGGTCGGCCATCTGCGCCGCTACGCCACGCGGCTGAACACGGATTATTACGGTCAGGTGTCGGTCGAACTGTCGGCGACGTCTTTCGCGGATCGTCCCGATTCCGGGATTTCACTGGTGATCCGTGATGTCAGCGTCACCGACACCACCCGTTGGCCTGCCGAACAGCCCGGCAACGAAGGTCTGCGCAATGTCATGCAGTTGGTGGGTTATTCCACCTTGCGCGATATCGTGGCTGAAACGACAGAGATCATCGAAAAGATGTGCATCGAAACCGCACTCGACTTGACTGGCAACAACCGCGTCGCAGCGGCAGAATTGCTCAGCCTGTCGCGGCAGTCGTTGTATGTAAAGCTGCGCAAGTTTGGGCTGTTGTCCAAAGACGGCGACTAAGTCCCACACACTGCACACTGACCCTGAAACCCCGGCCATCGCGCCGGGGTTTTTCGTTTCTGCGCCGTCCTGTTTTGACCTGCATCAAATCCAGTGCCCCGAAAAACTGTCAGTTTAAGTTGACACATTCGGAGGGGTTTCATGCGCATCGTCTTTGTCCATCCCAATTACCATTCTGGCGGGGCCGAGATTGCCGGGAACTGGCCGCCTGCGTGGGTGGCCTATCTGGCGGGGTCGCTGAAGGCTGCGGGGTTCACCGACATCCATTTCATCGACGCCATGACCCACCACATCGGGCCGGATGCCCTGCGCGCCAAATTGGCGGCGCTGCAACCGGATATCATCGGGACGACGGCAATCACCCCCGCGATCTATGAGGCCGAAGAGGTGCTGCGCATCGCGTCCGAGGTGGTGCCGAACGCCCTGCGCGTCTTGGGTGGTATTCACGCCACCTTCATGTTCCGCCAGGTGCTGGAAGAGGCGCCATGGATCGATGTCATCGTGCGCGGCGAGGGCGAAGAGATCATGACCGCCTTGGCCGAAGCGGTGCGCGATGGCCGCTATCCGGCGGATCGGCGGCGGATCAAGGGCTTGGCCTTCACGGACGGCGCGGAAATCGTGGCGACGCAGGCGGCCTCAACCGTCAAGAACCTGGATGCGATTGATCCGGATTGGTCGCTGCTGGAATGGGACAGCTACATCTACGTTCCCTTGGGCGTGAAGGTGGCCATTCCCAACATGGCGCGGGGTTGCCCCTTTACCTGTTCCTTCTGTTCGCAGTGGAAATTCTGGCGCGATTACCGCGTGCGCGACCCGAAGAAGGTGGTGGATGAGATTGAGCGTCTGGTGAATGACCATGGCGTCGGGTTCTTCATCCTTGCGGACGAGGAACCCACCATCAACAAAAAGAAATTCGTCGAATTCTGTCAGGAACTGATCGACCGGGGCCTGCCTGACCGCATCAAATGGGGCATCAACACCCGCGTCACCGACATCTGGCGCGACCGGGATTTGCTGAAATTCTACCGCAAGGCGGGGCTGGTGCATGTCTCACTCGGGACCGAGGCTGCGGCGCAGTTGAAGCTGGACCTGTTCAACAAGGAAACCACCGTCGCGCAGAACAAAGAGGCGATCCGCCTGCTGCGAGAGGCTGACATCTTTACCGAAGCGCAGTTCATCGTGGGTCTGGACAACGAAACGGCGGAAACGCTTGAGGAAACCTATCGCATGGCCTGGGATTGGCAGCCTGATCTTGCCAATTGGTCGATGTACACGCCCTGGCCCTTTACCCCGTTGTTTCAGGAAATCCGCGACAAGGTCGAGGTGTTCGATTTCTCGAAATATAATTTCGTGACGCCGATCATGAAGCCCGAGGCGCTGAGCCGTGGCGAATTGCTCGACGGCGTGATGAAGAATTACCGCCGGTTCTACATGAAAAAGGCCCTGTTCCATTACCCGTGGCGCGGCACCGGGTTCCGGCGGCGCTATCTGCTTGGCTGTCTGAAAGCGTTCCTGAAGGCAGGCGTTGGGCGCACCTTCTATGACCTTGGCAAGGCGGGCTATTGGGGGCCGCAGACCAAGGACTCGGTCGATTTCCATTTCGACGAAAGCCGCAAGATCGCCCCTGCCCAGACCGCCGATTGGGAGGCCGCCGCCGACCGTGCCGCGCGCGCGGCAGAGCGGCGTGAGGCTGTGCGGGCGCAGGGGAAAGAGCGCGCAAAAGAGCGGGCGTTGGCCGGGGTGCCCGACACTGTCCCCGACCTTGCCCCGATGGCCTGCGGGGGCGGCAAGGGGCAGATGGAGTGACCGTCGCCCGGATCGGTCCCAACGCCATCTTGCAGGCGGTAGCGGTGCTGGACCGCGCGATGGGGCGGGCGGTGCGTGAGCGGGTGATGGCCCGCGCCGCTGTGCCGATGCCATCGGGGGCCGAGATGATCCCCGAAACCGACGCCGCCGCGATGCATCTGGCGCTGCGGCGCGAGGTGCCCGCGCAGGCCAATGATCTGCTGTGGCAGGCGGGGCAGGCGACGGGGGAATATATCCTGCGCCACCGCATCCCGCACATGGCCCAACGCGTGATCCACCTGCTGCCCAGTCCCATCGCCGCGCGGGTGCTGGCGACGGCAATTGCCAAACACGCTTGGACCTTTGCCGGATCGGGCTCGTTTTCGGTCCAGCCGGGGCGGCCTTTGGTGTTCCTGATCCGCGACAATCCGTTGCGTGATCCAGATGGTCACCCCTGCCTCTGGCATGCGGCGGTGTTTCAGCACCTGTTCCGCGCCCTCGTCTGGACAGAGGCCGTGGTGACAGAGGTTGAATGTCAGGCCCAAGGGGCCGCCCTCTGCCGGTTTGAACTGCGCCCGCACGCGTGATGCGGCAGAATGTGTAAGGTTGGGTTTACACATTTCCCTTGTCAGACTCGGCTCAATCCTGTGTAGTTTACAGCATGAGTGTAAGCCTCCCCATACAAACCCGCCATCTTCCGGAACCGCGCGCCATGCTGCGGCTGATCAAGCCGATCACATGGTTTCCGCCCATTTGGGCCTATCTCTGCGGCTCGGTCTCGGCGGGTGTGCCGTTGAGTGACCATTGGGGCATGGTGCTTTTGGGCATGGTGCTGGCCGGTCCCATCGTCTGCGGCATGTCGCAGGCGGCGAATGACTGGTGCGACCG
>NKIT01000083.1 GCA_002256185.1 Rhodobacteraceae bacterium PARR1 | reverse complement strand
GGCTTGCACCTCTCGGGTCACGGTTCCGGTTCTGTGGGACAAGGTCAGCGGCAAGATCGTCTCCAACGAATCCTCTGAAATCCTGCGGATGTTCAACAGCGCCTTTGACGGGGTTGGCGCGGCGCCGGGGGATTACTCACCCGCCGCCCTTCTGGCCGAACTCGACGAGGTCAACGCGCGGGTTTATGACACAGTGAACAACGGCGTCTACCGCGCGGGGTTTGCCAAGACCCAAAGCGCCTATGAGGCCGCCGTGACCGCGCTGTTCGATACGCTGGATTGGCTGGAAACCCGGCTGACCCATCAACGCTATCTGGTGGGCGGCATGCTGACCGAGGCGGATATCCGGCTGTTCACCACGCTTGTGCGGTTTGATCCGGTCTATCACGGGCATTTCAAATGCAACCTGCGCGCCCTGAAGGATTACCCTGCACTGTGGGCCTTCACCCGCGACCTGTTCCAGCATCCGGCCATTCGCCCCACGGTCGATTTCGACCATATCAAGCGGCACTACTATGGCAGCCATCTGTGGCTGAACCCCCCGGGCATTGTCCCCTTGGGGCCGGTGCTGGACCACGACGAGCCCACAGGCCGCGAGGCCCTCATCTGAAAAAGCCCGGCCAGATCGCTCTGGCCGGGTTTTTGTCACATCATGCTGCGCGCAATACGCTCGGCCAGCATCATGGTCGGAAAGCCCGTCGCGACCGATGGCACATCCGGCCAGATCGACGCATCGACAACCCGCAATCCGGCAATCCCGCGCACCCGTCCATGACTGTCGACCACCGCCGTCGGATCGCCTTCCACCCCCATCGGCACGGTCGAGGTCGGATGTTGATAGGTCACCAACGCGCCTGCCAGTGCTGCATCAATCGCCGCCCGATCACTGGCGGCGGCCCCCGGCATCAGCTCCATGCCGACCATGTCTGAGAATGGCGCATGGGTGGCGATCTTGCCGATGATCTCGACCGCGTCGATCAGTGGCTCGCGGTCGGCAGGGTCGCGCAGGAAGCCAAGGTCGATCACCGGGGCTGCGGCGGGGTCGACACTGTCGATCCGCAGCGATCCCAAGGACTTTGGCCGCACCAAGGCCGCCGCCAGCAGGAACATCGCGCCGGTGGGCGACCCGCTGCCATCGGCAATCGGCATGGTGGTGATGTTGATATCGGCCTCACCGGGGGCAGCATGGGATGACGCCTCCCACAGCATGGCGCCGATGGGCGGAAAAGCCAGCCCCACGGCCTCCGCGCGGATCGCCCAGACGGTGGGCATGATCGGATGATCCTGTAGGCGTTTGCCCACCGGCAGATCCGCGATCACCGGAATGCCCAACGGGTCCAGCACATCGCGCGGGCCGATGCCGGAGCGCATCAGGATGGCGGGGCTGACATAGGTGCCCGCCGACAGGATGATCTCGGCCCCAGAAACCTCTGCGCCATCCGCAAGGCGCACCCGGACGGCGCGACCGCCTTCGACAATCACCCGGTCTACCAGCGTCTCATCCCGGATCGTCAGGTTGGGCCGCGCGCGGACATCGTCGGACAAAAGGGCCATGCCCGTATTCAACCTCTGCCCCATCCGCGTGTTCATCACATAGGGGCCAACCCCCAGCGGGTCGGGCGTATTGAACCCGACTGTGGCCTTGAACCCGGCCGCGAGGGTCGAGGCGACAAAGGCGCTGTGCTGTTCGGACACCTCTTCCATCCCCAGTTGGTGGATCGGAAAGGGGCCCTCCTTGCCCTGCCCCCCGGTGCCCGATGTCCGCTCCAGCGACCGGTAATGCGGCTGGGCGTCCTCCCATGCGAAATCGGTCAGCCCGTAAACCGCCGCCCACCGCGCGTGGTCGGATTTGGGCAGCCGCATCGCCACCGCCCCATTGATGGCCGAAGTGCCGCCCAGAACCTTGCCCCGGTTCAGCGGGATCGACCGCCCGATCACGCCCGGTGTGCTGGCAAAACCCCAGTCATGCGCGGCATCCCCGCTGAGCATGTCCTGACGGCGCACGATGTCGGGATAGGCGTTCGGCGCATAGGCGCGGCCCGCCTCGATCAGCAGCACCCGCCGGCCCGGATCGGCGCTGAGACGGTTGGCCATCACAGCCCCCGCCGATCCCCCGCCCACGATAATCACGTCATAAGTTGCTTCACTCATTTGCATCTCCATTGACAGACAGGCCCCGCGAAGGCTGTGGCGAGGCCCGGAAGTTGGCTTAAAGGGTGGCGGGCACGTAGACGAAGGCGCCGTCCTTGGCCTCGGCCCGGCCCAGACCGGGATAGGTCCAGTGATAGCCAAGCATCTGCTTCTTGCCCGTGGCTGCCATGTCCAGCAGGGAGCGGCGGCTTTTGCCGGCCATCGTGCCGTCATAGTCAAAGCCAAAGGCCCATTCCGGGTTCTTGAAGAACACCGACTCCAGCGCGATGGAATCCCCGGCAAGGATCAGCCCGTCGCCGCCTGCCAGATCAAAGGCCACGTGGCCGGGCGTGTGGCCGGGCGTTTCGATCACGCCGATCCCCGGCAGAACCTCGGCCCCGGCCTTGAACGTGACCAGCCGGTCACCCAGCACAGCCAAGGCCGCCTGAATGCCCAAGGTCATGTCCTTCATCGCGGCAGGCACTTGCGAGGCAAGGTCAGCTGGCGACCAGAAATTGAATTCGTTTTCCGCCATATGGAACGACGCATTGGCGAAGGCCGGTTTGCCATCGGCCCCAATGGCACCAAGGATGTGGTCCGGGTGGGCATGGGTGAAGATCACCTTGGTGATGACCGCCGGATCGACCCCCGCGGCCTTCAGGCTTTCGAAGAGCTGCCCCGCCGTCGGACCAAAAGCCCCCGCAGCGCCGGTGTCGAACAGGACCAGGTCACTGCCTGTGCGGGCCAGAACCACGTTGATTTCCGATGTGAACATGTCGCCCGGCTGCACAGCGGCACCCATCAGCGCCTTCAGTTCGTCGACCGTGGCCTCCGGGCTGACGATGGACAGTGGCAAGACCAGTTGACCGTCGCTCAGCACCGTCAGGTCAAATGCGCCATGGGTAAAGCGGTGCGGGCCCGCCAGTGCGAGCGCGGATTTCGGCAGGGCACCCGCCGCGATCAGCGCCGCTGCCACGCCCATGAACCGCCGCCGGTTCAAGACAAGCTGGCCTTCAGTCAAAGTCTTTGCGTTGAACATGTCTTCCTCCTGAGGTGCCGGACAAAGCCGAGGTGGTCGCGGCCACCCAAAGAGCAGCCGCGTTCAGCGCGGGGGCAGGGCCAAGGATCAGCCCTGCATGGGGCAGAGTGGGTTCAGAACGAGCCGCCGCCGCCCATCGCGGTCAGGAAGGCCATCGGGTTCCAGTATTCCCGGTAGTTCACCAACTGCCCGTCGCGGAAGGTGGCGAAGGTGGCATAACTCATCTCATAGGGGTTGCCGTTGGTCAGGACCTTGCCCGAAACGCTCCAATCCGCGATGGCGACATTCGGGTCATCGGTGGCAAAGATGCGCATCGTCGGCATCGATTGCACGTCGATCACATCGGGATAGCCCTTCAGATACTCATAGAGCGCATCACGCCCTTCGATCCGGTTCGGCAGGCCCGCCGGGGCAAAGGGGAACTCAGCCACTACATCGGGGGCGCAAAGGTCGGCCCAGCCGCGCATGTCCTTGGCCTTGAACCGATCAAAGCTTTTTTCCAGCATCTGGACAGCAGTCAGTTTCGTCATACTCGTCTCCACTTGGGGTTATGGTCATCAGCCGACGCGGTATTGGCCGCCGTCCACGACAAGCGCCTGGCCCGTCATGAAAGCGGCGTCGTCGGAAGTCAGGAACAGCACCGGGCCGACGACATCGGCAGGTTCGGCAAAGCGTTGGATCGCCTGCCCGGCCCAAGTGGCGCGGCGCTGCGCGTCATCCATCGGGGCGGTGGCAGGGGTATTGGTCAGGCCCGGCAGAACGGCGTTGCAGGTGATGCCGTCGGCTGCCACATCATTGGCCAGACCGCGCATGAAGCCGATGATGCCCATCTTCGAAGCGATGTAATGGCTCATGCCCGGGATCGCGAGGCCAATGGAATTGGAGGAAATCCCGACGAAGCGGCCCCACTTCTGCTGGCGCATGCCGGGCAGGAACTGCTTAGCCGACAGGAAATGCGCATCCATGTTGACCGCCAATGTCCGCCGCCATGTCTCAAGGTCCAACGTGTCGATGGGGGCGTTGGGGTAATAGGCCGCGTTGTTCACGACGATATCCACCGTGCCGGGGCTTGCTGCAGCAATCGCCGCCCATCCGGCGGGGTCGCTGACATCGGCGACGACGCCAACCGCCGCCGTGCCAATCGCGGCCACAGTGTCCGAGGGCATCGTCAGGCCCGCACAGACAACGGTCGCGCCGCGCCGTGCGAGTTCGACCGCAATCTGCGCACCGATCCCACCCCCGGCACCTGTTACGACAGCGATCCGGCCCTTATGCGTCATCTTTTGCTCCTCATTCCCTTGGGACTGAGGTGCCATGCCAAAGGAAAGCAGAGAAGCCTGTGTGACTTTGTGTTATCCATCGGCCAAACCGATAGAGGGCGGACCATGCTGGACGGCGTTTCACTCGATCAACTGCGGATCTTCGTCGCTGCGGCCGATGAAGGCAGCTTTTCCGCCGCCGCCCGCAGCCTGAACCGGACGCAATCGGCGGTCAGCGAATCCATCGCCAATCTTGAAGCGCAGTTGCGGGTGACGATCTTTGACCGCTCCAACCGCTATCCCAAACTGACGCCGACGGGGGCGATCCTGCTGAACGATGCGCGCGCCATAGTGGCCGGGGTCGACGCGATGAAGGCCCGCGCCAAGGGCATCTCCAGCGGGCTTGAGGCCGAGCTTGTCTGCGTCTTCGATGTGTTCTTCCCCTTGGATGCGCTTTCGGAAGCGGCCCATGCCTTTTATGCGCAGTTCCCTTCGACCCCGCTGCGCATCTCGGTCGAGGCTTTGGGCGGTGTTATCGAACCCGTTCTGGATGGAAGGGCGGGGCTTGCGCTTGTCGCGTCCTTTCCGACCCCGCCACAGGGCTTGATCGTGGAGCATGTCACACGGATCGATCTGATCACGGTGGCAGCGCCGGATCATCCGCTGGCGGCCTATCAGGGGCCGATCCCGCGCACAGAACTTGCCCGCTATGTGCAACTGGTCTTGACCGACCGTTCACCCCTGTCGTCCGGCAGCGATTACAACGTGGTCTCTCCGTCGACCTGGCGTCTGGCCGATCTCTTTGCCAAACAGGCCTTCCTCTTGCGCGGTCTCGGCTGGGGCAGCATGCCCTCTCATGCCGTCGAGGCTGACATCGCGGCAGGGCGACTGGTGAAACTCGATCTGCAAGAAGTACCGCAGGCAAGAATTACCTTGCCCATGCTGGCCGTTTACAAAACCACCACCCCGCCCGGCCCGGCGGGGCGCTGGTTGATCGATTACCTGAAAAGCTGCACCAGCGCGGTGACGTGATTTTGGGGTTGACGGGGTGATTTGTGTGTAATAGTGATGTCGACACACAAACGGAACAGATCATGCCCACCAGCACCCGCTTTGCCGTCGCCACCCATATCCTGACCGCCCTTGCCATCACCGATGGACAACCGGTCCGGTCAGAGGACATCGCCAATTCGGTCAACACCGGGGCTGTGGTGATCCGTGGGCTTTTGTCCCGCTTGGCTGAGGCCGGTTTGACCCGGTCGCAACTGGGCAGCGGGGGCGGGGCATTGCTGGCCAAGGCACCCGAAGAAATTCGGCTGCTGGATGTCTATCGCGCGGTTGAGGATACGGAACTCTTTGCCGTCCATCGCCAGCCGCCCTTGGCGGAATGTTTGGTGGGGGGCAACATACTTCAGGCCATCGGCCCCGCCCTGATGCGGGCGCAAGAGGCGATGGAGGCGGAACTCGGCCGCACCACCATTGCCGACGTGGTAATTCGTCTGAACGCAGCCGCACGGGCGTGACGCCTGAAGAAAGGCGTCATCGCATGTCTAAAACTGTCTGTGTAGCCATGACACACTGACAAAATACGGGCCGCCCGATCCAAGGGCGCTGGCGGTCCTTCCCCTTATGGCCCTGCATTGAAAACTGGAGAAGATCATGACTATCGGAATCATCGGCGCAGGCGCGCTTGGCAGCAACGTGGCTCGGGCTTTGGCCAAGGTCGGCATCAGCGCCACCATCGCGAACAGCCGCGGCCCGGAGTCGCTGGCCGAACTGGTCAAGGACATTGGCCCCACCCTGACGGCAGGCACGCTGGCCGAAGCGGCAGCCGCCGACATCGTGCTGGTCGCGCTGCGGTGGGTCGATGCGGAAAAGGTGCTCTCTTCCCTTCCGGCATGGAACGGACGGATCGTCATCGACGGCACGAACCCGGTCGCCTTCCTCGCCGAAGGCAGCCCCGAGCGGAACGATCCGAACAACCCGTTCGCGGCCTATGGCATCGCGCCAATCGATCTGGGTGGCGTCCCGTCGACCGACATCTTCGCGGGCTTTGTGCCGGGCGCGCGTGTGGTCAAGGCGTTCAACCATCTGGATGTGAACGTGCTACAGGAGCCGACAATGAACGGCGGGCAGCGCGTGTTGTTCTATTCGGGCAATGATGCCAAAGCCAAGGCCGAGGTCGGGGCGATCATCGAAAAGATGGGCTTCTTCGCGGTCGATGTCGGGAGCCAAGCTGTCGGCGGAGCGTTGGCACAACTCCCTTTCGGCGCGCTGGCGATGACGAACTTCGTCAAGGTCTGATCAAAACACCGGGGTCCGCAATCTGCGGACCCCAGCATGAAACACTAGCGTGAACTTCGCTGCGTTTGTCGGAGGCTGATTTTGGTGAGTTAAGTGGCCATTGGTTCAGTTTCCAGACCTGTGTGGAAGTTTGCTTCGGCCTTGGCAGGCAGGATGTTCCCGACAGGCGCAAGAAGGCGGCGGTTATTGAACCAGCCGACCTTCACGCTCAGGATTTGATCGTCATTTCATTCAGGTCCTTGAGCAATCGCGCATGGCGGCGCACCTCGCCCAACACCGCACCGAACGTTGCAAGATTTCTCCCTTGCAGCGCACGCAGCAGCCGGGTGAACACCTCAGCCGTCGCCAAGGCGTCGCCAAGGGCAGTGTGGCGGGTCTCCTCGGGGATCGTAACCCCCATACGATGGGCCAGCGCATCGAGGCTGTGCACGTCGTGCTGCCCGAAGATGACGGCAGAGAGCAGCACCGTGTCGAGCACAGGATGGTTGAACTTCAGGCCAAGCGCATCTTCCCGCCTGCGTAGAAACTGCATGTCGAAGGGTGCATTATGAGCGATCAGCACGGAACCCTGCGCGAAAGCATGAAACCGGCGCAGGGCCTCGGATACGGTGGGGGCATCGGCAACCATCGCATCGGTAATTCCGTGGACAGCCGTAGAGGATGCGGGGATCGCCCGTCCCGGATTGGCCAGCGTGTCGAAGACTTCGCCTTCCACGATGCGCCCGTTCACGATCCGGATCGCCGCGATCTGGACGATCTCGTCGCCCTGCTGCGGCAGAAGACCCGTCGTCTCGGTGTCGAACACCACATAGTTCAGTGCATCGAGACGAGCGTCGGCGAGCGACGCATGGCGTTCGCGTCCCATCAGGTCGAAGTCATAAACGACAGTGCGCGTGACGGGTGCAGGGCGGCGGACCTCGCGCCGCGCCTGTTGCACGGGCAGGCAAAGGGATTGGCGGTCCTTCCAGCGCTCTGGCCATATCTCGGTCGAATGGTCCCTCAGGACGGAACGGCCCGTCACATCGGGAAATCTGGCGTCGAGAGGCTCCTTAAGCCAGGCTTCGAGCCGCGAGACCGGCAGCATCGGGCCACGCCACACGAGGCGTATGCAGGCCCCCTCATTTTCCTCCTGCGCCACCAGCTCGAGGTCGTGCGTCATACCTTCGCGCGACAGGTGAACCGCGATTTGCGCGAGGAGCGAAACCAGACCGAAGGCGTCGCAGCGCAGTTGCAAAGGGTCCGCCTGCGCCCGCGTGACGGCAATGCCTGACGCTCCGATCCGGGCAATCATGCTATCGATCAGATCGGACGCGCGGACGAGCGACATCTGCCATCCGTCCAGACGCAGCGCGTCACCCTTCCGGGACAGATCGCCGATCGTGTCGACAAGCCGCAGCACCTCTTCGCGCAAGGCGAGGTCGATGCGTCCCGGAACAGCCGCACCCTCGGGAAGCGCGGCGATCAGCGCGGACAAGCCGGCCGAGGGGCTGCGGATACGCTCGAACACTTCGATGATGAAGGCGTCCCGGGTTGCCTTTGCCGCGAGATCGGCGGTGACGTCGCGCAACGTCAGCACATAACCCGGCCTTGCAAGGTCTTTGCCCTGAAGTTGCATCAGGCGCATCCGGGCCTGCAGGATGCGCGTCCCGTTCGACGTGGCGCAGAGCAGGTCGGACGCTGCATCAGGATCATCGATCGCGCAGAGACGTTCGTAAGCGAGGCGGATGGGCCCTTCTCGAAGGTAGTCAAAGAGCGGGCGGTCCAGATGCGGCCCGTGACCGGAGGAGGCGACCAGATCGACTGCCTGCCCGTTGTAGAAGACCAGCTGGTGTTCTCCCGAGCAGAGCAGGACACCAACCGGCACATCGGCCAGCAACGCCTCGAGCCGCTGCTTTTCGGCCGAAAGACGCGATGTTTCGCGGGCCACCGCCTCGGCCAGGGCATTGCGTGTCTGGGCGAGACTTTCCGCCGCCGCCTGCGCGGCCGGGGCCAGATCACCCAGATGCTGGGCGATCCTGACATCGACGGTGCCCGACCCGTCCGCATGGGCCCGCGCGCGCAGAGCACCGGCAAGCGTGTCGATCGGCTTGGCCACATTGAGGTCGAACAGATACCAGAGCCAGGCGACCAGAGCGAGAATCAGGAAGCCCGCAATCGTGCCGACCTGCACGAAGGCATCCAGCGACGCGGCCTCGCCCAATCGGGTGTAGCCCACGAGGAGACCGGCTCCGAGCGCGGCCAGAAGTCCTGCGGCGAGCCCCGCGAAGAGCAGGAATATCCGCGTCCTAAGGCCCAGACGCGCCAGCATATCAGGCACCTGCTTCCAGCAGTTGCCTCACTTTCGTGCAGAGTTCCTTTGGATCAAAAGGTTTCGAGATGAACCCGTTCGCCCCGAACGCCATGCTCTTGCGTCGCTCCATCACCGATCCCCGGGCCGTCATGATCACGATCATCACGTCCGACAGCGTCGGGTCAAGCTTTGTCTCCTGACAGATCTCATAGCCGGACACTTCGGGCAGCATGACATCGAGCAATACCAGGTCTGGATGCGTGGCGCGGATATGGTCCATCGCGGCGGCCCCGGTTCCCCAACGGTCCACCTGATACCCTTCGCGCGACAGGATGTATTCGAGGGCGATCGCTATGTTTTCCTCGTCCTCGATGACCAGCACACGTGGCTTTTCAGGGTCTGCTTGCACCATGCTTCAGCTCCTCGAACAGGCAGCGCGACCGACCGCATCCTCGGCGACCATAGGGGTCCAGGCCGCCCCGGTCAGCGTTCCGGCCGCGTCGATGCTGACGCCCTCGGTCAGAAGGGCACTTTGTCGCGCGGCGCAGTCGATCACCATGAAGCTCTCGCGGACGCCCTGCCAGCGCGCAAAGGCATAGACGGGCGCAAGGACCAAGTCGGGATTCTCAGGATGTGGCGCAAGCCGGCGGGTGTCCATCGCCGTGAAGGCGGTGGTCATCGGGAACAGCATCGTCCAAGGGCGCAGCGGGCTGGGCGCTTCGTCACGGAAGATAATCACAGTGCCTTCAGGCAAGCCGGACTCGAGTCGTCCGAACCAGTCGTATTCGCTCCATACGGCGAAGGCGATCATGCCAGCCCCGGCTGCGGCAGGCGTGATCCATTTCGGCAACCTGCCGCCGGACAGTTTTATTGCAATCATTGCGATCCCGGCGCAGGCGACGGCGGCAACGAAGGCGGCGATCAACTCGATACTCATGGGAATGGCTCAAATATTGGCCCCGCGGGATTGCCCCACGGAGGATTGCATTGTGCGCACGACGACGAAGGCGTCGCGCAGGTGAGACCGCTCGAAATCGGAAAGATCGGCCAGTGACAAATAATTGTCGGGCCTCTGTCCTTGCCGGACCTGACGCGCCTGATGCTCGATGCGCGTGCGCGCGATCAGGTCATAGGCATCGACAAGATCGCGCGCGCCCGACGGAGAGATCAAGCCCGCCCCCTCGGCCGCTTCAAGGCGTGCGCGTGTATTTGCGGGCGCCAATTGACCCAGCAGAGCATAGACCCGCCCCAGATCGGTGACCGGTACGACACCGTTGTGCTTCAGGTCGATGTGGTGCTTGTGCTCTCCGCTCCGGATTGTTGCGAAACCGCGCAGCAGCCCCAGCGGGGGCGTATGCTTCAATGAGTTGGCCACCATGTGCGCGACAAAGATGGTGTTGCGTGAGGCATATTCCAGCGTCTCGGCCTGAAGGCTCTCGAACAGACGCAGATCCCCCGCAATAGGCCGAAGGTCGAACATGACGGAAGCCAGCATCTGCGCCTTCGGATCGGGGCGGTTGACCCAGCTCTGGAAATAGGACCGCCAGACTGACAGGGACTGGCACCAGCGCGGATTGGTGGCCATCATGTCGCCGGGGCAATAGGCGTATCCACAGACGTCCAGCCCATCCGACACCCATTTCGCAAGCGCGGCGAAATAGGGGAGGTCGTCCTGTGTCACCGCGTCGTCGAGGATCAGGCAGTTGTCCTGATCTGACACCCCGGTCTGTTCCTGCCGCCCCTGCGATCCGCAGGCAAGCCAGAGATAGGGAACAGGGGGCAGACCAAGTTCGCGCTCGGCCAGGATCAGAAGGCGCCGCGTAACGGTATCGGCTATGTCGGTGATCAGGCGCGTCACCACCTCATGCGCATTATGCGCCGCGACCAGTTGTGCCAGCAGGCGCGGGATGCGGGCCGTGGTCTCGCCAAGCTGCGCGATGCTTTCCGCCATCGCCGCATCCCGTACGAACTGCGCCGATGACTCCGCCTGAAACCGCGTCAGGTCGGTCTGGGTGATGATGCCGACCAGCTTGCCGCCATCGGTCACTGGAAGATGTCCGATGCGGCGTTCCAGCATCAGGTGCAGCACATCCGACCCCAGCGCCGAAGGCGGCAAGGTGATCGGGTCGGGTGTCATGATCTGTGCAATCGGCAGGTTTGCAGGCAGACCTTCGGCCAGCACACGGTTGGCCAGATCACGGGTCGTCACCAAACCAACGAAGCGCCCACCTTCAGTGACGCCGAGGCTAGAGACATGCCGGTCCCGCATGATCCGTGCCGCCTCGCGGACTGCCGTATCATGCGACACCGTAAGGGGATCGCAGGTCATCAGGTCGCTGACCTTCTGCGTCGCCAGTTCGGGTGGCCGTACCTCGGCACGGCGGCCGCGCTGGAAGAACCTGCGGAACGCGGCATTCGCCTCGAACAGGGTCCGGAATGCGTCTGGCGGAAGAACGAGCGTGACGGTGTCGCGGGCAGCGCGGGCCGTGGTCACGGCCAAACCCTCGCGCATGAGACCACGCTCGCCAAAGCTGTTCCTCGGCCCGAGAATCGACACAGGCGCACCATACCTGTCGGTGATCTCGACCTCGCCGGTCCTGACCAGATAGAGGCCGTCCAGCACCTCGCCCGCCGCAAAGATGCTCTGCCCGGCCGCATATGCCCTGTGGCCGAAGAAACCGGCGACACGCGCCAGTTCGTCAGGCGGCAGGTTGTCGTAGGGATGTACCGTCTCGAGGAAGGCCAAGATGGTCGGATCAGTGCTGTCCATCGCGCGCTCTCAGCTGAGGCGGAGAGGCGACCCCGGCACGGAGGCCGGGGTCGCCCTGTCTTTTCAGTGGGCCTGTGCCGCACCGGCGCCTTTCGGCACGCGGATCGACTGGATCAGGTCCTGCACGTCCTTCGGCGGAGCCTTGGTCATGGAGGACACGATGTAGGCCACCCCAAAGTTCAGCAGCGCACCGATCGGGCCAAAGGCCGCAGGCGAGATGCCGAAGAAGTGTGCAGCAGGCGTATTCGGCAGCATGTTCGTGCCGGGGATGAAGAACCAGCCCAGGTAGAGGAAGATGTAAACCGAGGTCGAAATCAGGCCGACGAGCATACCGGCAATCGCGCCTTCCTTGGTGACCTTGGTGGAGAAGATCCCCATCATCAGCACCGGGAAGATCGTCGCAGCCGCCAGACCAAAGGCCAGCGCCACAACCTGTGCCGCAAAGCCGGGCGGATCGAGGCCAAGCCACGTCGCCAGTACAATGGCAAAGGCCATTGCGATACGCGCCGCAAGCAGTTCGCCCTTCTCGCTGATATCGGGCTTGAGTGCGCCCTTGATCAGGTCGTGCGAGATGGCCGACGAAATGGCCAGCAGCAGACCTGCTGCCGTCGACAGCGCCGCAGCCAGACCACCGGCAGCGACAAGTGCGATCACCCAGCCCGGAAGCTTTGCGATTTCGGGATTGGCCAGAACCATGATGTCATTGTTCACCGTGGTCAGTTCGTTCCCTTTCAGGCCCATGTCGGTCAACGACTGGCCTTCGACAAGACCGTTTGCCGGATCGGCAAGGGCAGCGTCCAGCGCAGCCTGCGCTTCAGCAACCTTGGCTTCCAGCGGAGCCTTGTCAGCATCGGCCGCAGCTTCGGAAAGTGCCTTGTTCGCAGCAGCCAGCGCGGTGTTCGCGTCGGCAACCGGCTTCTTTTCGTTGAAGTACTGGATCAGGCCGTCACCGTTCTTGTCGGTATAGGCAAGCAGACCCGTCTTTTGCCAGTTGTTGACCCAGGACAGTTCGGGGTTGGTCTGGATTGCTTCCAGCGACACCGCAGGCGCGGACAAGGCCGTACCCGTCACAGCACCCGGCCAGAAGGTCGTGGTGATGTTCAGGCGGGCCATCGAACCCACCGCCGGAGCGACGGTGTAAAGCAGGGCGATGAAGACCAGCGCCCAGCCGGCAGACAGACGCGCATCCGAAACTTTCGGCACCGTGAAGAAGCGGATGATCACGTGCGGCAGACCCGCGGTCCCGATCATCAGCGACATGGTGACGAGGAACATGTTCAGCATGTTCGACGTGTCAGCGGTATAGGCCGAGAAGCCCAGTTCCGTCACGACTTGGTCCAGCTTGTCGAGGAAGGCGACATCGCCACCCGACGGAGCGTACGAACCGATCAGGCCAAGCTGGGGCAGGAAGTTGCCGGTCAGCTGCAGCGAGATGAAGACCGCGGGGATCGTGTAGGCGATGATCAGAACGACATACTGCGCCACCTGAGTATAGGTGATGCCTTTCATGCCGCCGAACACCGCATAGGCGAACACCACCGCCGAACCGATCAGAAGACCGGTCGTCGTCGACACTTCGAGGAAGCGCGCAAAGGTCACGCCGACGCCGACCATCTGCCCGATCACATAGGTGATCGAGATCACCAGAAGGCAGACCACGGCGACCATGCGGGCCGAGGTGGAGTAGAAGCGGTCACCCACGAATTCCGGCACGGTGAACTTGCCGAACTTGCGCAGATACGGGGCCAGCAGCAGCGCCAGAAGCACGTAACCGCCGGTCCAGCCCATCAGGAAGACCGAGTTGTTGTAGCCACCGAAGGCGATCAGACCCGCCATCGAGATGAAGGACGCGGCAGACATCCAGTCGGCTGCGGTCGCCATGCCGTTGACCACGGGTCCAACGCCCTGACCGGCGGCGTAGAATTCGGCAGTCGAACTCGCGCGAGCCCAGAATGCGATCCCGAAATACAGCGCAAAGGAGGCGCCGATGACGAGAAGGTTAAGGGTAAACTGATCCATGTCTTACTCCTCGACGCCGTGTTCTTTGTCGAGCTTGTTCATCTTTGCCGCATAAGCGAAAATCAGCACAAGAAAGACGTAGATGGCCCCGTTCTGCGCGAACCAGAATCCGAGATCGGCGCCGCCGATATGTATCCCCGAAAGCGCGGGACGAAGCAGGATGCCAAGCCCGAATGAGCATGCGAACCAGATGACCATAGAAATGGTAATCACCCGGATATTCGCGGCCCAGTAGGCATTGGACGATGTTTTGTCCGCCATGAGTTGCTACTCCCTGTAGTTTCTTACTCTCCACTCCGCCCCCCGGCCCTGTCCGTCGGGGAAACGGCCCTCCCTTTACGCCAACACGCGGCTCACGATGACGCCAAGCGCGCTGCGGATCTGGGCGATTTGTTTCATCGCGTCGATCCTGTGCAGAACACCTTTGCCCTCGTAATAGGCGATCAGCGGAGCCGTCTGGGCGTGATAGGCCTTCAGCCGTTCGCGCACCGTTTCGGCATTGTCGTCGGCGCGGCGCTTCATGGCCGTGCCGCCGCATTTGTTGCAAACGCCCGCCTGCGCGGGCTGCTTGAATTCGTCGTGATAGCCTTCGCCGCAACCGGCGCAGGTATAGCGGCCCGACACGCGACCGATCATCGCCTCATCGTCCACTTGCAGGCTGATCGCCGCCGTTACGCTCTGCCCCGCAGCCCCCAGCAGCGCATCCAGCGCCGCCGCCTGCCCGTCTGTGCGCGGAAACCCGTCGAGGATCACGCCCTTGGCCACGTCGGGGGCCGCCATGCGGTCTTTCAGGATCGCCAGCACGATGGAATCGCTGACCAGTTGGCCCGCTTCCATCACCGCCTTGGCCTGCTTGCCCGCCTCGGTCGCCGTAGCAACGGCAGCCCGCAGCAGATCGCCGGTCGAAAGCTGGACCAGACCGAAGTCCTCTTCCAGCATCCGCGCCTGCGTCCCCTTGCCGGCCCCCGGAGGGCCGAGCAGGATCAGCACCGCCGGCTTGGCCAGCACCTCGCTCATGCCTTGTTCATCCGGTTGGCGATCAGGTCTTCCACGACCGAAGGATCAGCCAGCGTCGAAGTGTCGCCAAGCGCACCAAAGTCGTTCTCGGCGATCTTGCGCAGGATGCGCCGCATGATTTTGCCCGAACGGGTCTTGGGCAAACCCGGTGCCCACTGGATCAGGTCTGGCTTGGCAATCGGCCCGATCTCGGTCCGCACCCATGCCTCCAGTTCCTTGCGCAAGCTTTCTGTCGGCTCCACACCCTTCATCAGCGTGACATAAGCATAGATGCCCTGCCCCTTGATGTCGTGCGGATAGCCCACCACGGCGGCCTCCGCGACCTGCGCATGGGCCACCAGCGCCGATTCGACCTCGGCCGTGCCCATCCGGTGGCCGGAAACGTTGATCACGTCATCCACGCGACCGGTGATCCAGTAGTAGCCGTCCGCATCGCGGCGACAGCCGTCACCGGTGAAGTAAAAACCGCGATACTGGCTGAAATAGGCTTCCTCGAAGCGCGCATGATCGCCCCACAGCGTCCGCATCATCCCCGGCCAGCTGTCGGTGATGCACAGCACTCCGTCAGCCTCGGTTTCCGTCTGCACGGCAGCAGAAGCGGGGTCCAGCACCACGGGCGTGATCCCGAAGAACGGCTTCGTCGCCGACCCCGGTTTCTGCGGAATGGCCCCCGGCAACGGCGTGATCAGATGCCCGCCGGTTTCGGTCTGCCAGAATGTATCGACAATCGGGCATTTCCCCTTGCCGACATTGATGTTGTACCAGTTCCACGCCTCGGGGTTGATCGGCTCGCCCACCGAACCGAGCAGACGCAAGCTCGAAAGATCATGCTTCTCGACCCACTCAGTCCCCAACCCCATCAGGCTGCGAATGGCGGTCGGCGCGGTGTAGAACTGCGTCACCTTGTGCTTGGCGCAAACCTCCCAGAACCGGCCCGCGTCAGGATAGGTCGGCACACCCTCGAACATGATGGTCGTGGCACCGTTGGCCAGCGGCCCATAGACGATGTAACTGTGGCCCGTGACCCAACCCACATCCGCCGTGCACCAGAACACATCGCCGTCATGGTAATCAAAGGTATATTGATGCGTCATCGACGCATAGACCAGATACCCGCCCGACGTATGCACCACCCCCTTGGGCTTGCCGGTTGAACCGCTGGTATACAGAATGAACAGCGGGTCTTCCGCACCCACCTCGGTATAGGCGCAATAGGGCTTCGCCGCAGCCATCTCCGCCTTGAGGTCGTAATCGCGCCCCTCGGTCCAATGCGTCTGATCACCCGTGTGCTTGACCACAAGGCACTTCACCTTGTCGCTACAATGCAAAAGCGCCTGATCCGTATTGCTCTTGAGCGCGGTCTTCTTGCCACCACGTGGCGCAAAATCCGCGGTGATCACCACCTTGGCTTCGGAATCGTTGATCCGGTTCGCCAGCGCATCTGGCGAGAACCCCCCGAACACCACCGAATGGATCGCCCCGATCCGCGCACAGGCCAGCATCGCATAGGCCGCCTCGGGGATCATCGGCATGTAGAGGACGACGCGGTCACCCTTCTTAACGCCATGCGCCTTAAGAACATTGGCCATGCGGCAGGTCTGTTCCAGCAGTTGCGCATAAGAAATATGCAGCGCCGGCACTTTCGGATCATCCGGTTCCCAGATGATCGCCGTCTGGTTCGCGCGGGTCGCCATATGGCGGTCGATGCAATTGGCCGACACGTTCAGCGTGCCGTCCTCGAACCACTTGATCGACACCTTGCCGTAGTCAAAGGTCGAATTCCTGACGGTCGAGTAATCCGTGATCCAGTCGATCCGCTGGCCCTGCTCGCGCCAGAATGCATCGGGATCGGCCACCGAGGCCGCATACATCCGCTCGTATCCCGCCGCATCGATATGCGCCTTCGCGATGAAGTCGTCTGATGCGGCGTAAACTCCAGATGGCTGAGCGTTGCCGAGCATTGTTCCCCCTTGCATTTCACTGTCATGTTTGCGTGAGCGGCCCTAAGGAGCCACGGCGACGCCGCCGAAAATTACCTCGATAAGTCTTGAAAAAGAAACACATTTTTTGTAAATTTTTTGACGTATGTCTGTGGAAACTTGTAAAATAATTTCCTTCGGAAATCAACACAATCAGGAGCAAGAAGGCACCGCACCCGCCTGCCAGCTTGGCGGTTGATCGATTTCAGGTGGTGCATCGTCCACAAGCCCAACCAGCGAACAGTGCGGGCAACCGCGAATCATGTCCACCAACGTAACCAAAGACAGCGCGGGTCAACCCTTCGCCAACCTCGTGGATGGACGCCCGCCGGAAAGAGATCGAGGCGCAGCTGACGATGACAGAGCGACCAGATCCGCTGCGGATCCATGCTGGCATGCCGCAGATCTACCGCGCGCGGGTGGTGGCGCTGATCCGTGGTTTGGGTGACGCCGAGGAGATGGAAGTGGCGAAGGAAGCCATTCGGGGGCTGATCGAGAAGATCGTGCTGACGCCGCCGGACGATGGTGGACCGGGGCTTTCGATTGATCTACACGGGGCCCTGGCAAGTTTGCTGCGTCTGGCCTGCGGTTTGCCAGTGGTGGCTGGCGATGCGGCAGGCTCCAAAACGAAGAAAGCCCCGCGTGTAGCGGGGCTTGGCGGAACGGAGAGAGAGGGATCAGTCGTTTCCGCTATCTACGATGATGATTTTTCTTGTAAATTAGTGTTGGTTGCGGGGGCAGGATTTGAACCTGCGGCCTTCAGGTTATGAGCCTGACGAGCTACCGGGCTGCTCCACCCCGCGCCGGTTCCCGCGCTTGTATGGTTTGCGGGTATTTTTTTGATATCGTTTGTGAGAGTTTTTTTGTGTTTCTTTCTAGGTTTGGCGGTGACCTACTCTCCC
>NKIT01000082.1 GCA_002256185.1 Rhodobacteraceae bacterium PARR1 | reverse complement strand
AGCCCACAAACTCCTCACCATCCTCAACGCCATGATGAAATCCGCACAGGAGTTCAAACACGCCACATCATGAAGAATACAGTTGCCCCCGGAGAGTTTAGGCAAGGCTTGTGCTCTTCGATCAGATAGCCTTGCAGCGGCGTTACTCTGCCGCCACCCGTCCCTCACCTGCGATATGCGCGGCAATCGCTGCGGCGTCATGCCAGACCCCCCAGATGAAGGGCGAGGCGCGGCGGGTCATCCATGACAGGCCAAGGAAATAAAGCCCCGGCACGGGCGACACGCCCTTGTCATGCACCGGCTTGCCCGCCGCATCCAAAGCCCCCGGCACCTGCAACCAGCCGTAATCCAGACCATATCCCGTGGCCCAGATGATCGAGGTGACCCCCTCTGCCGCCAAATCCAGCGACAGGATCGGGTGGGTCATACAGTCCGCATCCGGGCCAATGTCGCGCGCCGAAGGCTCGGGCGGCAGGTCGATCCTCATCCGGGCGGCATGGGCATCGGCTTGGTCGAGTACGGACAGGTAATTCCGGTCCCCATTCCGAATATTGTCGGCCAAATCCGATCCGACCGACAGCACGCCACCCGCAAAGGCCCCGATACGACCCAAAAGGATCATCCCCCGCGCCGCGAGACGCCGGAAATCCACCGTCTCACCGCCATTCGCGCCCGAGACGGCGATGGTGATATGCTCGGTCCCCGGCGTTTTCGCCTTTGCATCCCAATGGCCCAACTGCCCCAGCCACCAGACGAAATCCTTGCCGCGATAGGCGCGCGGCGGGCGGTCATGCGGGCCGACGGAGAGGAAAACCTTGCGGCCCGAACGGTGGATCTCATCGGCAATCTGTGATCCCGACGATCCCGCCCCCACCACCAGCACCGCCCCTGCAGGCAACTGACCAGGGTTGCGATAGTCGGCCGAGTGCATCTGCGTGATCCCGGCGCTGTCGGGCACCACCGTGGGGATGAGGGGCTTTTGGAACGGGCCGGTGGCCGAGATGACGTGATCCGCCTCGACCACGCCATCTGCGGTTTCGGCGATGAAGCCGCCGCCGTCGCGTGCCGTCAGGCGGCTGACCGCCACGCCGCAGCGGATGGGCAGGGCGCGTTCCTCGGCAAGTTCTTGGAAATAGGCGGCGATATCCTCTTTCCCGGCAAAGGCATCGGGGTGAAGGTGGTCAAAGGTCTTGACCGGAAAGCGGTCATGCCATGCGGGACCATTGGCCACGAGCGAGTCCCAACGCCCCGTCCGCCAGCGTTCGGCAATGCGCGCGCGTTCCAGCACCAGATGCGACACGCCCTGCTGCTGCAGATGCGCGCTGGCGGCCACCCCCGCTTGCCCGCCGCCGATGACCAAAGTGTCAACCCGTTCCGCCATCTTTGCCTCCTGAATTATGGGGACAGGATAGGGGCAAAGCGGGCAGGGGCGAAAACACTGTCTTGTTGGGCTTTGATTAGGTTTTGGCTAAGCAGGATGCTTTGTAGTCTGTTTGTCGCAACGGTCAGTGTTGGACCGGGGCCCAAAGCCCCGGTCCGCGCGCAGCCCGCCCCCTCGGGTTGCGCGCCAGAGGCGCTTCGCCCGGCGGTCTGCACGCGGCCCTCTGGCGGCAAACCAAAACAGTCCCCCAGACTGTTTTGGTTTGCCTTGCGCCCTATGGCCTTAAGAAAAAGTGCCGCGTGGTTTCCCTCGCGGCACCCGTTTCCTTGCAAGAAAAAACCAGCCTCAGCCCTTCTTGCCGATGATCAGATGCTCCGGCCCATACGGGAACGCAGTGATGTTGCGATTGCCCTTGTTGTTGTCGTCGGTGATCACAAGGATATCGTGCTCACGATACCCGCCCGCGCCCGGCAGGTGGTCGGGGATGGTGATCATCGGCTCCATCGACACGACCATGCCGGGTTCCAGCACGGTGTCGCAATCCTCGCGCAGTTCCAGACCGGCCTCGCGCCCGTAGTAGTGGCAAAGCACACCGAAGGAATGGCCATAGCCGAAGCTGCGGTATTGCAGCAAACCGGCCTCGGCATACATCGCATTCAACTCTTTCGCGACATCGCTGCACTTGTTGCCGGGGACCAGCAGTTCCTTGCCGCGATCGTGGATCTTGCAGTTGAATTCCCACAGGCGGATATGCTCATCCGTGGCGGTTTCGGCGAAAAGCGTCCGCTCCAACGCCACATAATAGCCCGCCACCATCGGGAAGCAGTTCAGCGACAGGATGTCGCCGCGTTCGATCTTGCGGCTTGTCACCGGGTTGTGTGCGCCATCGGTGTTGATGCCGGATTGGAACCAGGTCCAGGTGTCCAAAAGCTCACCATGCGGCCAGACCTTGGCGATTTCGCGCACCATGGTGGCGGTGGAATGCAGCGCCACCTCATGTTCCGGCACGCCCACCTGCGCCGCCTCGACGCAAGCCGCCCCCCCGATGTCGGCGATGCGGGTCATCTTTTCGATATGGGCGATTTCCTCGGCCGATTTGATCATGCGCTGGCGCATGGCGGGGGCGGCGATGTCGACAAACTCCATCTGCGGGAATTCGTGTTTCAGAAGGTTCAGCGTGTCGATGGTGATGTGATCAAACTCGATCCCCAACCGCTTCACGCCCCCGGTCAGTTGGCGCACCGCGTGGAAATAGTTGTCCTTTTGCCAATCGGTATAAGTGACGTTCTTGCCACCATAGGTGCGCCGCCACGGCTGGCCACCGTCAATCCCCGCAGAGATTGAGGTCATGATGTTGTGGTCAATGACCAGACCATAGCGGCGGCCGAAGTAGCAAAACAGGAAGTCCGAGAAGTAATTGATGTTGTGATAGCTGGAAAACAGCGCCGCATCGATGCCCAGGTCGGCCATCACTTTGCGGATGTTGGTCAGGCGACGCTCCATTTCCGTCGCACTGAAGGTCGAGACCACGGCCTGACCGTTGTCCACATAGTTCTGGAGTCTTTCGCGTTGCATATCGGCCTCATGGGTTGGGTGTCCGATGCCCTGCGGCATCTTTGGCGGCGACCATCGGGCCAAGGCGCGGGCTTGTCAAAAGACCGTTTTTCATTCAGACATGAGGAAAACTCATGAGGCCGTTATGACCGGACACCTCCCCCTCAATGCCTTGCGCGCCTTTGAGGCGGTGGTCAGGACCGGGTCGTTCAAAGCGGCGGCGGATCAGTTGTTCGTCACGCAAAGCGCAGTCAGCCATCAGGTCAGGCACCTTGAGGACTGGTTTGGCGCGCCCTTGTTCGACCGATCCGGCAACCGCCCCCAGCCCTTGCCGCAGGCGCAAGAGTTGGCGCGGGCGCTTTCGCTGTCTTTGGGGGAAATCGCGGCTGCCTGTCAGCGGATGCGCGATCACAGGTTTTCTCAACCCCTCGTCATTGCCGCGATCCCGTCGGTAGCGATCTGCTGGCTGATCCCGCGCCTGTCGTCCTTCCGCGAGGAACACCCCGACATCGACATCCGTGTGGTCTATGCCATGCACGGGCGCGACATTGATTTTCGCGATGTGCATCTGGCCTTTGTCTTTGGCCAACGCGCGCCAGACTTGCCGGGGGTGACCGCGCTGCCCTTCCTGCCGGGCACATCGGTTCCCGTCTGCTCCCCCGCCTTGGCCGGGCGTCTGGCGGTGCGCGGCGACACCGGGCCTGCGCCGCTGCAATGGGCGCTGCTCCATGATGCGGACCTGTCGGGTTGGCAGGCATGGTTCGCGCGGGTGGGGCTGCCGGACCATGCCCCGGCCTCTGGTCCGATGTTTGAAGACTTCAACCTGCTGCGCGCCGCCGCCCTTGCGGGGCAAGGGGTGGCGCTGTGCCCCGAGGCCATGATCCGTCCGGACCTTGAGGCGGGTCATCTGGTGCGCCTGTCCACCGTCAGCGTGATGGAGGAGTTCGGTTACTTCCTGCTCTCTGGCCCCTTGGCGGACAGCGTGATGCAACCGCAGGCGCAGGCCTTTCGCGACTGGGCGATGACGCATCGCGCAACCTGAACGGCAGTGCCAAAGCGCCCAAGTGGAAACGGTCCGGTTCCAATTCTGGCGAAATTGCAGCAAAATAATGGTTTGTGCTGACCCAACTCTTGGTTAACGTAACGTCAAGCCCATCCTGCGGGCGGTGTGTTTGGTACAAGGCATGGGTGTGCCGATGGAGGCTGTGACGCTGTTTGCCGGGGCGGCCAATGTGCTGCCCGACAGCCTGCCGGTGACGCAGGATCATTTCGGTTACAACTACACGGGCTTTCGCCCCTTTGGCCGGTTCCAGCGCCAGTTGGGGGATGATCCGGTGGGGCTCATCACTTGGCCCGGCGGATCGGTGGCGGAAAATCTTGGTGACGGGTTCGGGCTGGCCTATGACGATCTGTGGAATGATCGCTTTGGCTTTGGTCTGAACGATGTCTTTGCCGCAGCCCGTGCGCGTGATGCTGCCGTCGCGATTGTGCTGCCGACCTTGCCCTATCAGGGGGGCATCCCCGACTTGCAGGCCGACATCGACAGTTTCATCGCGCGATTGGGGGGCGGCGATTTTGGTCCTTTGCCGCGCCGTCTGATCCTAGAGGTGGGCAGCGAATACTACGCCACCTTCGGGCCGGGTGTCGAAAGCGCCACGATCTATGGCCGCATTGCGGATGATACGGTGCAGGCCCTGTCGCGGGCGCTTGCGGACCCTGCGTTGAACCCGGACGGGATCGCGCCAGAGATTGCCGTGCAAAGCGGCATTTCCGCGGCCGAGGATGCCGCCATCCGGGATGAGATGGATGATGCGTCCTTGGCGCGGGTGGATATGCTGATCCACCACCGCTTTCCCTTGCTGACAGGTGGGGTAGACAACAGCGCCGAAACGCTGACGCAAGCCGTCGATGATTGGGCGGCGGATATGGCCACTGTCGGTGCGGAGCGTCCCGGTGTGTTCCTGTCCAGCTACAACGTCGCCTCGCTGACGCGCGAAGAAGCCCGCGCAGGATATGTCGCTGAACGCGCAGCGGTGGGGGAAATCGTTGATCCGGCAGGGATCGACCTTGCCGCCCGCAACGACGCCGCGTTTGAGCGGTATTGGCAAGACCAGATGCACCTGCGCGATTACGGGCAGGACCAACCGCGCGTTTTGCTGGAATTGCACGCCCGCACCGGGGCGGTGGGGATGGAGGCCGCCAGCGCTTATGGCGTCGACATGATCCATGCCGGGCGTCTGACCACCACGGACCTGACGGGACAGTCACAGGATTTCATCGGGCAAGAGATGCTCGACATGATGGCCGAAAGCCTGATCGACACGCGGCCCCTGCGCCTGTCCCTGCGCAACCGCGCGGTCGAGGATGTCGCGACCTATGCGTGGGAGAATGACGACAAGCTGGTGGCCTTCATCACCCTGCGCGACCAAGACCCCGGCACGCTTGAGGTGCGGGTGCCGGGGCTGGCCAAGGGGGCCTATCATTCGGTTTGGGCAGAAACGCTGACGGACGACATCCCGCAGGATTGGATGACCCGCTTTGGCATCGCCGACAGGCCCGATGTGGACGAAAGCCCGGAGTCGCACAGCTATGCGCTTGGCCTGCGCGAAACCGTCGATGTCAGTCGTTCGGGCGGCTTCTTGTCGGTGGACACGACCCATGAGGATCAGGTGATCCGTCTGGTCTTTGCCAAAACCGAGTCTGGCGCGCGTGACATCGCCGAATGGGCCGATGGCACGCCGCTGTCGCTGCTGCGCGACAGTGCTGAACCCGTGACGCCGGAACTGACCCCCGACCTGCCGCCGATACCCTCTGCCCCGCCCCCCACCGCTGCACCACGCCCCGATACGGGGTTCGTCGTGCCGCAAGACACATCACCCGAGGACGCAGAGACCGACCCCGAACCCCAAGACGCGGCGGACAGCGATTTTTCGTCCATTCTGGGCGGGGCGGTCTTTGCCTTGGGCGTTTTGCTGATGGCGATCTGACCAGTTCAGCCCCAAGGCTGCAACAGCGGCGACAACAGCGGGTTGGGAAACCGCCGTTCGCGGGTGACGGCGTAAAAAGTTTCGCGCATCCCTTCCAGCCGTCCGGCCTCGACCAGCAGGCCAGAGGCGAGTTCGTCTTGCACCACGATGGTGGGCAGCACCGCCACCCCGGCATCTTCGCGTGCCAAAAGACGCAGCATCGCCATGTCGTCCGCCTCGGCCGCGATCATCGGCAGAATGCCCGCCCGCGCCACAAGCGCATCAAAGGCCGCACGCAGGGCGGTCCCCGGTCCGGGCAGCACCAAGGGCAGGGTGGCCAGCACCTCATCCACCGGGCGGCTGTGCGCACCCAAACGCGAGGGAGTGCCCACCAGCGACACGGGCTGTTCCGCCAGACGGTGCACCAGCCACGGGCCGTCGGTCTCGCGCGCGGGGGGCAGGTTGGTCAGCACCACATCCAGCGCCAAGGCGTCCAGCGCCCGCAACAGTTCCGCCTGTGATCCCGACTGGATCACCACATCCACATCCGCCCGCCCGATCATCGGGCGCAGGAACTGCATCTGAAAGTTGCGCGACAGCGTGGCAAGGGCACCGACCCGCAGTGCGCGACGGCTGCGCCCCACCTCGCGCAGGGTGGCGGTCAGATCGTCGGCGGTGCGAAAGATGGCTTCGGCATGGTCCAGCGCAATGCGCCCGGCCTCGGTCAGAACCAGCCCGCGCCCGCGCCGTTCGAACAGATCATGGCCAAGAACGGCCTCCAACGCCTTGATTTGCGTGGATAAGGCCGATTGCGACAGGTTCAGCCGCCGCGCGGCCCCGGTCAGGGTGCCATCGGTCGCCACGGCGCGGAACAGGCGCAGGTGGTGCAGGTTCAACGGATGCATTATTCTACCAAACAGAACGATTAAGCCGAAAATATGTAATTTTATGAAATCAGGTCAACCGCTATCTGGTCCAGCACCCCGTTTGTCACGCCAAGGAGACCGAGATGCCTTTGCCCCCGCTGTCCCTGCTCGCCCCGCTTTTGCTTTTGGCCGTGGCCGCCCTTGCCCTGCTGCGCCCGCATCGCCGCCCCAAAGCCTTGCCCGCGCTGGCCGAGGCGGCGAGCATTGCGACCTTGGCCTTGGCGCTGATGTCGCTGGTCCAACTTGTGCTGAACGGCCCGCAGGTCGTCAGCCTTGGCGATGGGGCCTTGCTGATGGCGCTGCGGCTGGATGCAATCAGCGCCACGATGCTGCTGCTGGTGGCCTTTGTCGGCTGGATCGTGGTGCGCTATTCCCGGCGCTATCTGGATGGTGAGGCGCGCGAAGGTGCCTTTCACGGTCTGATGCTGGCGGCGCTGGCATCCGTGCTGGTGCTGGTGCAATCGGGCAGCCTTGCGGTGCTGGTGCTGGCCTTTGCCGCTGTCGGGATCGTCTTGCGGCACCTGCTGCTGTTCTACCCCGACCGGCCCGAGGCGCGGCGCGCGGCGACCAAGTTCACCCTTGTCTGGGGGGCGGGCGATGTGGCGCTGGTGATCGCGGTGACGCTGCTGTGGGTGGCCTTCGGCACCGCCGATCTGGCGGCCTTGGGTCAGGCGGCGCAGGGGACTGCGTCCTTGGCAGGCGGCTTTGCCGTGGCGCTGATCGTGTTGGCGGCTGCGCTGAAAACGGCGGCCTTCCCCCTGCACGGCTGGCTGACCGAGGTGATGGAAGCCCCGACGCCTGTCTCTGCCCTGCTGCATGCCGGGATCATCAATGGCGGTGGCTTTTTGCTGATCCGTCTGGCGGATGTGGTGCAGACCAGCGCGGGCGCAATGGCCGCCTTGGTGATGCTGGGCGGCTTTACGGCGATCTTCGGCGCGGCGGTGATGCTGACGCAAAGCGCGGTCAAGACGGCGCTGGCATGGTCCACCGTGGCGCAGATGGGTTTCATGCTGCTGCAATGCGGCTTGGGGCTTTGGGCGCTGGCGCTGCTGCATATCGTGGCCCATTCGCTTTACAAGGCGCATGCCTTCCTGTCGGCGGGCGGTGCTGTGGCCGCCGTGGCGGCGGTGCGGCGGCCGGGGCCGGTGGCGGTGCCGGATTTCGCGGCGGTGGCGCGGGCCTTTGCGCTGGCGCTTGCGCTTTATGTCGCGGTGGCCACGGTCTTTGGCATGGCGGTCGGGCCGAAATCGGTGCAGGCGCTTGCGCTGGGTGTGATCCTGATCTTCGGCGTGGCCTATCTGGTCGCCCAAGGTCTGGCTGATGCCGCACCCCGTGCCCTGACGCAGCGCACCGCGGTTGCCTCGCTGACCGCTGCGGTTGCCTACTTCGGCTTTCAGGTCATCGCCGGGGCGCTGTGGGGGCCGTATCTGCCCGCAGCCCCGGTGCCGGGCGCGCTGGAATGGGCGCTGGTTGTGCTGGCGCTGATCTCTTTCGGCCTTGTCGCGGTGGCGCAGGCGCTGTTCCCGCTCTGGGCGCATCACCCCGCCACTGCCGCGCTGCGGGTGCATCTGGCCAATGGCCTTTATCTGAACGCGGCGCTTGACCGGCTGATCGGCGGGTTCTCCGCCACCCGGAAATCCTGACCCCGAACCCCTGATCCCTGATGCTAGGAGGACGACCGATGTTCCTGAAACATATCCAGATCGCGCCGGACCGGGTCTCGCATCTGCTGCGCGCGGCTGAACAGGCTGCCCGCGCCATCCCCCCGGCGTTCCCGCTGAGTGCGACCGTCGCGGTGAACCCCTTCCTTGGCCAGACCGATGAGGATCTGGCCACCGCCAGCGCGCGGATGGCACGGGTGGCGGGGCTGCATCTGACGCTGCCGCGTGCCGCCTATGCCGCCAAGATTGCGGCGGGTGAGATTTCCGATGACGATCTTGCCGCCGCGCTGATTGCCTGCCCATCGGGGCTGAAGCCCTTTGATCTTGCTATCCTGAAGGCGCGGATGCGGGTGGAAACCCCGGCCCCGCAGGTCTTGCCGACTGTCGCTGATCTGGTGGCGTTGGACACAGGACAGGATTGGCCCGCCACCATCGCGCGCTGCATGGGGCTATGGGCGGCTGGGCATTTCGACCTTGGCCAAGCGCTCTGGACGCCCGCGCCGGGGCGGGGGGCTTATGCTGCGTGGCGCGATTGGGCGACGCATGACCTGACGCCGGAAATCGCGGGTCTGCGGGGGTTCTGCGCCCATGTCGCCGCCGCGCCTGACAGCGCCGAACGCGCCATCCTGCGTGCCGCCGAACGGCTGGGCGTGACGGATGCCGCGGCCGAGACGGTGTTCCACCGGCTGCTGGTCGACATCGGCGGCTGGGCGCAGCATGCGCGCTGGTTGCTGTGGCAGGCCGAATTGCAAGGCGCCTCGGACGCCACGCTGACCGACTTGCTCGCAATCCGGCTGATCTGGGAAGAGGCGCTGCTGGACCACGCCGCCAACATCGCGGGGGACATCGCGGACGACTGGAGCATGGTTGTCGCCGATCACAGCCTTCCTGTCGCCGCCACGCCGGACACGGTGCTGGATGCCATCTTGCAGGATGCGGCGGAACGGGCCGGGCAAAGGGCCTTGGCCGCGCGCCTGACCGGCCCGCAGTCGGTGCCCGCGCGGCTCGCGCTGCAAGCCGCCTTTTGCATCGACGTCCGGTCAGAGGTGTTTCGCCGGGCGCTGGAAACGCTGGACCCTGGCATTGCCACGCTGGGTTTTGCCGGGTTCTTCGGCCTGCCCGTCGCCCATCGGCCCCATGGCACGGATGAGGGTGCCGCCCATCTGCCGGTCTTGCTGAAACCCACCCTGACCGCCCATTCCCATGCCGAGGCTTCGGTGGAGGAGGCCGCCCGCATCGCCGCGCGCACAACGCGGGCGTGGGGGCGGTTCCGGCAGGCGGCAGTGTCCTCTTTCGCCTTTGTCGAGGCGGCAGGGCCGGTTTACGGCTGGAAGCTGCTGAAATCCTCGCTCGGTCTGGCCAAGGCGGCGGCTGCCGATCCCGCCCCGCAATTTGACACCCCGCTGAGTGCCGAGGCCAAGGCCCAGACCGCCGCTGCTGTCTTGCGGGCGATGAGCCTGACCAAAGGCCATGCGCGGCTGGTGCTGCTTTTGGGCCATGGGGCGCAGGTGACCAACAACCCGCATGAAAGCGCCTATCACTGCGGCGCGTGCGGCGGGCAGACCGGGGCGGTGTCGGCGCGGCTGCTGGCTGGTCTGCTGAACGATCCCGAAACGCGGGCCGGGTTGCCCGCGCAGGGGATCACGCTGGCCGATGATGTGCAGTTCATGGCGGGCTTGCATGACACCACGACCGACCGGATCACGCTTTACCCCGACCAAGCCGCGCCGAACCATGCGGATGACATCGCAGCGGCGCAGGATTGGCTGGTGCGGGCAGGGGCTTTGGCACGGGCGGAACGGGCGCAGCGCTTGCCGGGGTCTGACGATGTGGCCGCCCGCGCGACCGACTGGGCCGAGGTGCGGCCTGAATGGGGTCTGGCCGGATGCGCCGCCTTTGTCGCGGCCCCGCGTGCGGTGACATCAGGGGCCGATCTGGCCGGGCGCGCGTTTCTGCACAGCTATGACTGGCAGGACGACGCGGGCTTTGCCACGCTGGAGTTGATCCTGACCGCCCCCGTGGTGGTGGCAAGCTGGATCAGCCTGCAATACTACGGCTCCACCCTTGCGCCGCAGGTCTTTGGCGGCGGCAACAAGCTGATCCACAACGTCGTGGGCGGCTTTGGCGTGGTCGAAGGCAATGGCGGGCGGCTGCGGGCCGGTCTGCCGTGGCAGGCGGTGCATGACGGGGCGGCGGCACAGCATGACCCGCTGCGCCTGACCGTGCTGATCGAGGCCCCGACACAGGCGATCACTGACATCCTGTCGCGCCACGCCGGGGTGCGCACGCTGTTTGACAAGGGTTGGCTGCACCTGATGACGCTGGAACAGGGCCGGATCGCGCAACGCTATCGCCCCGGTCTGACGTGGGAAGCGGCGGTCTGATCGCCGTCTGATCTGACAATCTCAAGGGGGCCGCGCCTTGGATGGCGCGGTCCCATTCTTTTGTATGGATGATTATTTTGCAATAGGTTGTCCCACATCCTGTCATCCTGCGCGGTTAAAGTTACAGCCGATTTTGCCGTCATAAACGCGACGGATTGGCGTTCGGTCAGACGCGATGACGATGATGATTGATGGGGAATACCAAGATGCGGGTTACGATCAAGGCCAAGCTGATCGCTGTCATGGCAGCGGTTTTTTGCCTTTGGGGCTATACGACCTTTCTTGGCCTATCCAAACTCGAGGCATCGAAAAAGGCTTATGACCATGCCATAGACGTCGAGATTGAGCATCTGCTTGAGATCGAGAAACTGGTCTCGACCAAGAAGAATGTCCGCATCGGCGTTGGCAGCGTGCTTTTGACGGCTCCCGATGCGGCCGCCGCGCTGCGTGACAAGCGTATCGAGGTGGTGAAAACCAATGCCGCCGAAGTCGACCTTCTGATCGCAAGCCTGCTGAACACGGCCACCGATCCAGCGTTGGTGGAACAGATCAAGGCCTTTGACGCCATCCACAAGACCGCCTTTGCCCTGCAGGTCAAGATCATCACCCTGAATGGCGAAGGTAAGCAGGCCGAGGCCGTGGCACTATACTTTGCCGATGGTCAAGCCATTGCCGAAAAGATCGACGCGTCGCTTTATGCCATGCGGGACCATGTCCAGTCGCAGGCGCAGGCGCGTGCCGATGTGGTGGGGGCGGAATATGCTGCGGCGCGGATGGAAATCCTTGGCCTGTTCGGCCTGTCCGGTGTCGGGGTGCTGCTTGTCCTTGCCTGGGTGATCGTCAGCCTGTCACGGGGGCTTGCCACCTCGATCCGCTATGCACGCGCGATTGCCGCAGGTGATCTGAGCAAGACGCCACGCGTGCATGGCCGGGATGAGATTTCCGAACTTCTGACCGCGCAATCAGAAATGATCGTCACGCTGCGCGACATCGTTGGGCGCGTGACGGGGGCAGTGCGCAATGTGGCGCTGGGGGCCGGTCAGATGGCGGCCACCGCCGAAGAACTGAGCGAAGCTTCGAACCAGCAGGCCGCATCGACAGAAGAAGTGTCCTCGGCCATGACCCAGATGATGGCCAATATCCAGCAGAGCGCCGAGAATTCCGGCATGACCGAAGGCATTGCTGCCAAATCGGCGCTGGACTCCGAAGAGGGGGGCCGGGCCGTGGCCGAAGCGGTTTCTGCAATGCAAACCATCGCCGACCGGATCATGATCGTGCAAGAGATTGCGCGGCAGACCGACCTTCTGGCGCTGAATGCCGCGGTCGAGGCGGCACGGGCCGGTGAACATGGCCGCGGCTTTGCTGTGGTGGCTGCCGAGGTCCGCAAACTCGCCGAGCGGAGTCAGATGGCGGCAAGCGAAATCTCGAGCCTATCGGTAAACACCGCGCGTTCGGCGGCGCGGGCTGGTGACATGCTGGCGGGACTGGTGCCAGATATCCAACGCACGGCGGGACTGGTTGCTGAAATCTCGCATGCCACGCGTGAGTTGTCCGAGGCTTCGGGTCAGATTTCGCAATCGGTGCAGCAGTTGGACCGGCTGACGCAATCAAACACATCTGCCGCCGAAGAGATGGCGTCTGCGTCGTCAGAATTGTCCTCGCAGGCCGACACGCTGAACGAGACGATGGAGTTTTTCACGCTTGCCACCGAAGAGGCGAAGCCCGCCCCGGCGCAGGCATCGCCGCGTCAAATCGGTGTGGGTTCAGGCAACGCACCCGCACAGACGCGAGACGCCGTCACTGTGTCAAAGCTGGCCCCCCTGCGTCGGGTGGCGTGACGGCGGGTTGCTTTGGGCCAAGGTGTTGGGTGATAACCCTGTCTGACCGGCAGGGGGAACAGCCATGGACGCGGACATCATCATCATCGGGTCCGGCATGGGCGGTGCGAGTTTGGCCGCTGCCCTTGCCCCCACAGGGCAACGCATCCTGATCCTTGAACGGGGTCAGCATCTGCCCGACAGCCCCGAAGCGCGCGATCCCGTCGCGATCTTCCAACGCGGGCATTTCAAACCCAAAGAGGTTTGGCACGATGCCGAGGGCCAGCCCTTCAACCCCGGCAATTACGCCTTTGTCGGCGGCAATACCAAATTCTATGGCGCAGTCCTGCTGCGCTACCGGGCCGAGGATTTCCATCCCCTGCGCCATATCGACGGGGTCACCCCCGGCTGGCCCATCGACTATGCCGCGATGGAGCCGTTCTATTCTCAGGCGGAATCGCTATACCGTGTGCGCGGCGATGATGCGGGCGATGCGACCGTTCCGCCACGGTCCGCGCCCTATCCCTTTCCCCCCGTGCCGGATGAGCCGGATATCGCTGCCCTGCGCCGTGCGTTCTCAGCGCAGGGCTTGCATCCTTCGGCCCTGCCCTTGGGGGTGGATATTGACGCATGGCTGGCGCGGGCGCCCACCACATGGGACGCCTTTCCCGACAGCACCGGGGCGAAGTCGGATGCCGAAAGCTGCGGTCTGGCCGAAGCACTGCGCTATCCGAATGTGCGGTTGCAGACCGGAACGCGGGTGACGCGCCTGCTGGCCGAAGGGCGTCGGATCACCGGCGTGCAGGTTGAGGGGCCGGGTGGTCCTACCACCCTGACCGCCGGGACGGTGTGCCTGTGTGCCGGGGCGATCATGTCGGCGGGGCTTCTGCTGGCCTCGGCCAATGACGATCATCCCAACGGTTTGGCGAACGGCTCCGATCAGGTGGGCCGGAACTTCATGAACCACAATCTTACCGCGATGATTGCGGTCAATCCGTTCCGGCGCAATCGCTCGGTCTATGAGAAAACCATCCAGATCAATGATTTCTACCTGACCGGCGGGCCGAAGGGCGAACCATTGGGCAATATCCAGATGCTGGGCCGGATCACCGGGCCGATCTTGGCCGGTGAGGCAGGCTTGCCCCTGTGGCTGGCGCATTGGTTGTCGGAACATTCCATCCACATCATGGCCATGTCCGAGGATTTGCCCGACCCGAACAGCCGCGTGATGTGGCGCAAGGACGGCGTGGTGGTGGATTGGCGGCGCACCAATGTGGAAGCGCATCACATCTTGGTGGGCAAGCTCAAGGCCGCGATGCGGCGGGCGGGCTGGCCGATCACGCTGTCCAAGGGTTTCCCGAAGTCAAAGCCCAGCCATCAATGCGGCACGGCGCGGATGGGGAGCGATCCGGCAACCTCGGTCGTGGATGTGAACCTGAAGGCGCATGATCTGGATAACTTGTATATCGCCGATGCGTCCGTCCTGCCGACCTCTGCCGCCGTGAACCCGTCGCTGACCATCGCCGCGTTGGGCCTGCGCTTGGGGGCGCATCTGGCGCGCTAGGGCGCGATCCATTCGGCGACAGTGGGCAGCAGGGGCCGGAAGTAAGCCACCATCCGCCCCGGGTCTTCGGCTGTTGCCCCCGCAGCCCAAGGGGCCACGCCGTGGATCAGGTGGCGGTGCAGGATCACCGCTTCGCCCTGCACCCCCGGCAGTTCCACGCGGGCACAGGTGCGGAACACCTCGGCGCGGGCGGCTTGGTAGGCGTCGGTGATGTCCACCCCGGATGCGTCGTCTGCTTGGGCCAACAGCGGCGACAGGGCGGCTTGCATCAGCAAGTGGCTTCCCTCCCACACCACCAAGGGGGCTGCCCCGGCATCCGCGCGGTTCAGGGGCAGGCCCAAAATCCACGCATGCGGTTCCTTCACATAGCGCCGCTTTTCCGGCCCGACCGGCAACAGCCCGTCCAGATGCGCCGAATCCCGGTTCAGGCGAAAGCGGTAGGCGGCCTCTGACTCCGCCGCAGACGGCAAGGGATAGCCGGGACGGGTGGTCGATACCTGCGCGCGGTGCAGCGGCATCGGATCAAGCCCCAGCACCCCCCACGGCAAAGCCACGCCCGCGACCGTGCCGTCAGGATCATTCTCCAACGCCTCAAGCCCCACGCACCACGTCCCGCCGCAGCGCCAATCGGTCGATGCCTGCACCGCCGCCGCAGCAGGCCCGCGCGCCGCATCTGCCCAAGCCTTCAGCGCCGGATGCACGGCGACACGACGATACCCTGTTGCCGTCATGGTATTCCTTTGCCCCATCTGGCCCCCACCGCCCGAAACGCGTATGAGGGATGCTTAATTCCCCCATCCGAAAGCCCGACATGACCGACAGTATTCGCCGCCCGGCACTCGTCCTAGGGCTTTTGTCCTGCATTGGCCCCTTTGCCATCGACATGTATCTGCCCGCCATGCCCGATATCGGTGCCGCGCTTGGCACCGATGTGCAAGGGATGCAGATGACGGTGACCGCCTATTTCATCGCCTTCGGTCTGGCGCAACTGATCTACGGTCCTTGGGCCGATGCGGCAGGGCGCAAGCGTCCGCTTTATGTGGGAATCGGGATTTTCCTGATCGGATCACTGATCTGCACCTTGGCATCCACACCGGGGTGGTTGATCGTGGGACGCGCTGTGCAGGGTCTGGGCGGGGCCGCGCTGATGGTGGTGCCGCGCGCGATCATCCGTGACCTTTATACCGGGCATGCCGCGACCAAGCTGATGGCGGCGGTGATGCTGGTGATTTCCGTCTCGCCCATGTTGGCCCCCTTGGCGGGGTCCGGCCTGATGGCGGTGGCGGGGTGGCGCGCGATCTTTGCAGCACTTCTGGTGGCGGGGGCGCTGGCCCTGATGGTGCTGACCTTTGCCCAGCCGGAAACGCTGCCCAAGGCCGAACGCCAGCCCTTTGATCTGTCCGCGATGCGGCGCGGGGCAAAGGTGCTGCTGACCGACCGGGGCTTCCTTGGCCTGACCTTCCTTGGCGGCTTTGGCATGGCGAGCTTCTTTGTCTTCATCGCCTCGGCGAGCTTTGTTTACACCCAAGGCTTCGGCCTGTCGCCCACCGGGTTTTCGCTGGCCTTCGCCATCAATGCCATCGGCTTCTTTGCCTCGTCGCAGATGGCATCAGGCCTTGGGCTGCGCTTTGGTGCGCGGCGGGTGATTGCGGTGGCGAGTGCGGGCTTTGCGGTCTGCACCGTGGCGCTGTTCGGGGTGGCCTTGGCCGGGGGCGCGTCACTGGTGGTCTGCATTGGCGGGCTGTTTCTGGCCAATGCGTTTCTGGGCCTTGTGATCCCCACGACGATGGTGCTGGCGCTGGATGACCATGGCGACATCGCCGGTCTGGCCTCCAGCCTTGGCGGCACCTTGCAGATGCTGGCGGGCGGGCTGATGATTGCCGCGAGCGGGCCGTTCTTTGACGGCACCGCGACGCCGATGCTGGGCGCGATTGCGCTGTGTGGCGTGATGGCCTTTGTGCTCTCGCGCGTGGCGCTGGCCCCCAAGCGCGGCGTTCAGGCGGCCTGAGCCGCCCGCGTCACCTCGGTCAGGGCGGCGTTGTAGACGTCCAGCCCTGCGCCGGGGCCGGATGCGCCCTCAGAGAGTACCCGACGCCAGCCGCGCGCGCCGGGGCGACCGTGGAACAGGCCCAGCATGTGGCGGGTGATCTGATGCAGCCGCCCGCCCTGCGACAGGTGATCCGCGATATAGGACTTCATCGCTTCTGCCACCTCAAACACGTCCAGACCCGGTGCATCGCCCCACAACCCATCCGCCCCGATCAGGACCGAGGCCGGATCGTGATAGGCCGCGCGCCCGATCATGACGCCATCAAGGCCTGCGGCCAGCATGTCGCGCACCTGATCCAAGCCGGTAAAGCCACCGTTGATGCAGATCGTCACCTGCGGAAACTCGGCCTTCATCCGCTTGACCAGATCGTAATCCAGCGGCGGAATCTCGCGGTTTTCCTTGGGCGACAGACCCTTGAGCCACGCCTTGCGGGCATGGATCACGAAATGGGTAACGCCCGCCGCCGACACGCGGGTCAGGAAATCAGGCAGCGCGGTTTCGGGGTCTTGCTCATCCACGCCGATCCGGCATTTCACCGTCACAGGGACAGTTGCGGCCTCCATCATCGCGGCCACGCAATCGGCCACAAGCTGCGGACGTTCCATCAGCACGGCCCCGAAACAGCCCGATTGCACGCGATCCGACGGGCAACCGACGTTCAGGTTGATCTCATCATAGCCATAGGGTGCGGCCAGTTCCACGGCGCGGCGCAACTCAGCGGGGTCAGAGCCACCCAGTTGCAGCGCCACGGGATGTTCCGCGTCGGAATAGCCCAGCAGTCGATCCTTCGGCCCGTGAATCACCGCCGGGGCAGTGACCATCTCGGTATAGAGCATCGCGCGGCGGGTCATCAGGCGGTGGAAGAACCGACAGTTCCGATCCGTCCAGTCCATCATCGGGGCCACGGACAGGCGATGCGCGCTTTGCACAGGGAAAGATTCGGACATCTGCGCCACCGGATTGCAGGGAAGGCGACCACAGGGGCCGCGACGGACAGGCGCGGTGCATATCACGCCGGGGCGGGGCGGGAAAGCCTGTGGCCCGTGCGTCATGAAAAGACCCATCCCGCGCGGGGCGGAATGGGCCGATGGATCAAACCGTGAAAGGCTGCGGATTACATCCGCGCGGCGACGGCTTCCCAGTTGACCAGTTTTTCAAGGAAGTTGGTCAGGTAGGCCGGACGCTTGTTGCGGAAGTCGATGTAGTAGGAATGCTCCCACACATCGCAGCCCAGAAGGGCGGTCTGGCCAAAGCACAGCGGGTTCACGCCGTTTTCGGTCTTGGTGATCTTCAAGGCACCCGAGGCGTCCTTGACCAGCCATGCCCAGCCCGACCCGAACTGACCTGCACCGGCGGCGGCGAAGTCTTCCTTGAACTTGGCGACAGACCCAAAGGAGTCAACCAGCGCCGCCTCAAGCACGCCGGGGATGGCCTAGGATTCGCCCGG
>NKIT01000273.1 GCA_002256185.1 Rhodobacteraceae bacterium PARR1 | reverse complement strand
CATGCGCGATCTGGGCAAGACAGGGCGGAGCGTTGGCGGCTCGATCAAGTTCAAGGGCCGTGACCTGACCACGATGGGCGAGGAAGAGTTGCGCAAGCTGCGCGGGTCCGAAATCGCGATGATCTATCAAGAACCGATGGCGTCGCTGAACCCGGCGATGAAGATCGGCGCGCAACTGGCCGAAGTGCCGATGATCCATCAGGGCATGGCCAAATCGGACGCTTGGGCATTGGCCCGCCAGATCGTCGCCGATGTGCGCCTGCCGGACCCGGACCGCATCCTGCAAAGCTATCCGCACCAGCTTTCGGGTGGCCAGCAACAGCGCATCGTCATCGCGATGGCGCTGATGTCGAAACCTGCGCTCTTGATCCTTGATGAACCCACCACCGCGCTGGATGTGACGGTGGAGGCCGGGATCGTCGATCTGGTCAAAGCCTTGGGCGAAAAATACGGCACCTCGATGCTGTTCATCAGCCACAACCTTGGGCTGGTCCTCGATGTCTGCAACCGCCTTTGCGTGATGTATTCCGGCGAGGCGGTGGAAACCGGCAATGTCGAGGATGTCTTTGACGAAATGCGCCACCCCTATACGCAGGCGCTGTTCCGGTCGATCCCGCTGCCGGGGGCGGACAAGAACACCCACCCGCTGGTCGCCATCCCCGGCAACTTCCCCTTGCCGCATGAACGGCCAAAGGGGTGCAACTTCGGCCCGCGCTGCAGCTATTTCACCGCAGGCCGCTGCGATGCGACAGATGTGCCGATGTCGCTGCTGGGTGGCACGCGGCGGCATGAGACCCGGTGTCTGCGCCACAGCGAAATCGATTGGAACGCCCCGCCTGCCGTCAGCAAGGCCATCGCCAAGATGGAACCGGGCAAAGTGGTGCTGAAGTTTGACGATCTGAAGAAATACTACTCCGTCGGCAGTTCTGCCTTTGGCGGCGGCACCAAAAAGGTCGTGAAGGCCAATGAGACCCTGAGTTTTGAGGCCCGCGAAGGCGAAACCCTCGCCATCGTGGGCGAGTCGGGCTGCGGCAAATCTACCTTTGCCAAGGTGTTGATGGGGCTGGAAACCGCGACCTCTGGCACGATCATGCTGTTCGACGAAA
>NKIT01000081.1 GCA_002256185.1 Rhodobacteraceae bacterium PARR1 | reverse complement strand
ATCGGCGCAAGTCGAGCGACTGGGCCATGGGGCTGAAGGTGCCTGTCATCATCCTTGTCCACAGCATCGAACATTTCCTTGAGGAACCGCAGGCCCAAGTGGCCTTGGACAATCCGCGCATTCAGTTCCTGACGCTGTCCGGGCATGTGATGTCGGAACTGGTGGCGCGCGTGGGCAAGGCGCGGATGGACCGGATTGATGTGGTCGAACCCTGCCTCTGGTCCGTGGATGATCCCAAACCCGCCAGCGGCACCCCGCGCCGCGTTGCGATTCCGGGGGCGATTTCGTTGCGCACCCGCGATTACCCCGGCCTGATCCGCGCCGTGGCTGAAAACCGCAAGGCGTTTGAGGGCTATCGGTTTGTCTTGGGGTCAGGCGGCGAGGACCGTGAGGCGATAGAGGCTGAGACGAAAGCCAAAGGGCTGGAGCCGTGGTTTGAATATCTGCCGCTGTCTGGGGACCAAGTGGCGCAGGATGTCTATATGGACAGCTTACGGCGCTCGCAGGTCATGCTGTCGCTGATTCCGGATGATTTCGAAAAATACCAGACGCTGAAGATCACTTCCGCCGTGCCGACCTCGGTGGGTTTTGCGGTGCCCTTGATCATGGACCGCTGGTCGGTCGCCTGCTACCGCGCGCCGTTGATCGGGGCAGATCATGGGCTGCGTGCCAGTCTGGATCGGCTCTTGTCGTTGACCGAAGATGAGTTGCAAGCCCACCGCGCCGCGCTGATCGCTTACCGGCGGGAGCGCTTGGCGTTGAACGGTCAGGCCTTGGCGCGGTTGGCGGCGCGGGTGGTGTGAACCGGGTCTTCTTTCGCTAGCTGTTGTCTGCCAAAGGGGCTCGCACGCACCGCGGGGTGGGTGCACATATATGTGCGCCCGCCGCGTGGGGGGGTAGGGCGATCAGAAATCGTCCAGTGGACGATTTCCGCCCGGAACGCCCGGCCCGTGGCCGGGCCGGGAGGGCGCCCCCCGATGCTTTGGGCATCTGGGCAATCCTTGTCGTTGCGCCTGTCGGCCAACCGACCACCGTCCCTCACATCGCCGTCCAGCCGCCATCCACGCTGATCGTCGTTCCGGTGATCTGATCCGCCGCGCCTGAGCACAGGAACACCACCGTCCCGCCGATCTGCACCGTGGTGGCGAATTCCCGCGACGGTTGGCGGGTCAGCATGACCTCACGGATCACCGTTTCGCGGTCCATGCCGTGGACCTTCATCTGATCGGGGATCTGCGCCTCAACCAGCGGCGTCAGCACATAGCCCGGGCAGATGGCGTTGCAGGTGATACCTTGGCCTGCGGTCTCCAAAGCCACGGTCTTGGACAGGCCGACGACCCCGTGCTTGGCCGCGATATAGGCGGATTTGAACGGGCTGGCCGTCAGGCCATGGGCAGAGGCGATGTTGACCACCCGCCCCCAACCGCGCGCGCGCATGCCGGGCAGGGCGGCAGCGGTTGTGTGAAAAGCCGACGACAGGTTGATCGCCAGAATCGCATCCCATTTCTCAACGGGGAAATCCTCGATCGGGCTGACATGCTGGATGCCCGCATTGTTCACCAGAATGTCGCAGCCCCCCGCTTGATCCACCAGCGCGCGGCAGTCGGCCCCCTTGGACATGTCTGCGGCGATGTAGCGGACCTTCACCCCGAACCGTGCGGCCAGATCGGCGGCAAGCGCGTGATCCTCAACCCGGTCCGTAAAGCTGTTGATCACCACATGCGCCCCCGCGCGGGCGAGTTCTTCGGCCACGCCCAGACCGATTCCCGAATTCGATCCGGTGACGATGGCGGTTTTGCCCTGAAGTTGCCCCTGATGTTTCATTGCGGAATCCTTTGCTGCGGTTGCAAAAGGATTGCCTAAACCGCGTGCAGAAATCCATGCCCGAAATCAACGCAGCGCCCTGCCGACGCGCCAAAAAAAACGCCGGCACGAAGCCGGCGTTAAGTGTTGAGGCAGGTTTCATACAGGCAAGAAACCTATCGAGCAGTGCCTTTCTTATAGACCTCTCCACGCCTGAGTCCAAGTTAAAAGTTTGAAATGGCTGCAAAGCCGCCGTAGCTTGCCCATCAAGACCGGCCCTCAATCACAAGACCGCCTTTGGAGTGTTGACCAAGATGCGTCACGACCTTTCCCGAATCATCCGCGTTGTCGCCCTTGGTGCCGCGATGGCGCTGTCGGCCCCGCTGGCCTGGGCGCAGAGCCACGGCATAGCTATGTATGGCGAACCGGCGCTGCCACCTGATTTTGTGTCTCTGCCCTATGCCAACCCCGATGCACCCAAGGGCGGGCGGATCGTCATGGGCGAGTCGGGCGGGTTCGATTCACTCAACCCCTTCATCGTCAACGGCATCGCGCCTTACGGGGTCTCGGCGCTGACGGTGGAAAGTCTGATGGGCCGTTCCTATGACGAACCGTTCACGCTGTATGGTGTTTTGGCCGAATCGATCACCACGGATGCCGAACGGTCGTTCGCGGAATTCACGCTGCGCGAAAATGCCCGATTCTCGGATGGAACGCCTGTCACGGTCGATGACGTGATCTGGTCGTTTGAAAAACTGGGGACCGAAGGCCACCCGCGTTATGCCACCGCATGGGGCAAGATCGCCAAGTCCGAGGTGACCGGTCCGCGCAGCGTCAAGTTCACCTTCAACACCGTGGACCGCGAATTGCCGCTGATCCTTGGCCTGCGCCCGATCCTGAAAAAGGCGCAGTATGAGGGCAAGGATTTCACGGCTTCCAGCCTTGAGGCCCCCATCGGATCCGGCCCCTATGTGGTGGACAAGTTCGAACCCGGCGCCTTTGTCAGCTACAAGAAGAACCCTGATTGGTGGGGCAAGGATTTGCCCTTCTACAAGGGTCAGCACAATCTGGATGAGGTGCGGATCGACTACTTCGGCGATGCCGGCGTGGTGTTCGAGGCCTTCAAGGCCGGAGAGATCACCACGTATCGCGAAACCAACCCCGTCAAATGGGCGGAACAATACAGCTTCCCCGCCGTCACCGCAGGCGATGTGGTGAAGTCGGAAATCGCCCATTCGCGCCCCTCGGGCATCGAAGGCTTTGTGTTCAACACCCGCCGCCCTTTGTTCGCCGATTGGCGGGTGCGCGAAGCGCTGACGCAGGCCTTCAACTTTGAATTGGTGAACCAGACCCTGAACGGTGGCATCCCGCCGCGCATCACCAGCTATTTCGGCAATTCGCCGCTGGGCATGACCCCCGGCGCGCCTGCCGAAGGTCGGGTCGCGGAACTTCTGGAACCCTTCAAGGCCGAACTGCTGCCCGGTGCGCTGGAGGGCTACACGCTGCCCGTCGCCGATGGTGAGGCCAACCGCAAGAACCTGCGCGCAGCGACGGCGCTTTTGGAAGAGGCCGGATGGACCGTGCAAGACGGCGTGTTGAAAAACGCCGCTGGAGAGCCCTTCGCCTTTGAAATCCTGCTGGTCAATGGCGCGGATGACATCATCAGCGCGGCATCGATCTATGTGGAATCGCTGAAACGTCTGGGCATCGAGGCCCGCGTGACCACGGTGGATTCGGCGCAATACAAGGAACGCACCACCGCCTTTGACTTTGACATGACGCATTACATCCGCAGCGTCTCACTCTCTCCGGGGAATGAGCAGTTGCTGTATTGGGGATCGGCGGTCGCCAATGAACCCGGATCGCGCAACTGGATGGGGATGAACTCGCCTGCCGCAGAGGCGATGATTACCACGATGCTGTCGTCCAAAGACCCCGCCGATTTCCGCGCGGCGGTGGAAGGTCTGGACCGCGTGCTGACCACGGGGCGCTATGTCATTCCGATCTGGTACCAGCAGGTTGGTCGTATTGCCCATTCCAAGGCGCTGCAGTATCCCCAGAAACTACCGCTCTACGGGGACTGGATCGGCTTCCAACCCGAGGTGTGGTGGTATCAGGAATGAACGGACGGGGCGGGGAATGAAAACGCTTGTTGTGCTTTGCGCGCTGGCCCTTGCGGGCTGCGCCACCGTCGAAGGCGCGGGACGTGACATATCCAGCGGCGCGCGCACCGTAGGGGGATGGTTCGGCGCGGGCGGTTGATCCCGCGCCACGACCGATGGCTGGGCCGGGGGGAAACCTCCGGTCTTTTGCGTGCAGCGGGGGAGGCCGGCCCTTTGGCCTGATCTGTTCGGGGTTGGCGCAAGACGGCGGGCAGCTTTGGTCGATGCGCGGCCCTGACGCCCGTCGGGGAAGGACGCTGGCGCATCTGCATGTCGCGTGACAGCCGCGATGACGTCTGGCCTTGACCTTGGCCAAGGCCCGCGAAACTCTGGCCCGGACAGGAGACAGCGATGACCAACACCCCAGACGACCGCCGCTTTGCCGAACTCTTGCACCACCGGGCAGAGCGGTTGGGGCAGGGCGATCCGATCACGCCGCCCTTGGTGTCCTCGGCCACCTATCATCTGCCGCGCGTCGATCAGGGCGGGTTCATGTATGGCCGGATGTCGATGCCGACATGGGAAGAGGTCGAGGCGCAACTGGCCATTCTGGAAGGCGCGCCCTGTCTGTCCTTTCCGTCCGGGATGGCGGCGATTTCGGCGGCGCTGATGGCGATGGTGGTGCCGGGGCGGCGGGTGGTGTTGCCGTCCGACGGCTATTACACGACGCGGCTGTTTGCGGATGCCTTTCTGGCCCCCTTTGGTGTGACGGCAGAATATCTGCCGACGCTGGCGATGGGGCAGGCGGATTTCACCGGGGCGGGGGTGGTTTTCCTAGAAACCCCGTCCAATCCGGGGTTGGAGGTCTGCGATATTGCGGCCATCGCCGCCCGCGCCCATGCGGCGGGGGCCAAGGTGATCGTGGACAACACCACCCTGACGGCGGTGCTGCAACGCCCCTTGGACCTTGGGGCGGATGTGGTGGTGGCGGCGGATACCAAGGCACCGGGAGGGCATTCGGATGTGCTGTTCGGCCATGTCGCCACGCGGGATGCGGCGCTGATGGCGCGGGTCCGGGACTGGCGCAAACTGTCGGGCGCGGTGCCGGGGGCGTTTGAGGCGTGGCTTGTCCATCGCGGCATCGAGACGCTGGAGGTGCGGCTTGCCCGCATGTGTGCCAGCGCGCAGGTGATTGCTGAACGGCTGGCGGCGCATCCAAAGGTGCAGGCCGTGCGTTATCCCGGCCTGCCGGGGGATCCGTCGCATGCCCTGATGGCGCGGCAGGCGCGGGGGTTTGGGTTCCTGATCGGGGCGAGTTTGGCGGATGCCGATGTGGCGGAGCGGTTTCTGGAACGCTGCCCTTTTCTTGCCCGCGCCACATCCTTCGGGGCGACCCACAGCGCAGGGGAGCGCCGCGCGCGCTGGGGCGATGCCGTGGCCCCCGGGTTCTTGCGCCTGTCGATCGGGGTGGAACCGGTCGAGGCGCTGTGGGCCGGGATGGCCGAGGCGTTGGAGGGGCTGTGAGGGCCTGCTGCGGGCAGATCTTCGGGCGGTGATCTGGCAGAGCAATGCGCGGGGCGCGCCTTGCACGGCTTTGCGCTTTGCCCCGCGCCTTGGCGCGGATCAAAGCAGAGGGGGCTTCGCAGCCCCCGTCACCGCGCAGGCGCGGCGACTCCCCCGGCGGGATATTTGACGACAGAAAAGGAGTGGCTGCGGGATTGCTAAAGGGCGGCTAAGATCCGCTGCGCCTCGTCCTTGACATCGGCCAGCTTGGACCGATCCTCACCGGGGAAAAACCTTGCGCGGGTGGCGGTGGGCAGGGGGGCGGGCGTGTCGATGACCACGCGCACAGTGGGCAGTTTTGCGGTCTCGGCAGCCCATGAGCGGGCGAGGGCCATTTGCGCCGCCTTGGTCGCGCCATAAGCGCCAAAGAACGGCTGGCCGGCGCGGGGATCGTCTAGAAACAGCGCCGTGCCTTTGCCCGTCGCGCGCAACAGCGGTTCCACCATCGGGATCAAAATTCCCGTTGCGCGGGTGTTGATGGCGATGGATTTCTCCCAATCCTTTTGATCAAGGCTTCCCATCGGGGCCAAGGGTGCGGCATGGATCGCGGCATGGACCCAAAGGCCCAAGCCCCCCCAGCGGTCATGGATCGACCGGCAGAGATGCCGCATCGCATCGTCATTGGTGATGTCCATCGGTGCCAGCGTCAGCGTCCCGGCCCCCGGCAATTTCGCGGCCTTGACCCGGTCGTCCAGTTCCTCAAGCCCGCCGACGGTGCGGGCCACGGCGACCACATGCCAGCCGCGATAGGCCAGTTGTTCGGCGATGCCTGCGCCTAGCCCACGCGATGCCCCGGTGACCAGCGCAACGCGCGCCTCAACTGACCCTGCCATGTGCCGACCCTTCCCCTGAACCCCAGCGTCCCGGCGGGCACGCTTTCGTTGTGGCGGATGGAACATTCCTGAAGGGCCAAGTCAAGGCGACCCGACATCCCGGCCCAGTCCCACAGTGCGGGCAGATCGCGCGTCAAGGCCTCGGTCGTGAGGCGCATCACATGGGGTTTGCTGACCAGAAAGGCGTCGATATTGGCGGTGACCGTGGCCACCATGTCGCGGGCATCGTCCAGCACGGGCCGCGGAGCCGCAGCGTCGGCGGATGGAAAGACGATGCCCTGTGCATAGGCCCGCATGATGCCATAGGCCGCGCGGGCGGCATAAGACCGGGCGACGGATTCGGGGTCGCGGGTCAGGTGGATGTAGGCGGCCTTTGGTCCATAGGCCGCCTCAAGCCGACCCAGCATCCATGAAAGGCGGTTGTCAGCCTCGATATGCCCGGGCGGATAGGCCAGACGGTCCATCCCCAACAGATGACTGCGGGTTTCATGCCCGGCGGTCCAGTTCGTGGCGTGGGCACAGGCACGGGCGATGGTGGTAGACCCGCACCGCCCGGTGCAGAGAACGAAGATGTTGTCAAAGGCGGGTTTGGGCATAGAGAAAATCCCCGGCGCGGCGGTCTGACGCCAACCATGTCCCTGCGCCTCGGTTCCTAGGCCCGACCGTAGCCCGCTGCGATTTCTTCCAAGCGCAACGCGACGATGCGGGCAACCAGCGCATCGGGCAGGGGGTGATCCGGCGTGAACAGCACCCCGGATTTTGACGTTTTGAATCCGGCGCAATCGGCGGTCAGACGAGGGATGATGCTGCCGGAATGGGGATAAAGGCCGAGGTGACGGGCAAAGGCGGCATAGCCTGCGACCATCTTCCCCTTTGGTCCGGGCTGGCGAAAACCGGGCATGGCGTAAGAGATCACCTCAAGATGCCCCGGCAGCAGCGCCGCCAGCGTGGCGCGCAGGGCGGTCAGCGCGGCCGATTGGTCGGGCGGCAGGGCGGCCAGATAGGCATCCACCCGCGCCGCGCCGTCCATGTTATTGGGCGGCCTTCATCTCGAAACCCTCTTCGATCTTGTCCGAAGGGGCCACGGGGTAATCGCCCGAGAAGCAGGCATCGCAATAGGCGGGCGCTGCCGGGTCGCGCCCGTTCATCTCACCCGCCGCGCGGTAAAGGCCGTTCAGCGAGATGAACTTGAGGCTGTCCACCCCGATCCATTCGCGCATCTCATCTTCGGACATGGTCGCGGCGAGGAGTTTGGACCGTTCCGGCGTGTCCACACCGTAAAAACATGGCCAAGCGGTCGGGGGCGATGCGATGCGGAAGTGAACCTCTGCCGCCCCGGCCTCAAGGATCATGTCCTTGATCTTGCGGCTGGTGGTGCCGCGCACGACCGAGTCGTCGACCAAAATCACCCGCTTGCCCTTGATCAGCGCGCGGTTGACGTTCAGTTTCAGGCGCACGCCCATGTTGCGGATCGACTCGGTCGGCTCAATAAACGTCCGGCCCATGTATTGGTTGCGCGTGATGCCCAGACCAAAGGGGATGCCCGATTCCGCCGCAAAGCCGATGGCCGCAGGGGTGCCTGAGTCTGGCACAGGGCAAACGAGGTCCGCATCCACCGGCGCTTCGCGGGCCAGTTCCACACCGATCTGTCGGCGGGTTTCATAGACCGACCGACCGCCGAGGATGGAATCTGGGCGGCTGAAATAGACGTGTTCAAAGATGCAAAAGCGCGATTTGGCGGGCGCAAAGGGGCGGAAGCTGTTCACCTGGCCGTCTTCGATCACCACCATTTCGCCCGGCTCGATCTCGCGCACGAAATCGGCACCGATGATGTCCAGACCGCAGGTTTCCGACGACAGCGCCCAGCCGTGATCGCCGACCTTGCCCAGCACCAAGGGGCGCACGCCAAGCGCATCGCGCACACCGATCAGCTTTGTCCGGGTCATGGCGACGACCGAGAACGCGCCCTCCACCCGGCGCAGCGCGTCCTTGATCCGTTCGGGGATGTTCTTCTGGATCGAGCGTGCCATCAGATGGATGATACATTCCGAGTCCGATGAGGATTGGAAGATCGAGCCGCGTTCGATCAACTCGCGCCGCAGGGCGGCAGCGTTGGTCAGGTTGCCGTTATGGGCGATGGCGGCACCGCCCATGGAAAATTCGCCAAAGAACGGCTGCACGTCGCGGATGGCGGTCGCGCCCTTTGATCCGGCGGTAGAATAGCGCACATGGCCGATGGCCAGTTCACCGGGCAAGGTGTCCATCACATCGGGTTTGGTGAAATTGTCGCGCACATAGCCAAAGCGGCGGGCCGAGTTGAACCCGCTTTCGGGGTGATAGCTGACGATCCCGCCCGCCTCTTGCCCGCGATGTTGCAGGGCATGCAGGCCGAGGGCCACGAAGTTCGCCGCATCGGCCACGCCGATCACGCCGAAAACGCCGCATTCCTCTTTCAATTTGTCATCATCGAAAGGGTGGGCAAGGAACGGGCGCATGGGGCCTCCGAATCCGGGGAATTTCTGCCCCCCGTTTAGGCCCTTGTCACGCCGCTGTCACGCCCCCTTTGCCGCGTTGCGGCACAGGGGTTGTGCGGCGCGGGATCAATTCGCCGGGGCGGGGGTGGCTTCAACTTCGCCAGCCGGTTTGACGCAGACGGCGGTCATCTCATTGTAGCGGGCCACAATCCAGCCGGGGGCATCGGTTGGGATCGACGCGTCGATATTGTCCTGAAAAGACGCAAACACCTTGGCCGAGCGGCTGTTGTCCACCATCGGGATCGCCTCGGACGCCACGGCGCGATCATAGACGATGAAGGCCACGGCGACCAGAAGCACACCCCGCGCCACGCCGAACAGGAAGCCAAGCCCCTGATCCAAGCCGCCAAGCGCGGTGCGGTGGATGGCGGATGACAACAGCGGTGTGAACAGCGACGCGATGATCAGCGCCACGGCAAAGACGGCGGCGAAGGCCGCGATGATCGACAACTCGCAGGAATCGGCAAGGAAGTTGCCAACGACAGGCAATTCCTTGACCAAGGGCTGCACCGGGGCGGCAAACATCCGCGCCACGACGGCGGCCAGAATCCAGCCGACAATCGCCATGCCTTCACGCACGAGACCGCGCGAATAGGCGAGGATGGCCGACAGGACGATGACGCCCGCCACGACCGCATCGACCAAGGTAAAGCCTTCCATTCCACCGCTCCCTGAAAGCCGTCAGCCGGCCCCGAACATCTCACCCACAAAGGCGGTCAGGTCCGGCATGTGCCGCACCGTCATCCCCGTATCCGCCCCCAGCTTTGACCGGCTGGGCGCAACCGCTTGGTTGAAACCAAGTTTCGACGCCTCTTTCAACCTGTTTTCGGTCTGACCCACCGGGCGCAGGGCACCGGAGAGGGAGATTTCGCCAAAAAGCACCATATCGGCAGGCAAAGCCACATCTTCGCGCGCCGAAAGCAGCGCGGCGGCGACAGCAAGATCGGCGGCGGGTTCGTTGACGCGCATGCCGCCCGCCACGTTCAGGAACACATCAAGGCCCGCAAAGGGGATGCCACAGCGCGCCTCAAGCACGGCCAGAATCGTGGACAACCGCCCGGAATCGAGGCCCACCACCGTGCGACGCGGCGTGCCAAGGGTTGATGGCGCGACCAGCGCCTGAATTTCCGTCAGCACGGGGCGGGTGCCTTCGACCCCGGCAAAGACCGCCGATCCGGGGCTGGCCGTGCCGCGTTCGGACAGGAACAGGGCGGATGGGTTGGTCACCTGCGCCAGACCTGAGCCGGTCATTTCGAACACGCCAATCTCATCCGCTGGGCCGAAGCGGTTTTTGACCGCGCGCAGGATGCGGAACTGGTGGCCGCGTTCGCCCTCAAAATACAGCACGGTGTCGACCATATGTTCCACCACGCGGGGACCGGCGATCTGGCCGTCCTTGGTGACGTGACCCACAAGGATGATGGCAACGCCGCGCCGCTTGGCGAAAGTCACCAACTCATGCGCCGCCGCGCGCACTTGGCTGACGCTGCCGGGGGCGGCTTCGACCGTATCAAGCCACATGGTCTGGATCGAATCGATCACTGCAAGGTCGGGGCGTTCGGCATCCAGCGTGGTCAGGATGTCGCGCAGGGCGGTTTCCGCCCCCAGCGCCACCGGGGCATCCGACAGGCCAAGGCGCTGCGCCCGCATGCGGACCTGCGCGCTGGCCTCTTCGCCGGAAATATACATGCATTTCAGCCCCATCCGGGCGAAACTTGCCGTGGCTTGCAACAGCAGCGTGGATTTCCCGATCCCCGGATCGCCGCCGACAAGGATGGCCGATGCCGGGACAAGCCCGCCGCCCAGCACGCGGTCCAACTCCTCCATGCCGGATGCGGCGCGGGGGGGCGGGGCTTCTTCGGTGGACAGGGTGGACAGGGGGATGGTGCGGCCCTTGGCCCCCATGGATTTGGGGCCAGAGGACAAGGGGGCCTCTTCGACGATGGTGTTCCATGCGCCGCAACCGTCGCATTTGCCGATCCATTTGCGATGGACCGCGCCACAGGCCGTGCAGGTGAAGGCGGGGGAGGATTTGCTCATGCCGCGCAGAGTGACGGGTGGGCGGGGCGGGGGCAAGGGGGCATCACCGGCCCATAGGGTGCGCATTTATTGCGCACCTCATGCGCAGGGTGCGCATAGTATAATTACTTCAACGGTTTGGGCAGCGACACCACATTGCCATCCCCGCGGGCGGGCTCTCCCAGTTCCAACCCGAGCGCGGGCAGGATTTCCCGCAAATCCGCCTCAAGGCGTTTGATCTGGACATGGGCCTGACGTTCCTCGGCCTCGACATCGGTCAGCCAGGTGCGCAGTTCCGCCACCAGGGACCGGGCCAGTTTCAGACGTTCCGCTACGGCGTCCACCTCTTCCTGACGCTGGCGCAGGAAACGGCGGGCGCGGTCGACCTTGCTGTCGGAATAGATGCGCGCCAGATCGCGGGACTGATGGCTCATCACCGCCGCGAGTTCCAGCAACTCAGGCTCCAGATCGCCAAGGTCGGGATGACGGCGCAGCACCTCCATCCGTTGGCGGATCGATTCGAACTCACCCGACAGCGCAAAGACCCCGGCGCGGTCGGCGGCATGGGCGGTGCGATAGGCGCGGGCGACATCGTCCATGCTGATGCGGAACGAGCGATGCCCCACCTCAAGCGCGGAAAGCCGCAGCAGACTGGGCAGGATCAGACACAGCGCAACCAGCATCAGCAAAAGCAAAAGCTGCAAGGCCATGCCCGCCTGCGACGGGGCCCAATTTCCAATGCGCAAAGGCAGTTGGACCCAGTCAAACACGCCCAACAGCGCGCCAAAGGTCAGCACCGCCAAACCGGCGGTCAAGGACAGGATCAGGATCGGCGCGACAAGCAGCGGAAGATCGCGCCAAGCAATGGGGGCAGAAACCACGGGAACAAACCCTTTACCAGAAAACACACCAAGCAAGACCCAATCCCGATGCACCGGAAGCGGGTTGCGAACAGGCTGCAATCAACCCCCGACAGCATCGATTCGGCAACAGGATTCGCAGGGTTGCGCCTAAAGCCCGCGAATCAAGACCACAGCCCCGCACAGCGGCAACAGCGCCAGCAAGGTTCCAACAATCCAATGTGACCAGATCGGCGCGGGCCATTCCGTCAGAACCAGCCGCCCCCATGCCCGGACCAGCCAAAGCCAGCCGATGATGGACACAAAGTTGCGGAACAAGATCACCTGCGCCTCGGTCAAGGTCACAGGGGCGAAAATCCACAGAGTCAGGATCAGCCCCCAGATCGCCAAGGGCAGGGTGTCCGGCACCTGTGCGCGCCACCCGGCCAAGCCGGCCACGGTGATCGCCACTGGAACGGCACTGGCCAGCATCAGCAACAGCGGCGATTGCCCCAAAAGGTCCAGCATGCGCAGCAGGACCATCTCCATCAGCGCACCGCAGCGATGGGGCCTGTGGCGCGGCCATGGATGAACTGTTGAACGTAAGGGTCTGGTGTGGCGTCCATTTCCCCCACAGGCCCGGTCCAGCGGATCAGCCCGTCATGCAGCATGGCCACCTTGTCGGCGATGGCGCGGACCGAACTCATGTCATGGGTGATCGTCATGGCGGTCGCCCCCATTTCCACGACAATTTCGCGGATCAGGTCGTTGATGACGCCTGACATGATGGGGTCAAGACCCGTGGTGGGTTCGTCAAAGAAGATGATCTCGGGGCTGGCGGCGATGGCGCGGGCCAGACCGACGCGCTTTTGCATGCCGCCCGAAAGTTCTGCCGGGAACAGGTCGGCGGTTTCCGGCTTCAGCCCCACCCGGCGCAGCTTTTCGATGGCAATCTCGCGCGCCTCGGCCTTGGGGCGGGCCATCGTTCCGCGCAGCAGGCGGAAGGCGACGTTTTCCCAGACTTTCAGCGAGTCAAACAGCGCGCCGCCTTGGAACAGCATTCCGAAGCGCGCAAGGAAGGCATCGCGGTCGCCTTTGGTCACGTCCTGTCCGTCCAGCGTGATGCTTCCGGCATCGGGGGTGACAAGGCCCAGCACGGATTTCAACAGCACAGACTTGCCGGTGCCCGACCCGCCGATGATGACCATGCTTTCGCCCTTGGCGATGGTCAGATCGACCCCGCGCAAGACGCGGTTGGGGCCAAAGGATTTGTGCACGCCGGACAGGGTGATCATGCGCTGAAAAACACCTCTGTCAGCAGGTAGTTGGCGGCAAGGATCAGCACCGATGCCCCCACCACAGCGGCCTTGGTCGCCGCCCCCACACCCTGCGCGCCCCGGCCCGAATTCATGCCGTGATAGCAGCCCATGACCGCGACGATAAAGCCGAAGGCCGCGCCCTTCCACTGGCCGGAGGTGACATCCCAGACCTCAAGAAAATCGGCGGTGTTTTGCAGATAGGTGGCAGAGTTGAAGCCCAACCGCTGCACGCCCACCATCCAGCCCCCGGCAATGCCGATGGCATCGCCCACGGCGACCAGCACCGGCACCGCCAGTGTCGCCGCCAGCACACGCGGCACCGCAAGGTATTTCAGCGGGTTGGTGGACAGGGTGACCAAAGCGTCAATCTGTTCGGTCACCTTCATCGTGCCAATCTCGGCGGCAATCGACGACGCGACCCGTGCCGCCACCATCAAGCCGCCCAAGACCGGGCCAAGTTCGCGCACCATGCCGATGGCAACGATGGAGGGGACCACCGCCTCGGCATTGAACCTTGCCCCGCCGGAATAGATCTGCAGCGCCAAAGCGCCGCCGGTGAAGACGGCGGTCAGCCCCACCACGGGCAAGGAAAACCAGCCGATCTGCATCAAGGCTTGGCCGAATTCACGCGGGTAAAAGGGCGGGCGGAAGATGTGGCTGACGATGGCGGCGGCAAAAAGGGCGATGCGCCCGGTCGCAGCCAGCAAGGCCAGCGTCATCCGCCCCAGCGCGGCAAGGGGGGCGGTCAGGATCACTCGGTCTGCCCCATGCCAGAGCCTGCGGCCCAGTCAACCGCGCTGCGTTCGACATGGCGGCGGGTGTAGCGGTTGCCGAGGCTGGTCAGAATCTCATAGCCGATGGTGTTGCCGATGGTGGCGAGTTGGTCCACGCCCTGATGCGGGCCGAGGATGTCCAAGGACCGTGGCACCTGCGGCAGATGGCCGATGTCGACGGTGATCAGGTCCATCGACACGCGCCCGACCAAAGGGCAAGGCGTATCGCCATCCCAAAGCGTGGCCTTGCCGGACAGGCTGCGCAAAAGGCCATCGGCATAGCCGCCCGAAACCGTGGCAATCACGGTGGGGCGGTCTGCAATCCACGTGTTGGAATAGCCCACAGCTTCGCCCATCGCGACCTCACGCGTCTGGATGACCGGCAGCGACAGCCGCACCACGGGATGCGCCTGTACAAAGGGATGGCCACCGTAAAGTCCGATGCCGGGGCGGGTCAGGGCAAACTGATAGCGCGGACCAAGGACGATGCCCCCCGTGGCCGCCAAAGACCGCGGCACGCCGGTGCCATCGGTCATGGCGTGAAAGGCATCCAGTTGCACACCGTTCATCGGATGCTCAGGCTCATCCGCGCAGGCCAGATGCGACATCAGAAGTTCCGGCCCGGCCTCTAGCACGAAGGGGGCAACGGCCTCCCATTCGGCTTCTTCCATGCCCAGACGGTTCATGCCGGTGTCCAACTGCACGCCAAAGGGCTGGCCGGGCAGCGATTCCAGATGCCGCGTCACCTGATCCACCGAATTCAGCATCGGGGTCAGGTCGAGGTCATGGATCATTTCCGTGTCGCCCGCCATATGGCCCGACAGGATGCAGATCTGCGGCCCCGGTCCCAAGGCTTGCCGGACGGCGGCACCTTCTTCGGCCACGGCGACGAAAAACCGCCGCGCGCCCGCCTGCGCCAGCGCTCGCACCACACGCGTGGTGCCAAGGCCATAGGCATCCGCCTTGACCACGGCGGCGGTCTGCACGCCCGAGGGGGTAAGCCGGTCCAAGGCCCGCCAATTGGCGGCGATGGCGTCGAGGTCGATGGAAAGCGATGCGGTGGCCATGATGCGCCGTTTCTGACAGGGAGGGGGACAGGGTCAAGCAGTTTTCGCGGTGAGACACGCGGCGGTGAGCGTCGTGTTGTATGAAACAGACGAGGTCTGGCGGACAGGCGCGTGCCGCGCCTGACGCGGGGAGCGTGGCCCCGCGCAAAGCGCGCGGGACCGCGCGGGTCAGGGGGCGCTCGCGCCCCCTCCGGCCGCATGCGGCCATTCACCCCCTGAGGATATTTGGGGCAACGGGGAAGCGGGCGGGGTTGGAGTGCACGCCTCAGTAGTCAGGCCCGCCTTCGGCCTGCCACGGTTGGACGAGGTTGCCAAAGCGGGTGAAGCGTCCCTCGAAGCTGAGTTCGACGGTGCCGATGGGGCCATGGCGCTGTTTGCCGATCACCACCTCGGCCTTGCCATGCACGCGGTTCATCTTGTCCAGCCATTCGGCAAAGCGCGGGTCATCCTCGGCTGGTTTCAGGCGTTCGTGGTAATATTCGTCGCGGTAGACGAACATCACGACGTCCGCGTCTTGCTCGATCGAGCCGGATTCGCGCAGGTCGGACAGTTGCGGGCGCTTGTCCTCGCGGCTTTCGACAGTACGCGAAAGCTGCGACAGGGCGATCACAGGGATTTGCAATTCCTTGGCGATGGCCTTTAGCCCTTGGGTGATTTCTGACACTTCCTGCACGCGGTTCGTCTCACCGCGTCCGGTGCCTTTGAGAAGTTGCAGATAGTCCACCATGAGCACGTCCAGACCATGCGTGCGTTTCAGGCGGCGCGCACGGGCGGCGACCTGGCTGATCGGCAGGGCGGGGGTGTCGTCGATGTAAAGCGGGCAGGATTCCAGCGACTTCGCGGCTTCGACAAAGCGGCGGAATTCCTGTTCGGTCATGTCGCCGCGCCGAATCTGTTCGGACGGCACTTCGGACGCCTCGGACAGGATACGGGCGGCGAGTTGTTCCGCGCTCATTTCCAGCGAAAAGAACCCCACCACGCCGCCATCCACAGCGCCTTCGCCACCGTCATGCAAACGGCCCCGGCGGTAGGCCTTGGCGATGTTGAAGGCGATGTTGGTTGCAAGCGAGGTTTTGCCCATCGACGGACGGCCCGCGAGGATCAGAAGGTCAGAGGGGTGCAGGCCCCCCAGTTTGCGGTCCAGATCGACAAGGCCCGTGGAGATGCCAGCAAGACCCCCGCCGCGCTGGTATGCGGCGTTGGCGGAGTTCACGGCCTCGGTGACCGCTTTCAGGAACGAGGAGAAGCCGCGTTCGGCGACACCTTGCTCGCCGAGTTTATAGAGACGCTGCTCAGCCTCGGTGATCTGTTCGCGGGGTTCCGAGGTGATCTCAACCTTGGCGGCTTTGGAGGAGATATCCCGCCCCAAGGCGATCAGTTCGCGCCTGACCGCAAGATCATAAAGCATCTGGGCATAATCACGCGCGGCAAAGGCCCCGATTGCTGCCCCAGCAAGGCGCACCAGATAGGCCGGACCGCCGAGTTCGCGCAGGCCTTCGTCATCCTCGAAGAAGGGTTTCAGGGTGACAGGGCTGGCGAGTGCGTTCTTCTGGATGCGGGCAGCGGCGCGTTCAAAGATGCGCTGATGCACCGGGTCAAAGAAATGGTCGGACTTCACCAAGGCGGCGATGCGGGCATAGACATCGTTGTTGGTCAGGATCGCACCCAACAACTGCTGCTCGGCCTCGATGTTATGGGGCAGCGATTCGGCGAGGTCCGGCCCGGAGGTTGACATCGCCGGAGAGAGCGCGCGGAAAGTGGCGATTTCGGTCATGCCCAAGGATACCCCGTTCTTGCCCCGGCCGGCGGTCGGCGAGGGGTTGTGCAGCTATGCCTCAGTCTTTCTCAGGGTTCCAGACCGCGCGGGAACGGTACGGGTGGCCGCTTGGTGGACAGGTCTGTGGATAAGACCGCCGGAACCCGACGAACGACTGGGGGACAGAAGTTCAATCGCAAGATATTGCGGATCGGGTGCGCGCGTCCACTGTGGAATGATGCCGTCGCTGTAGGGCGGGCGAAAATCATCCACAGCCGGACCGGCGGAATTCCGCGAGGCGTGACCGCTGGGCCACGCCTCGTTTGTGCGGAGGGGCGGTCGGCGTCAGGCCTTGGCGCGGGCGGCTTGCCAGGCGCGGGGGTCGTTCAGGAATTCCTCTACCCCGGCCAAGGTGGCGGCGTCAAAAGCCCCCGAAGTGCGCGCCTCGGCCAGCACATCCCACCAGGTGCACAGGTGGTGCAGCGCCACGCCGTGATCGGCCAGCCGCTGCGTGGTTTCCGGGAAGATGCCGTAGTAGAAGATCACCGCCGTATGGGCGCAGGTGGCCCCGGTTTCGCGGATGGCATCGACGAAGGACAGCTTCGATCCGCCGTCGGTGGTCAGATCCTCGACCAACAGCACGCGCTGGCCTTCGGACATCGCGCCTTCGATGCGGGCGTTGCGGCCATAGCCTTTGGGTTTCTTGCGCACATAGGTCATCGGCAGGGCAAGGCGTTCGGCCACCAGCGCGGCAAAGGGGATGCCTGCGGTTTCACCACCCGCGATGTTGTCAAACGCTTCAAACCCCGCCTCGCGCATCACCGTGACCGACAGGAAATCCATCAGGGCCGAGCGGATGCGCGGATAGCTGATCAGCTTGCGGCAATCGATATAGGTGGGTGAAGGCAGACCCGAGGCCAGCGTGAAGGGCGTGTCGGTGTTGAAATGCACGGCCTTGATCTCCAGCAATGCGCGGGCGGTCAGGCGGGCGATTTCATCCTTGGGCGGGAAGGCAGAGGGGATCATGGGCGGGGTCCTATCGGGGCGGTGGTGGGCTGCGGCATGGACTGGAATGCGCGGCGGCGTCAAGCGGCCTTGCGCCCCGTTCCCCCCCGACTCACTCTCATTTAGGTTGCGGGAGCATTTTGCATCGTGCCAATCTCCCCCTCGCTGTAGTG
>NKIT01000080.1 GCA_002256185.1 Rhodobacteraceae bacterium PARR1 | reverse complement strand
CGACGATCTCTTCCAGCGACTTCGATTCCCACTCGGTCCCGGCGATCAGCTTGTTGCCGTTGTCGACATAGGCCTTGTGGTGCAGGTCGTGGTGAAACTCCAGCGTCTCTTTGGACATGCCAAGCGATGCCAGTGCGTCATGGGCATAGGGAAGATCGGGAAGGGTGAAAGCCATCTTGCGTTTCCTTTGTGAACGTAGCGCAGCGCCACCGGTTCGGTGGCTGCCCGCAGGCGCGGGTCTTGACCGAATAAGTGGTGTTGCCGCCCAAAGGTCAAGGGCCGAAGCGCAGACCGGCGGGGCTGTCACGCGAACTCCGCCGATCCTTGACGTACGGGGTTCGGTCAGGCCGTGGTGCAGGCTCCTTGCGCCATGAAGGAATTGGCGTAACCCAGTGGTGTGGCAGAGATTTGCGCCGCACCATTCGCCTTTTGCACCGTCAGGCGATAGGTCATCCGAACCTCTTGGTTGGTGATGTCCTTGGACCTGACTTCCCATGTAAAGACGATGACATTGGCGTTTTCGCGGGACAACTTGCCCTCTACGGCCTTTTGGGCGGTGTAGAGAATGATGTCATCGGTCACAAAGACCTTTTCGCCATGTTCGACCTTGATCTCTTGGGCGATCCACCCTTGGGCTTCACCACTGGTGGCGATCTTGCAATCAAAGGTGCCAGCAAGGCTGACGGATGACGACAGGCAAAATGCGACACAAGCCGCGGGAATCATTCGGGTTACCATTTAAAACTCCTTGCAACCTCAAGAAGCATTCCGACCAGCCAATACCCTTGGCTAGTCGGGTTTTCCATACCTTGTCACAAGGCTCCCTTGCCTCATGCCAATTCTGACCCCGGCATGGCGGAATGGGTCAGCAGCCCCATCACATAAGCCGCGACCGAGCGGAAGCAGACCAGCGTATAGCCATCCCCTTCGGCCCAGAACGCCGCCGCCACCTGTGCCGCGCGGGTGCGGCGCAATTCGCCGGGTTCCAGCTTTGCCAGATCGGCGGGCGACAGCTTTTGCAGCACCTGCGCGGCCTTGTCGCCCTCAATGCGGAACACGGCGCGGGCGTCGGACACGTCCACCGCAAGATGGTGCTGGCCCTTCAGGGCAGCCCCGATGGCCGTCAGGGCGGCGGCAACCTCAGGGTAGGGCAGGACGATCAGATATTCGTCCGGGCTCATCCAACCCACCGCCCGCGCGCCGTTCTGCACGACGCGGCGTTGTTCGGGCAGGGCCAGACCCACCGCCGCCTGCACGGCATTGGACAATCCCGGCACATCGGGTTTGGCCCGCAAAGAGATCATGCCCAAAGGCCCGATTTCACGGACTGATGCGAACCCTTGATAGCTGGCCCCGTTCAGGGCGCTGACTGCCTCAGCCATTCACTCTCTCCCCGTCTTTGTCATAAAACACCGGATCGACGACCCGCGCCTTGATGGTGCCGGTTCCGGCGAGGTTGGTGAACTCCACCACTTCGCCTTTGCGGTCCAAGCCGCCCTTGATCAACCCCATCGCAATCCCGCGCTTGAGCGTGGGCGAGAAGTAGGTGGAGGTCACGCGCCCTTGGGTGTTGCGCTGGTTGTTGCCGTTCACGCCGGGGGCCGGGATATAGGCCCCATCGGGGACCACCGACCCATCCAACGTTTCAAAGCCTGCCAGTTTCCAGCGGTCGGGCGAGGCAAGGTAGGTGCGTTCCTGCCCGCGCTTGCCCAGATAATCCGCCTTCTTCTTGCTGATCGCCCATCCCAGATTCAAATCCTGCGGGATGATCGTGCCATCGGTTTCGTCGCCGATCATGATAAAGCCCTTTTCGGCCCGCATCACGTGCAGCGCTTCGGTCCCGTAAGGCATCGCGCCAAACTCCGCGCCCGCCTCATGCAGCTTTTCCCAGAATGCCAAGCCGACCGAGGCCGGAACGGCGATTTCATAGGACAACTCACCCGAGAACGAGATGCGATAGACCCGGCAGGGGAAGCCCCCCAAGGTGCCGTCGGCCCAAGCCATGAAGGGCAGGGCGTCTTTCGACACATCCATCCCGCCCAGCTTTTCCAACAGCTTGCGCGCATTGGGGCCGACAACGGCGACTTGGGCGTATTGTTCGGTGACGTTGGCGGCATAGACCTGCCAATCCCACCATTCGCATTGCAGCCAATCTTCCATCCACGCATGGATGCGATCCGCCCCGCCGGATGTGGTGTGGCACAGCCACGTATCCTCGTCGATCCGGGCAACCACGCCGTCATCGGACAGGAAGCCCTGTTCGTTGCACATCAGCCCGTAGCGGCATTTGCCGATGGGCAGGGTGCTCATCACGCCAGTGTAAAGCATGTCGAGGAACTTGCCCGCATCCGGCCCCTTGACGATGATCTTGCCGAGGGTCGAGGCATCCAAGAGGCCAAGCGCAGAGCGCGTGTTGAGCACCTCACGATGCACGGCCTGTTCATGGGTTTCGCCTGTGCGCGGGAAGCAATAGGGACGCCGCCAGAGGCCCACGGGTTCCAGATAGGCGCCCTTCGCCTCATGCCAGCCATGCATCGGGGTCTTGCGCAGGGGCTGGAAAATCTCACCCCGCGATTCACCGGCCAAGGCACCGAGGGTTACGGGCGTGTAGGGCGGGCGGAAGGTCGTGGTGCCGACCTGCGGGATATCTTCATTCAACGCCTGAGCAAGCACTGCCAAGCCGTTGATGTTCGACAGTTTCCCCTGATCCGTCGCCATGCCCAGCGTGGTGTAGCGCTTGGTGTGTTCGACGGATTCGTAGCCTTCGCGGGCCGCGAGTTGCACGTCAGACACCTTCACATCGTTCTGATAATCCAGCCACATCTTGGACTTCAGCGCATGGGTTGCCCCCTGCGGCATGATCCAGACTGCATCCATCGGCTGTTCGGTCACCGGGGTGGCCTGCGGAACGGGTGCCTCAGCAGCGGTGCCCCCAAGCGCGGCAACCGCCACACGCGCCTGCGCATCGGCATCGGCCAGCACGGCGGCGGCGGTCATCGCGCCATTGGCGATGCCAGCGGCATAGACCAAAGCGCCCCCGTCATGGTTCAGCGGCGCGCGCGCGGCATCCGGGCGGAAATGCGCTTGGGCCGTGTCCCAGACAAGCTTGCCGCCGCAATGGCTGTAAAGGTGCACCACGGGCGACCAGCCGCCCGACATGGCGACGGCGTCGCAGGCGATCTCGTCCAGCACAGCCCCTTCGCCCGCTTGCAGGCAGATGGCGACCCCGGTCACGCGCTTGCCGCCCTTGACCTTGGCCACGGCGCGGCCTGCCTCGATCCGAATACCCAAGGCGCGGGCGCGGGCGGGCAGGTCACCCGACACCGTGGCGCGGGCGTCGATGATCGCCGGAACCTCAAGCCCAGCTTCTTTCAGCGCAATCGCCGTGCGATAGGCGTCGTCGTTGTTGGTCACGATCACGGTGCGGTCGCCGGGGCTGACGGCCCAGTTCACCACGAAATCGCGCACGGCACCGGCCAGCATCACGCCGGGAATATCGTTGCCCGCAAAGGACAGCGGGCGTTCAATCGCCCCCGTCGCGGTCAGGATCTTGCCCGCCCGAATACGCCACAGGCGGTGCTTGGGGCGTCCGTCGCCGGGGGTGTGATCGGCCACACGTTCATCGGCCAGCACATAGCCGTGGTCATAGACCCCTGCCGCCGTGGCACGCAGTTTCAGCGTGACATTTTCCATGCCCGCCAATTCCGCGACAGCGGCATCGACAAAGGCCTGCGCCGGTTTGTTATCGATCACATCGCCATCAACCGGGGCACGCCCGCCCCAGTGCGCGGTCTGCTCCAAAAGGATCACGCGCAGACCGGCGCGGCCCGCGACCAAGGCCGCTTGCAGGCCCGCAATACCGCCGCCCACGACCAAGAGGTCGCAAAAGGCATAGGCCTGCTCATAGCGGTCCGCATCGCGATCCTTGGGCGCTTTGCCAAGGCCCGCCGATTGGCGGATGATCGGTTCAAAGAAATGCTTCCACGCCGCCCGTGGCTGGATGAAGGTCTTGTAATAGAACCCCGCCGGCAGGAAGCGCGCGGCGTAGTTGTTCACCACGCCCACATCAAACTCAAGGCTGGGCCAGTGGTTCTGACTGGTCGCTTCAAGCCCGTTGAACAACTCGGTCGTCGTCGCGCGTTGGTTCGGTTCAAACCGCCCGCCCTTGCCGAGGTTGACCAAAGCGTTGGGTTCCTCGACCCCAGACCCCACCACGCCGCGCGGGCGGTGGTATTTGAACGACCGGCCGACCAGCATCTGGTCATTGGCCAGCAAGGCAGCGGCAAGGGTATCGCCCTTGAAGCCCTGCAACCGCTTGCCGTTAAAGGTGAATTCCTGTGCCGATGCGCGGTCGATCAGGCGACCGCCCTTGGAAAGACGGGTGCTCATTTGAAGCCCTTCCAGTCAGGCCGCTTGGCCTTGATCTTTGCCACGAGGTCCGCCGGAGGTTCCGACGACTGCGCGGGATATGTTCCGAAAACCTCAAGCGTGGCGGTGCAGCGGGCGGCCAAAAACCACTTGCCGCAGCCATAGCTGTGCCGCCAGCGTTCAAAATGCACGCCCTTGGGGTTCTTGCGGGCGAACATGTAAGCCTCAAAGTCGTCATCCGACGAGCCGGGGCCAAAACGTTTCAGATGCGCCTCATAGCCGGGCGAAAGCTCGGTCTCCTCGGCCTTCACGCCGCAATAGGGGCATTCAAGAATGAGCATGGATGATCTCCTTGCGGGTTGCGCCAGTGGCGCAAAGAATTGGATGCGAAACTCTGTTCATCAATGCGCCACCCCTGCGGCGACGGACTCGTCGATGAACTGGCCCTCGCGGAAGCGCCACATGTTGAAATCGGCGGCCAAAGCACCGGGTTCGCCTTTGGCCATCAGCTCGGCCATCGCCCAGCCGGAACCGGGGATGGCCTTGAAGCCACCCGTGCCCCAACCGCAGTTGATGAAGCAATTCCCCAGCGGGGTTTTTGAGATGATGGGCGAACGGTCCCCCGTCATGTCCACGATCCCGCCCCATTGGCGCAGCATTTTCAGGCGGCTGATCATCGGGAAGGTTTCGACGAGGGCGCGCAGGGTTTCCTCGATATGGTGGAAGCTGCCGCGCTGGGTAAAGTTGTTGAACCCGTCGGTGCCGCCGCCGATCACCATCTCGCCCTTGTCGGATTGCGACATGTAGCCGTGGACGGTGTTGGCCATCACGACGACGTCCATGCAGGGCTTGATCGGTTCGGACACCAGCGCTTGCAGGGCCACCGCTTCGACCGGCAGACGGAAGCCCGCCATGTCGGCGACCTGGCCCGAATGGCCTGCGACAACGATACCGAGTTTCTTGCAGCCGATGAAGCCCTTGGTGGTTTCCACGCCGGTGACTTGGCCGTTTTCAGAGCGAACGCCCTTCACCTCGCACTGCTGGATAACATCCATCCCCATGGCCGAGCACGCCCGCGCATAGCCCCAAGCCACCGCGTCATGCCGCGCCGTGCCGCCGCGTGCCTGAAAGAGCGCCCCGAGCACCGGGTAACGCGGCCCGTCGATGTTGATGATCGGCACCAATTCCTTGACGCGGTTGGGTTCGATCCATTCCGTCGCCACGCCTTGCAGGTTGTTGGCATGCACGGTGCGCAGGTATCCCCGCACTTCGTGGTGTGTTTGCGCCAGCATCAGAAGGCCACGGGGGCTGAACATGACGTTGTAGTTCAGGTCTTGGCTCAGCGTTTCATAAAGGCTGCGGGCCTTTTCATAGATCGCGGCCGAGGGGTCTTGCAGGTAGTTCGACCGGATGATCGTAGTGTTGCGGCCGGTGTTGCCGCCGCCCAGCCAGCCCTTTTCGATGATGGCGACATTGGTGATGCCGAAGTTTTTGCCAAGGTAATAGGCGGTGGCAAGGCCATGCCCGCCTGCGCCCACGATGATGGCGTCATATTGCGCTTTGGGGGTGGGGTTGCGCCAAGCGCGTTCCCATCCGGTGTGATCGCGAAAGGCCTCGCGGGCGATGGCGAAGACGGAATAGCGTTTCATGGCGGGACTCCCCAAGGCGCGTCGGACGTCGGATTTCGGCTGTCCTGACACATGGGGCAGGGCGGGGCAATTGTCCCCCTGCGGATGCGGCACATTCGGTAAATTTGCGACATGAGGGCGGGAAAGGTTTTGTGGGGGCGCTTCGCAAGCAAAAGCGCAAGGCTAGGGCAAACTCTCTGGGGGAGAGTTTGCCCTAGCCGCCAGAGGTCCGCGTGCAGACCGCCGGGTTGTGCGCCCTTGGGCGCGCAGCCCCCCGTTTAGACAATGGGTGGGGCGGGCTGCGCGCGGACCGGGACTTTGGGTCCCGGTCCGATCCTGATCGTTGGCTATGTTGCAAGGGGCCCCCCTGCGTCGCCCTGTCCGGTCACGCCTGCGTTTCCCGCCTTTCGCCGCTGCCGCCTTGGCATTACATGAGACGCAAGACTGTGTGCGTATCGGGGGCGGGATGGACAACTGGCAATTCTGGCTGATCGCAGGGGCGGTGACTCTGGCCGTCGCGGCGGTGCTCCTGCGGGCGATGGCGCGGGCGGGGGATGATCTGCGCGCGGCGGCGGAATTCGACATCAAGGTCTACAAGGACCAACTCACGGAAATCGAGCGTGACCTGACCCGTGGCACCCTCCCGCCCGAAGAGGCCGACCGCCAACGTGCCGAAGTCTCGCGCCGCTTGCTTGAGGCGGATCGTGCGGCACAGGCTGGCAACGGCCCGGTGCGTCGGGGCGGTATCCCTGTTGCCGCTGCCGTGGTGGCGGTGATCCTTGCGGGGGCGTTCCTCGCCTATGACCGCCTTGGTGCGCCGGGATACCCGGACCTGCCGCTGTCACTGCGCTTGCAGATGTCCGAAGACCTGCGTGCCGCGCGTCCCGATCAGGCCACTGCCGAAGCCATTGCCCCCAAAGCCGAAGCCCAACCCGTCGATCCCGCCTTTGCCGACCTGATCGGCAAGCTTCGCGCCGCCGTGGCAGAGCGTCCGACGGATGTGAAAGGGCTGGAGCTTCTGGCGTCAAACGAGGCGCGTCTTGGCAACCTGCCTGCCGCGCGCAAGGCAATGGAACAACTGGTCGCCGCCAAGGGCGACGGAGCCACCGCCGAGGATCACGCCGCATTGGCCGAGGTGATGATCATGGCCGCCGCCGGTGTCGTGACGCCTGAGGCGGAACAGGCCCTGACCCGCGCGCTGGCGCTGGACCCCGACAATGGCACCGCGCGGTTCTACTCTGGCGTGCTGATGGCGCAGGTGGGGCGCTATGACGTCACCTTCCGCCTCTGGGCGCCGCTTCTAGACACGGCAGCGCAGGACGGGGGCCCGCAGGATGCGCCATGGATCGCGCCGATCCGCGCCCAGATCGAAGACATCGCCTTCCGCGCCGGTGAGAAATACACCCTGCCCGAAGCCGTGATGCCCGGACCCGACGCCGGGGATGTCGCCGCCGCCGCGGAAATGAGCGCCGAGGATCGTCAGGCGATGATCGAAGGCATGGTGGCCCAGCTTGACACCCGTCTGCAATCCGAAGGCGGCAGCCCCGAAGAATGGGCGCGGCTGGTCAATGCCTTGGTGCAACTGGACCGTCTGCCGGAGGCGCAGGCCGCCTATGACCGCTCTAAGGTGGCGCTCAAGGGCGATACGGTGGGGACATCGGCGCTGAAGGAACTCGCCGTCACCTCTGGGCTGACCCCATGATCTGCGACACGATGGAGGGGTTCTTGGCCACGCTGCCGCCCAATCGGTCGATTGCGGGCCTCGATTTTGGCGAAAAAACCATCGGCGTTGCGATTTCCGACCTGCGCCGGTCCGTCGCCACCCCGTCCGAGATCATCCGCCGCGTCAAATTCACCGAAGACGCCGCGCGGTTGTTCGAGATCGTCAAGGCGCGAGAGGTCCATGGCCTGATCCTTGGCCTGCCCCTGAACATGGACGGCAGCGAAGGACCGCGCGTGCAATCCACCCGCGCGTTTGCCCGCAATCTGGCCCGGCTGACGGACCTTCCGATCTTTTACTGGGATGAGCGTCTGTCCACTGTTGCGGCAGAAAGGGCACTCCTTGAGGCGGATACGTCACGCAAGCGTCGGAAAGAGGTGATCGATGCCGTCGCCGCAGGCTATATCTTGCAGGGTGCGTTGGACCGCATGGGTTATATGACCCCCCATGTCGGCAGCGGGCAGGAGATGTGATGAAAGACGATGTCTGGCAGCGCGATGAAATCCAGTCGCCTTGCGTCAAACTTTGCACCATCCACCCGGCAGAGCGTATCTGCGTCGGCTGTTTTCGCACGATCGACGAAATCACCCAATGGTCGCGCCTGACGCATGAGGCGCGGGCGGCGGTGATGGCAGACCTGCCGTTGCGCGCACCGCGTCTGGCCAAGCGGCGTGGCGGGCGCATGGCGCGGCTGGAGCGCTAAGGCAAATCCATGTCTGACAGTGCAAAGGGCGTGGCCGCGATCCTGCTGGCCTGCACGATCTGGGGTTTTGCGACCCTGTATTACAAAGCCCTGTCGCATGTTCCGCCGATGGAAGTTCTGGCGCATCGCACGCTGTGGACGCTGGTGTTCTTTGGCGCGCTTCTGGCCGCGCAACGTCGGCTGTCGGCGGTGCCTGCGCTTCTGATCGGGCCGCTTAGGGCGCGGATCATCGGGGCGGCGGCCATTGTATCGGTCAATTGGGGCCTGTTCATCTGGGCGATCCAAAGCGGCCATGCGGTGCAGGCGAGCCTTGGGTATTATATCCTTCCATTGGTGTCGGTCCTGCTGGGGGTCGCCTTGCTGGGCGAACGCCTCTCGCGCCTGCAAGGGGCGGCGGTGGGTCTGGCGGCGCTGGCCGTCGCCGTGCTGACGCTGGGGCAGGGCGTGCCGCCCTTCATCGCGCTGGCGCTGGCGCTGTCCTTTGCGCCCTATCTGGTCATCAAGAAAAAGCTGAACGCCCCCGCCGTGGTGTCCGTCACCGCCGAAGTGCTGGTGCTGGCCCCCTTGGCGCTGGCCTATTTGATCTGGCAGGGCGGCGGCGTTGCGGCGCAGGATCTGAACACCGCGCTGATGCTGCCCATATCGGGGATCATCACCGGCGGGCCGTTGATCCTGTTTTCATGGGGCGCGCAAAGGGTGCGGCTTTCGACCCTTGGCATCGTCGGTTACCTGAACCCGACGATCCAGATGTATTCCGCCGTGATGATCTTCGGCGAGCCATTCACTCCATGGCACGGTGCGGCCTTTGGCCTGATCTGGGCGGGCCTCGCGCTCTACAGTGCCGAAAGCTGGCGTCAGGACAGGGTGGCGCGCAGGCTGGCCTCAAGCGTCGACACATCTGCGACGGTGATGAAGTAGGACCGCATCGTATCTTCGGCAAAGCCTTGGGCGATGACGTGATCCATAAGCGCGATCAAGGGTTGCCAATAGCCGTCGGTATCCAGCAGGTAGATCGGTTTTTTATGCAGGCCGATCTGCCGCCATGTCAGCACCTCAAAGAACTCATCCAGACTGCCCGCCCCGCCCGGCAAGACCACGATGGCGTCCGAGTTCATGAACATTACCTTCTTGCGTTCGTGCATATCCTCGGTGATGACCAGATTGGTCAGGTCGCGCTTGCCCTGTTCGCGGCCCATCAGATGGGTGGGGATCACGCCAAGCGTCCGCGCGCCATCGGCCATCGCGGCACGGGCCACCTCGCCCATCAGCCCGACATCCCCAGCCCCATAAACCAGCCGCCAGCCATTGCGGGCGATGGCCTGTCCCACCCCTCGCGCCGCCTGCGCATAGGCGGGCGACCCCCCGGACCGAGAGCCGCAGAACACGCAGACAGAACGAAGCACATCGGACATTTGCGGGATATTCCTGAAAACCAGTTGCCTTGTCGGGTCATAATGAGGTTGGAATGCAAAGGAAAGCAGGGGTCGGCAACAGGCCCCGCGAAAAGGGAATGACGGATGAAACCTTGGGCAGAATTGACGACCGGTGCGCGAGGGGCGCGGATCGGGGGCGTGGTGGCCGTTGTGGCGGCGATCTTGTGGGGGATGAGTTCGTTGCGCGGTGGTCCGCATCGCGGCGGTCCTGACGGGGATAACGCGCCAGCGATGACAAAGGCGGACGATGCCGCCGCCGCCGCTGCGCCTGAGCCTGAGCCTGCACCAGCCGCCGATGCGACTGCGGCCCCAGCGGCAGATGCGACCGCCGCCGCGCCTGCCGAACCCGCGGCAGAGCCTGCTCCGGCAGAGGAAACCGCCGCCGCACCAGCAGTGGCACCCGCTTTGCCCGCCGCGCCGACCTTGGATGTGGTACGGATCGAACAGGATGGCAGCGCGGTGATTGCGGGCAAGGGTGCGCCGGGGTCCAGCCTGTCCTTGCGCGTGGATGGGGCTGAGGTGATCGCCATTCCCGCCGATGCATCGGGCAATTTTGTCGGCATGTTCAGCCTGCCGCCCAGCGACGCCGCCCGCGCGCTGTCGGTGGTGATGGTGCTGGCGGATGGGACCGAAATTCCCGCCGGATCGACGGTCGCCATTGCGCCCACGGTGGCCCCGGTGATCGCGCAGACGGAACCTGCGGAACCGGCTGAAACCGCCGCTGCCGATACGGCTGCCGCCGAACCTGCCGCAGCACCTGCCGCAGCACCCGCCGCACTTATGGTGACGGATGCGGGCGCAAAGGTCTTGCAAGGCATCGGTGACGGCACGGTTGCTGCTGCCAATGTCACGGTCGATGCCATCAGCTACACGCCCGAAGGTGCTGTGGTGCTGGCCGGTCGCGGCACGGCGGGGGCTTTGGTGCGGCTTTACCTCGACAATGCCGCGACGGCAGAGGCGACTGTGGCGCAGGCGGGGGATTGGTCGGTGACGCTGGCCGACATCAAGCCGGGCATTTACACGCTTCGGGTCGATCAGGTCGATGCCGGGGGCAACGTGACCTCGCGCTTTGAAACCCCGTTCAAACGGGAATCGCTTGAGGCTTTGGCCGCCGCCGCCGCCCCTGCCGAACCAGTGGCTGCACCTGCCGCAACGGAACCTGCGGCTGCGACGACCACGGCCGCCGAAACGGTAACGCCCGAACCCGCCGCGCCCACAGCGACCGAAGCGGCTGCGACCGAAGCGGCACCAGAGGTTGCGGAAACCGCCGCCGAACCGACAGCCACAACCGAGGTTGCCGGGGCAGAGCCTGCCGTCCCCGCAGAAACTGCCAGCACGGACCCCGCTGAAGCGCCCGTGACCGAAGTCGTGGCAGAGGCCCCTGCGGCAGAGCCTGCTCCCACAGCCCAAGCCCCCGCGCCGATCCAGATCACGGTGCAGCCCGGCTACACGCTGTGGCGCATCGCGCGGGAGAACCTTGGCGATGGGGTGATGTATGTGCAGGTGTTCGAGGCGAACAAGGACCAGATCCGCGACCCGGACCTGATCTATCCGGGCCAGATATTCACCATCGCGCCCAAGCCGTGACACAGCTTCTGGCGGGCGCGCACTCTGGCTGTGCGCCCGCCGCTCTGGTCAAGGCAGGCCAATCGGCATAAGCAAGGGTCCGAAGAGGAACCCCTGCCATGCGCGATACCACCAAAGCCCCCGCAGCGACTGTCACAGCCACGCCTGTGAAATCGGCCAGCGGCATGCAGACCATTCTGCGGGTTCTGCCCTATCTCTGGCCGGAGGGTCAGGGCTGGGTAAAACGGCGCGTGATCCTTGCGCTGTTGATGCTGGTGGCATCAAAGATGGTCTCATTCGTCACGCCGATGCTGTATAAGCAGGCGGTCGATGTGTTGGCCAAGGATGCGCCCGATGCTGCCACGCTGATGGGCCTTGCGGCGGTGGGTCTGACCGTGGCTTACGGCATGGCGCGCTTGGGGTCGGTGCTGTTTGGCGAATTGCGCGATGCGGTGTTCGTCCGGGTCGGCCAACGCGCTTTGCGCCAACTCGCGTTGGAAACCTTCACTCATATCCACCGCTTGTCGCTGCGCTATCACATCACGCGCAAGACGGGGGGCCTCAGCCGGATCATCGAGCGCGGGGTGAAGGGCGTCGACTTCCTGCTGCGCTTCACCCTGTTTTCCATCGGGCCGTTGATCATCGAATTGTCGATGGTGTCGATCTTTTTTGCGGTCGTCTTTGGCTGGCAATATGCGGCGGTGGTCGTGGTCACCATCGCGCTTTACGTAACCTACACCTTCAAGGTCACCGAGTGGCGCGTGCAAATTCGCCGCAAGATGAATGATCAGGACACCGACGCCAACCAAAAGGCCATCGACAGTCTGCTGAACTACGAAACCGTCAAGTATTTCAACGCCGAAAAGCGCGAGGCGGATCGCTATGACCGCGCGATGGAGGGCTATGAATCCGCCGCCGTTCAGACCGGGCAATCCCTCGCTGCCCTGAACGCGGGGCAAAGTTTCATCATCACGACGGGTCTTGTCATCGTCATGGTGATGGCGGCCAAGGGCGTGCAGGCCGGGGCGCTGACCGTGGGCGATTTCGTCATGGTCAACGCCTATATGATCCAGATCACCATGCCCTTGGGCTTTCTGGGCACCGTGTATCGCGAAATCCGTCAAGCGCTGGTCGACATGGGCGAGATGTTCGGTCTTTTGGGCCAACCCGCCGAGGTGATGGACAAGCCGGGTGCCAAGCCCTTGGCAGTCGCGGGCGGCAAGGTGGAACTTGATGGTGTGGACTTCGGCTATGACCCCAACCGGGCCATCCTGAAGGGCGTCAGCCTGACCATTCCCGCAGGCCATCGTGTGGCGCTGGTTGGACCGTCCGGGTCTGGCAAATCCACCATCGCGCGGTTGCTCTTCCGGTTCTACGACGTTACGGGCGGGGCGATCCGCATCGACGGGCAGGATTTGCGCGATGTGGCGCAAAGCTCCATCCACGCCAGCATCGGCGTGGTGCCGCAGGATACCGTGCTGTTCAACGACACGGTGCGTTACAACATCGCCTATGGCCGCGCCGGGGCCACGCAAGACGAGATTGAGGCGGCGGCTCGTGGCGCGCGGATTCACGATTTCATCGTGTCCTTGCCCGAAGGCTATGAGACCAAGGTCGGCGAACGCGGGCTGAAGCTGTCTGGCGGGGAAAAGCAGCGGGTGGGGATTGCCCGGACGCTGTTGAAGAACCCGCCGATCCTGATTCTGGATGAGGCGACCAGCGCCTTGGACACCCAGACCGAACGCGACATCCAAGACAGCCTGCGCGCCATGGGTGAGGGGCGGACGGTGATCACCATCGCCCACCGCCTGTCAACCATCGCCGATGCTGATGAGATCGTGGTGCTGGAACAGGGCCGCATCGTCGAACAGGGCCGGCATGAGGATTTGCTGGCCGCCGGCGGACGCTATGCCGCGATGTGGGCCCGCCAATCGGCGGAAGAGGAAGAGACGCTGGCGGCGGAGTGATGGGCGGGGGTTGCCATGCTTTTCTTGGCCGAGGCTATCGCCGAGGTCATGCGGTGCCGCTGGCCCCATTCCGGACGGGGGCCCAAAGCCCCCGGCCAGCGCCCGTCCCGCCCGCCGATTCAAACGGGGGCGGGCGCTTCTCGCCCGCCGGGCCGGGCGCTGGCCTATGTCGGTTTGGCGGAACGCGAGAGCGGGGATGTGGTTTATGCGGGCGGGGAAAAGCAGTGCTTTTCCTTTCCCGCCCGATGAGATTTGGTTCGGTATCCTCTCCTTCCAGCAAAACTTTGTCTGCCACCGTCACACCTCTGTCAGGGCGCAGGGCTTGGCAACCAAACCCCGTTCCGTGTAAGACGGGGCAAAAGGACTGGAGAGGCCGCCTTGAGCAATCCCGATAGTTTCATCGACGAGGTGACCGAAGAGGTTCGCCGTGACCGTCTGTTCGGCCTCTTCCGCAAATACGGCTGGATCGGCGTGGCCATCGTTCTGGCCATCGTCGGCGGTGCCGCGTGGAACGAATGGCAGAAATCGCAGGCTGCCAGCCGCGCCCAAGCCTTTGGCGACGCCCTGACCGAGGCGCTGGACCTGTCCAACCCCGAAGAGCGCACGGCAGCACTGGCCGAGATTGCTTCGGACGGCAGCCAGACCGGCATCTTGCAACTGATGCGCGCCTCTGACCCGGAAACCGACAAGGCGGGGGCCTTGGCGGCGCTGGATGCATTGGCAGCGGATGCCAGCCAGCCCCAGTCCTACCGTGATCTGGCCGTGTTGCGCCGCGTGATCGTGGCGGGGGCAGATACCCCTTTGGCGGATCGACGCGCGGCCTTGGATGGCATCGCGGTGCCGGGACGCCCGTTCCGCACCTTGGCGCTGGAACAACTGGCCTATCTTCTGATCGAAGAGTCCAAGACCGATGAGGCGATTGCCGCCCTGACCGCGCTGTCACAGGATCAAGAGGCCCCGGCGGCCCTGAAATCCCGCGCGCGGCAGGTGATCGTGGCCTTGGGCGGCACGGTGGAGGACTCCGCGCCAGAGGCCCCCAAAACAGACGTGATCGACGCAGGCTGAACCCCGGCACGGCAGGCACAACATCCCGCAGCGGCGGAACAGAAGGACGGATCAGGTGGCGCAGGCAACAAAAGCGGCGATGACAGGTCTGGTGCTGGTTCTGGCGCTGGCAGGGTGCGAACGCGAGCTGGTCTTGCAGGGTGAACGCCTGCCGTTGCGCGCCGATCTTGCAGCCGAGGATGTGACCGCAGACCCCGGCAATCAGGCGCAACCGATCTCGCTGCCCGCCGCCACGGCCAATGCCTCTTGGACCCATCGCGGCGGTGATGTGCGTCATGCCGGTCTGCATGGGCAGTTGTCGGCGACACCGCAACTGATCTGGGCCACCTCTGTCGGCCAAGGCAACAGCCGCAAGAACCGCGTCGCGGCAGCCCCCGTCGTTACTGGCGGTCTGATCTTCACCATGGATGCGCTGGACCGCGTGCAGGCCACCTCAACCGCCGGGGCGGCGGTCTGGGGGGCCAACCTGACGGCAGAGTTTGACCGGGGCGGCGAAGTGTCGGGTGGTGGTCTGGCGGTCGATGGCGACCGACTGTTTGCCACCACGGGCTATGGCGAGTTGGTGGCGCTGCAAGCAGGCTCTGGCCAAGTGCTGTGGCGGCAACGTCTGGACAGCCCGGTGACGGGTGCCCCTGCTGTGTCAGGTGGGGCGGTCTATGCCGTGGGCCGCGATGGCGCGGGGTATGCAGTCGATGCGGCCACCGGCAAGGTGCTGTGGACGGTGCCGGGTGCGCCTTCGGCCACCGGGGTGATCGGCTCTGCCGCGCCTGCGGTCACGGATCGGGCGGTGATCTTCCCCTTTGCCTCGGGCGGTTTGACGGCAGCGCTGCGGCAGTCGGGCCTGCCGGTGTGGGAGGCCCCCGTCACCGGCCAGCGCATCGGGCGCGGCTATCAGGGCCTGACCGACATCACCGGCGATCCGGCGGTGGTGGGCGACACGATCTATGTCGGGACCGCGGCAGGGCGGACGGCGGCGGTGGATGCCGCATCCGGTCAGCGGCTCTGGACGGCGGTCGAGGGTGCGATGAACCCGCCTTTGGTGGTTGGCGGGTCGGTCTTTGTCGTGAACGATGAGGCGCGTCTGGTGCGTCTGGATGCCGCCACGGGTGCGGTGATCTGGGCGGTCGAGATGCCGTATTGGGACACCGACAAACCCCGCAAACGCAAAGCCATTACCGCCCATTACGGCCCCGTCTTGGCAGGCGGGCGCTTGGTCGTCGCGGGTGGGGATGGACAACTCCGCCTGTTCAACCCGGCCGATGGCGCGATGGTCGGCGGGGTGGCGATTCCCGGCGGCGCGGCCTCTAACCCGGCCTTGGCGGGGGGGATGCTTTATGTCGTCAGCGGCAACGGGCAACTTCTGGCTTTCCGTTGATCGAAAGCCGGTGTAAGGCCTAGCGCTTTCCAACGCGTCAGGATGACGGACGATGAGCTTTACCCTCGCCATTGTGGGGCGGCCCAATGTGGGCAAGTCCACGCTGTTCAACCGTCTGGTTGGGCGCAAACTGGCCTTGGTCGATGACCAGCCCGGCGTGACGCGCGATTTGCGCGAAGGGGACGCGCGGATTTATGACCTGCGCTTTACCGCCATCGACACGGCGGGGCTTGAAGAAGTCACCGATGACAGCCTTCAGGGCCGGATGCGGCGGCTGACCGAACGCGCGGTGGAAATGGCTGATGTGTGCCTGTTCCTGATCGACGGGCGCGTGGGTGTGACCCCGACCGATGAGGTTTTCGCCGACATCCTGCGCAAAAAGAATGCGCGTGTGATTCTGGGCGTGAACAAGGCCGAAGGGGCCGCAGGCGATTCCGGCGCGCTTGAGGCGTGGTCCTTGGGTCTGGGTGAGCCGATCCGCCTGTCTGCCGAACATGGCGAAGGCATTGATGACCTTTACCGGATCATGCTGCCTTTCCGCGAAGAATTCGCCGAGCGTGAGGCCGAGAACACCCCGGACACCGAGGTGGATATTTCCGAAGGCGAAGCCGATGAGGAAGTGGACGAAGCCGCCCACAAGCCCACGGCCAAGAAACCGCTGCAAATCGCGGTGATCGGGCGACCGAACGCCGGGAAATCCACGCTGATCAACAAGATCATTGGCCAAGACCGCCTGTTGACCGGGCCAGAGGCCGGGATCACGCGCGATGCCATCTCGGTCCGGTCGGACTGGATGGGCACGCCGATCCGGATTTTTGATACCGCAGGGATGCGCAAAAAGGCCCGGATCACGGAAAAGCTCGAAAAGCTGTCGGTTGCCGATGGTCTGCGTGCCGTGCGCTTTGCCGAAGTTGTTGTGGTTCTCTTGGACGTTGAAATCCCGTTCGAGGTGCAGGATTTGCGGATCGCGGATTACGCCGAATCCGAAGGCCGCGCCGTGGTTGTGGCCGTCAACAAGTGGGACCTTGAGGACGAAAAGCAGGAAAAGCTGGCTGAGTTGAAGGAGATGTTCGAACGTCTCTTGCCGCAGTTGCGGGGGGCACCCCTGATCACGGTTTCGGCCAAGACGGGCCGGGGCTTGGATCGTCTGCACGACGCCATCCGTCGCGCGCATGACATCTGGAACAAGCGCATCACCACGGCGCGGCTGAACACTTGGCTGGGCGCGATGACCGAAGCGCACCCGCCGCCAGCCCCCGGCGGCCACCGCATCAAGCTGCGCTATATGACCCAAGTGAAGGCCCGCCCGCCGGGGTTCGTCATCATGTGCTCGCGCCCCGATGAAATGCCCGACAGCTATAAACGCTATCTGGTCAATGGCTTGCGCGACCATTTTGAGATGCCGGGAACCCCCATCCGCATCATGTTCCGCAGCCAAGGCGACAAGAACCCGTTCAAGGAACGCAAGTTCAACACGCCGTCGCGTCTGCGCAAGCATATCGACGGGCGGAAGGACTGAGTTTTAGCGTCTGATGAAAGTGCAAGACAGGTCGAAACTCTCCACTGGAGAGTTTCGTCCTGTCGCTGTTAAGGCCGCGCGCGGCCCGTGGCCTTTGGGGCCACGCGCAGTTGTCGCGTTGCGAGTGTGGCCCGGATTTCAGGTTTCGGAATACATGGGAAGCCTATAGCCCCCGCCGCATCCTTGGCAGCAGCAGGATCAGCCCTCCGGCCACGATCAGCGCGGCCACGGCGGCGGCAAGGAACACCGTCACGTTCTGCGCCCAATTCGCGGCGACCACCCCAAGCAAAGCCCAGATCACCGTGAGCCCATATTCCGGCAGGCGCGGTTGGCGGTATTGCATCGCGCCCGCCAGCACGATCACCACGGCCAGCATCGCCAGAGCGGCCCCAGTGTCCGACAGCACCCCATATCCGGCCAGAATCACGCCCGTGGAGACCGCAGCGGCGGCTGACAGCCACCCCGCATAGATCGCAATCGGCGCGGCCAGCGTCCAGCGGTCGGCGAAGGTATCAGCGCGCAGGAACGCGGTCAGGGCAGAGCCTGCCATCACAAGGATCGACACGCCCGCAACGATAGGCATCGTCGGCGCGATGAACAGCCACAGCGACCCCACCGCGAGCGACAGGGTCATCGGACCCGACACCAGCAGCCAATCTGGGTCATCCCGCCGCTTCCAC